>CAIQKQ010000121.1 GCA_903872425.1 uncultured Opitutia bacterium | reverse complement strand
CTCCCCGCCTTTCCGATGACGGTTTCGCCCTCAGCGTCGCTGGCTGGAGAGAAAATTTCGGCGGGGTTCGGCGACCCCGCCCTACAAATTTTCGCACCGTGGCGCTCGGCCAGGAGGGCGAGCATCTGCTTGATCTGGACAATCTGTTTGGTGGCGCTGCACAGGAAGCCGAGGAGCGTCTCGCCGAAAGGCTGGCGTAAAATCCGTAGGCCGGGGAAGGCAGCAAGACAGTGCGCGAGATGCGCGTCACTGCGCCACGGGAGCGTGTCGGCGAGTGCGGCCCAATTGCAGTCGCTGGCGAGGTAGCGCGGTAGCTCGCGGGCGATGGCCGGTGCGAGCGCGGCGGGCGCGGAAAACTCCAGTGCGCCACTAGGAGCGAGGCGAAGACGGGCTACACGGTCGGACCATTGGCCGAGAAATGAACCATCGGCGTCGACGTGCCAGCGGAAAGCTTGGCCGCCGTCGAGGGTCTCGGCGAGTACGGCGGGTGTGAGCGTCGGCGCACCAGCGACGGGTCCGAAGGGCGTCCAGATTGAATCGGCGGCCAAGCAGATTATTTTGTTTCGGCAGGCTTCGCCCACAGAAAACTTTGCTCGCTGGCGAGCACAGTGCCTTCGGCCGTGATGACGGCGAGATGCCATGCGACAGGAGTGGTTTTTTCGCCGGGCCAGTCCTTGCCGGTTACGCCAGTGAGGGTGACGTGGCTGCCGGCGGGTAAAGTGGCAGCGAAGGAAAATGTTTTCGACTTCTCAACGCCGGGCAGGAGGACCTGCAGTTCGATGCGCGCGCCGGCGATGGCGGACTTCGTCTCGGTGCGAGTGAGGAAATAAAAGCCCGCGCGTTCCGCCGGCTGCGATCGGAGCACAGTCTGGCCGGAGGTATTCTCTGGGCCACCGAGGTATTCGCTAATGCGAGTGAATGACTCCGCCGTGCGCCACTCGGGCCAAATGCGGACGAGCTTGAGGTCGGCGGCACGGAGCGCAGGTGCGAGGGCAAGCAGGGCGAGGAGCAAGGTAGATGCGAGGCGCATGGGGTACAGTGTGAGTCACCAGCAGGTGTGCGGCAAGCGTGCGACAAAAAATTCTAGCAGGTAGCCATGAAACTAGGAACGGAGTTAAATGCTCACAACATCGAAGGGAGGCAATGTCATGATTCCGCGCTTCTTGACTTCCTGTTTATACTAAGGGAATCCCTCGGATCACTCCAGCGAGATGAGCTGATAGCGATGAAGACCGAGGATGTTTGACGTCCAGCCTTTTACAGTCGGATCAATTAGAAATGCCCGCGCACCGTGATAGATGGGGATAATCGGGCCCTCGTTGAGCAGGAGCGTTTCGGCGTCGTGTTGGAGCGACTGGCGTTTCGCCGCATCGAGCGTGCGCGCGGCCTCAGTCACGAGCTGGTCGTAGGCGGGACTACCCCAGCCGGTCCAGTTATTGCCGCCATTGGTCAGCCAGAGATCGAGAAATGTGTTCGGGTCAACGTAGTCACCGACCCAGCGTGCGCTGCTGATTTGGTATGCCTGCGTCTGCTGGTTTTGCAGCCACGTCTTTTGCTCGAGCGGGACGATGGAGAGGTTCACACCGAGCTCTTTTTTCCACATCTGTTGGACGGCCTCGGCGATGGCACGGTGGTTGTCGTCATTTTTGATTTGTAGCTCAAACGACGGCAGCCCGCCACCGCCGGCAAACCCGGCCTCGGCGAGCAACGCGCGCGCGGCGGCGAAGTCATCTGGCACGCCGGCGGGGGGCGCATAGCCGGCGGTGCCGGGTGGCGTCAGCGCGTGCGCGGGGACAACGCTGCCGCGCAACACATCCCGCGCGAGCGCCGTGCGATCAAGTGCGAGCGCGAGCGCATGGCGGAGCTTCATATTGTTGAGCGGTGGTTTGGTGGTATTGAAGCGCAGAAAAAACGTTTCCAAAAACGGATCCACCCGGACGGACGCGGGCGTGTCCTGCTGCCATGCGGAGATCTTCGCGGGCGGTAGTCCATAGGTGACGTGGAGCTGGCCGGCCCGAAAACTTTTCTCCTCGGTGGCTAGGTTCTCGAGGGGGTAAAACACTACGGCGTTGAGTTTCGTGTGGGTGGCGTCCCAATAGTTCGGACTTTTTGCAGCGACGATGCGGGCGTTGGGCGACCACTCTTTGAGCGTGAACGCGCCGTTGCCGACCATGTTCTCCGGACGCGTCCAGCGAGTGCCTTGGCGCTCAGCGCCGCCGAACTTTTCAACCGTGGCGCGGTGGACCGGGAACCACGATTGATGTGCGGCGAGCGCAAGCAGCCATGGGCAGGGCGCGCCGAGGTTAATCTCCAAAGTGTGGTCGTCCACAACATGCACGCCGACTTGCGCGAAGTCGGTTATCTTGCGCTCGTTATAGGCCTGCGCGTTTTTGATCGGCCAGACCATGTAGGAATACTCAGAAGCTAGTTTCGGTGAGAGGATACGCTGGAACGACCAGGCGAAGTCGCGCGCTGTGAGCGGATCGCCATTCGACCACCTCGCGTCGGCGCGCAGCTGAAATTTATAGGTGAGTCCGTCGGGCGAGATGTCCCAGCGCTCAGCGACACCAGGAACGGGCTGACAGGTTTTTTCGTCGAGCGCGGTGAGGCCCTCAAAGAGCGCGACGAGGATGTTGGCCTCAGTGAGCGCAACGGCGGTCTGGGGGTCGAGGTCGCCCGGCTCGGAACTGTTGCCGAGATGCAGGGTCTGAGAGCGGCGGCTGTCCGCGACCGGCGTGGCCGAGGTGGCAGGCTTACAGCCCGCGAGCAGCGCGGCGAGCGCGAGGGAAACGGAGCAGGTAAAACGGAGTAGGGCGGTGAGGCGGCGCATGGGTATAGTGTCCCCCAGATGGGCGGGAGAAATCAAGAGCGCGGCGAGGTCATCCGCGCCCTCCTCTCTCACTGCCGGCCGATGGGCGTGGAGTTTGAGGTGGGGG
>CAIQKQ010000120.1 GCA_903872425.1 uncultured Opitutia bacterium | reverse complement strand
TTAGGCGGCTTTTTCTTGCTCTTCGATCTTTAGCGCGCGGTAGCCACCGATGCTCTTGAAGTAGAACAGCAACAGCAGGTAGATCGCAGCCATCGTGAGAGGAATGTACGAATCGGCCTTTAAGGTAGCGCGGTCACCGGCCTGGTTGGCGGCGACGATAGCTTTCTGGTCGGCCGTGCCCTTGTCGCCGGCCTTTTTAGCCGCTTCGAGCTTGGTGCCGTCAACTGCGGTCACGGAAGAGAGGAAGAGGAACTTCGACTCGCTGGAAGCCTTGGCTGACGCGTAGACTGCGGGAGCGGACTGCTGCAGGTTCTCCGCGGTGAAACGGTCCTTGGCGTAGCCGAGGCCGGGGCCACCGAGCAAACCCGCGGAGAGCATGCCGATGCCGCCCATGATGGACATCGCGACGGCGCCAGAGCGCGGGAAGCGATCGCCGATGACGGCGAGCATGGTGGGCCAGAAGAAGGTCTTGCCGAGGGCGTAAATGCCGAGAGCCGCCAGCGCCACATAAAAGGAATCCATACCGGATGCGAGACGAAGACCCACGACGGCGAGAAGAGCCGAGGTAACAAGGAGAGCGATCGGCGAACCAATCTTCTTTTCGATGAACTCAGCGCAGAAGCGCAGGCCGAACATGATGGCGGAGGTCCAGATGAAGAGGGTCTTACCTTGGTCAGCCGTGAAGAGATTGCCGGTGATGGCTTCGATCCAAGAATCGGTGCCAAGTTCGACCGCGCCGACGAGGGCGTGAGTGACAAAGAGCACGAATAGAAGCAGGGATCCGAGCGAGAAGCGCGTGATGATGCCGACGGTGATGAGCAGCACGCCGCCGATGATGAAGCCGGTGGTGGCGCCGCCGAAGAAGAGAGCGACTAGGTAGCAAGCGACCGCGGCACCGAGGAGGCCGACGTCCTTGAACATTTCGCCGAAGTTAGCACCTTTAAGTGCTGCTTCCGATTTCGGGAAGGTCTGGCCCATGAACATCACCGCGTAGGCGACGGTGGGGACGAGATAGAAAGCGAGCTGACCCTTCCAGCCGAGTCCGAGACCATGAGTCCCGAGCGCGTAGGAAGCGATGGCACCGACGACCATACCGAGCGGCCAAGAGGCGTGCAGGATATTTAGATAGTGTGTGCGGTTTTGCGGAAAAGTCGTGGCGACGAGCGGATTGGCCACGGCTTCGAGGGTGCCATTCGCGTAGGCGAAGATAAACATACCCCAATACAGGAAGTCATAAGCATTCTGCGGCGTGGAGGCGCCGAAGGTGACAAACGCAGAGACGATGTGCCCCACGAGGGCGAGGGCGATCAGTTTGCCGTAGCCGAATTTATCGACCAAGACGCCACCGATGATGATACCGAAGCAGAAGCCCGAGAAACCGGCGCCACCGATCGCACCCAATTGGGTAGCAGTGAAACCGTATTCGGAGGCCCAGGCACCGAAGATGCCGCCACGGAGGGCGAAGCCGACGCCAGCAGCAAGGATGGCCATAAAACCGGCCCAGAGGAGACGCTTCGAATTAGGCGCGATTGGCGCAGAACTATTTTGTTCGTTACTCATAATAATAACTAGGGATTAGGGGGATGGGGTTGAAACAAACGAGAGGAGCAGTTGTGGGAAACTGTTACGCGGCCGGCAAGGTCGCTTTTTATGAATATACCGTGAGGTATTTTGCTTAGTATTAACAATTTTTCTTTCCCATGGCACTTTTTACGTCGATGAAAGTCTGTTAACCCCTCTGACATGCCACTCCCCATTGATTACCAATACCCGCAAAGAATCGCGGAAAAGCCTCCTATCGTGCAATTCGTGACGCGTGAGGACGTTTTGTGGAACCGTCCTATTTTCCGGGCTCCCCCGCTCCAAGTTTCACCACCGAGGGTGGACTCAAAAACCTTTCAGCCTGCTCCCCGTCCCTCAACAACGACGAGCAGCGCGTGAGCGAGAGCGGATAAATACTTAAAAGCTGAAGCGGAGACCGCACGTCTCCGCTTTTTTGTACCCACATTACACGCTTGGCGGCCAACCATGGACTGATTTCAAAGGGTCGCCCCATGCCGCTGTCCCCGACCCAGCTCAATGCCCTACGCGCACTTCTAGATCGGCTCATTCCGGCCGATGAATACCCTGGGGCCCTGGCCTCCGGTACCGATAAATTCATTCTGCAACTGCTCACTCACAGTTGCGCCGCCGAAGCTACGACCCTCGCGCAAGGCCTGACACGGCTCGACGCAGAAGCTAATTCGTGTCACGGACAGCGCTTTGCCGCACTCCCCGCCACCGCGCAAGATGCTCTGATCAGTGCGCTCGTGCAAAACCGAACTACTACACCGTGGCCCGCGACAGTTTCCGCGGCCGCTTTTGTTAATCGTCTGATCGATCTCGCCGCTGAGGGTTTTTACGCCGACCCCGCCAACGGCGGCAACCGCGACGCCGCCTCGTGGCGTATGATCGGCTACGACCCGCTCTTGCCCGTTCGACCCTCTGCTCCGTGAACGCCAGCCATTCAATTTACGATGTGATCATCGTGGGCGCCGGCCTAGGCGGCGGCATAGCCGCCGGCGTCCTAGCTGAAGCGGGCCAACGGGTTCTTGTCCTCGAACGCGGGCGCGATCTGCGCTACCGCGACATCCCGGGAGATCATCTGCGTCACCATCGGCTCTCTCTTTACGGTGATAACACCACCCATGATCCGGCTGGCCACCCGCGTGTTTTCGTCGATCCCCAAGGCGGCAGTCGCACGGTTTTTCCCCACGAGGCCGAATACCACAACAATGCGCTCACCGTCGGCGGGGGCTCCCGTGTCTGGGGCATGCAAGCGTGGCGCTTTCATCCCGACGATTTCCGCATGGTCACGCGCTATGGCAGGCCCGCCGGCAGTTCCCTCGCTGACTGGCCGATCACCTACGCCGACCTCGCCCCTTACTACGAACGCGCTGAACACGAGGTCGGCGTGGCCGGAGATCACACGACTACTCATTACGCACCGCGGGAGCGTGCGTTCCCATTGCCGCCGGTGCCATCCACACCGACAGGCGCATGGCTTGCTCGCGGTGCCGCCAAGCTCGGCTGGAACGCCTTCACGCCTCCCCTCGCCGTCAACACCGCGCCTTACCAAGGCCGAGCCCCCTGCGTCCAGTGCCGACAATGCATCGGCTTTGCCTGTCCTACAGATGCGCGCAATGGCTCCCACAATACGCTACTACCCCGCGCGCTCGCCACTGGACGATGCACGCTCATCACTCGAGCCCATGTCGCCCGCGTCCTGACCGATACATCGGGCCGAGCCATTGGCGTCGAGTATTTCGCACCAACCGCGCCCGACTCCGCGCAAACGGAGCGACGCACGGCCTTTGCCACTACTATTATCCTCGCTGGCGGAGCCATTGAGACTGCACGTTTACTGCTCCTCTCGAACTCGCCGCAGCATCCGCACGGCCTCGGCAACCATAGCGACCACGTAGGCCGTCACCTCCAAGGCCATTATTACCCGGTCGTCTCCGGTCTGCTTCCAGCCGGTTTCGAAAACCCCAACCTCGGCCCTGGGGTCAGCATCGCCACTACGCAATTTAACCACGGCAACCCCGGGGTCATTGGCGGCGCCATGCTGGCCAACGATTTCGTCAAACTGCCCATCATCTTCTGGCGATCGCACCTGCCCCCGGACATACCCCGCTGGGGCCTCGCCAACAAAAAAGCGATGCGCGAACTCTACCTACGCGGCATCGATCTACGGGGTCCCGTGCAAGAAATTCCGTCGCCTGATTCCCGCGTCACCCTCGATCCACACGTCCGCGACCGTTTTGACCTGCCGGTCGCTCGCTTAAGTGGCACCACGCATCCGGAGACGGTGCGCACCGCCGAATTCATCCGCGCCCGCGCTGAAGACTGGCTACGAGCCGCCGGGGCCGAACGCGTCTGGAGTTCTGCGATGGATCTGCGTCTTTCCGCGTCACAACATCAAGCGGGCACCGCCCGCCTCGCCGCGGATCCGCGCGACGGCGTGACCGATTCCTTTGGTCGCGTCCACGGCCATAACAATCTTTGGATCACCGATGGCTCGCTGCACGTAACCAATGGTGGCTTCAATCCCGCGCTTACGATCATGGCCCTCGCCTTTCGGGCAGCAGCGAAAATTGCCGCGGCCCACTAAAACCCAAGGAGTTCGCTCAACGCTCTGGCATAAGCCAGAGCACGTCGCCACGGGAGCCCGGACCTTGCCCGAGCAAGGAGGCGAGAAATTCTACCGTCAGCGCCGCCTCGCCGTCGAATTTCCAAGGGGGATTCACCACGACGAGTCCACAGCCAACCATCTTCGCTGAGGGCGGATTGACCACCAGCTCGGCCGCAAGCGTAGGCGGCAATTCCAAGCGCCGTAATTCAGCGAAAAATATATCCACTTTCGCGCGCTCGGTCAGCGGATACCAGATGGCGAACGTACCGCTCGGCAAACGACGCAATCCATCCTTCACCGTCGCCACGATCTGCGCCCATTCGTTTTGCGCCTCAAACGGCGGATCGATCAAAACGAACGCCCGTTTCTCGAGTGGAGGCAACAAAGCGCGCACGGCGCCATAACCGTCCGTCTCGCGCACCTGAGAGCCTTGCGTAAACTGAAATCGCTCTTTGAGCGCGGCCGCTTCCTCTGGCTGCCGTTCGCACAGCACCAACCGCTCCTGCGGCCGCGCGATAAGACTCACCAGCAGGGGCGACCCTGGGTAAAACCGCGGCTCGGGCGTAGCGTTTCCTTCGCGTCGATCGTAGGCGCGAGCGAGCGCCACATACTCCGCGACGCCCGACGGCAACTCAGCCGACGGGTAAGTCCACAAACGGCCCACGCCTTCAGGCCACTCAGGCGTGCGTGCATGTGTATCGCCGGTCGCTGCGGCCGCGAGATCATAGCTCCCGCGGCCGGCATGCGTATCGAGACAAAGGAGGCCTTTCTGCTTTTTCTGGAGCGCGCGCACGAGCTGCACTAGCAGCACATGCTTCATCACATCGGCAAAATTCCCCGCGTGATAATGGTGACGGTAGTTCACGCCGGGACCGGCACCTTCACGACGACCTTGCGCACCAACATCGGCGCACCTGCCGCTACAAGAGGACGATGACCGTCGATAGGGTAAAAGACGGCAACTTCACCCGCGGCGACGCGCAGCGAGGAAAATGTGGACGAGGGCTGATAAAACAAAACGTCCTTCGCTGGACGAAGATCTTCGCTCACGGTCAGTTTAGTGACATCGGAAACCTCCATCACTTCATCGCCGATGATCACAGCTTGTACGTCGATGTAGGCCTTATGCGACTCCCACTTTGGAACCGCCGGCACGCCCGCGGGCTGACTCATGCAAGCCTGCGGTAGCGCAAAAACGCCTCCCGCCAGTTCCACGCGCTGCATTTGCTCGGGGGCGAGGCCGTCGAGCAACGCGCGTTCCGGTGAACCGGGGCGCAGACACGCTTCGACGTAAGCGAAGGCTGTCTTGAAATTTTCCGATGAGGCGAGCTGGGAGCGCACCGTTGCGAGGGAACCGAATAGAGCCATGCGGACATCCTCAAACCCGCCTGAAAAACTGGCAAGCCGCGAAACTTTGTAGGCAGAACCGCCATTTATTGATCATTTTCTTTACCTTGACCTCCTCCCGGCCCTGAAGGGCCGGGATTCCCTTAAGCAGCACGCCTGCGAAGCAGGCGGGCGCGTTTAGAGGCGGTTCCCGTTTCACCGGAGCCTGAAGCTCCTCCACGGACAGTGGCGGCAAGTCCTGCCGACATTATATTCTGAGCGGCGATCACATCGGCATGGCCGGAGTGAGCGCATTTAACGCAGCGGAAAACAGACCGGGAAGGGCGGTTTTCTGGGCTGATATGCCCGCAGGACGGGCAGGTCTGGGATGTATAGGCAGGGTTCACCCGCCGCACTTCCCCG
>CAIQKQ010000119.1 GCA_903872425.1 uncultured Opitutia bacterium | reverse complement strand
CCCTAGGCGAACATTGTAGCCGCTCACATATCCGCCGATATCTGAAGAATACATTTCGCCTTCACCGCGAGCAATTAAATTTACTCCTGCAATAATCAAAATAAACGATACTATATAATTTCTCATATATACTATATTATAATTAATGCGATATTCATGGATAGGATCTAGTTGATGTTTCAGATATCAAAACATCGGCAACACTATTAATTATGGCTTTGCGTAACCCTGGAATCGAACCGATCATTCCAGGGTCAGCCATAAGGGGTCATGTCTTGACTCTTGACAATCCTGCCTGAAATGAATGCGGCTTCGTTCCGTCTGCCAGCTGGAAGCGCCAGACGAACTGGCTCACGCCGGCGGCCGACTTACCGTGCGTCCGGGGCCGTTACAAGCGCGACACGTAAACCGAGGGTAGCACGATAGCCGTCGCGATTGTTGGTTGTGCCCCAGCGGTTAGTGTAACCGGTGTTGTGCGCACCGGTGCCACTGAAGCTGTTGCCGCGGATGTTGCGGATTTTGGTTCCGCTGGCTGGCTCCACGCCGACGAAGTCCGTCACGCTACCGCCGGGAAACGGGCCATACCAATCTTGGCACCATTCCCAGAGATTGCCGACCATGTCGTAAAAGCCCCACGCGTTCGGTCTTTTCTGCGCGACCGGGTGCGCTTCTGGGCCGCTGTTGCCGCCGTGCCATGCGATTTCGTCGGCATTGGCGGGATCGAACTCTCCGGTGCCGGCTTTGCACGCGTACTCCCACTGCGCTTCGGTTGGTAGTGCGTAGGCGTAACCCGCGGGCAGTCGCCCCGCGGTGCGCTCACGCTGGGTGAGCCATGCACAGAATGCCTGGGCGTCGTCCCAGTTCACGCCGCTGACTGGCAGGTTCTCGTCAGGCTTATCCACCCGGCCGGGGTTGCGCCAGCTCGTGCCGGGCTGCTTCTCGTAGGACGCCGTGCCGCCGACCCACGCCCACATCCCCTCGCCGGTTTTTTCCGGCTGCGTGCGATAGCCGGTGGCTTCGGCGAACTGCCGCCACTGCCCGATGGTCAGCTCCGTCGCGCCGAGCCAGAACGCCTTGGTCAAAGTCACTTGGGTCAACGTGGTCTCGTCGCTCTCCGCGCCGTTGCCCGGCGGATGCCCCATGGTGAACGTGCCTGGCGCGAGCTTGATCATCGTGAGGTTCAGGCCGGAAATACTAAACTGCTTCGCGTTGTTTTCCATGGCCGATGGGCGGGCTGTGTTGCCAGCCGACGAAGCGCAGCCGCCGCCAAGGCCGACGAGTGCGAGCGCGACGACAACCAACCCGGCGCGGAGGGTTGCAGCTATAAACGATGGCGGTGCGGCGAAACGGAGTTGGACGGGAAACATGGAGGCAAGGGGTTGGTGATGCACGGCGCAAAAACTCCGCGCGCCACTGCCTCCAGACGCAAGGGCGAAGTTGCCCACCGGCGGTCGGCAGTGTCATACAAAAAATGCTGCGGCACTACCGTCGCGGATGGCATCCGTAAAGTGTTGTGTCCTGCTGTTCCTGTCAGTGGGTGCAAAATGGCGAATGCTGCCACGTCCACGCATCGCAAACATCCGCGTGGCTGCTGAAGGCGTCTGCTTTCAGGGGATCTTAAGCGCGGGTTAGGTAGTACTTAAGAGGCTAATATAAGCCACCAGCGGTGGCTGTTCTTGCGGCTTGCGCGGGGACAGCGGTTCGGCTGGAAATGCGTGCGTGAAAATCATCCGTTACCTCGACCGCGCCGGGCAGGCGCATTTTGCCAGTG
>CAIQKQ010000118.1 GCA_903872425.1 uncultured Opitutia bacterium | reverse complement strand
GGCATGCAACCGTGCCCCCCCCCCCCCCCCCCGAACAGCCTTAACGCGTTCCGCCCTTGCCGCGCAAGGAGCGAGCCGCACAGTGGCGGTGTGTCCACGCTTCTTATCGTCTTTGCCGCCACCGTGCTTGCGGCAGCCGCCACTTGGCTATTCCTCCGCCAGCATTCGGCCGTGCTGGCCGAACGCCTGCGCGCCAAGGAGGAGGAAAACGCCCGTCTGTCCGTCGAGCTGGCTACCGCGCGCAGCGAGCTGGCCGAAGTTTCAAAGCTCAAATCGAAAACTGAAAACGAACTATCCGCCGAGCGCGGTTCGGCCGAAGCGCGGCTCGCCGAGTTACGCTCGACCCACGAACGACTGAAGGCGGAGTTTGCCGAGCTCTCGGCCGCCGCACTGCGCGCTAGCCGCGACGATTTCCTGCGGCTCGCCCAGCAATCCTTTGCGCAGCTTCAGGAAAAATCTGTCGGCGACCTCACCGCGCGCCAGCAGGCGATTGACGCCCTCGTGAAACCGCTACGCGAGTCCTTGGAGAAGGTAGACGGCAAAATCGCCGAGATCGAAAAAGCCCGCGCCGGTGCCTACGGCGCACTCACCGAGCAGCTCAAGGGCCTTGCCCTCAACAACGCTTCCCTGCAGGCTGAGACAACCAAGCTCTCGCGATCGTTGCGCTCGACCAGCACGGCCGGCCGCTGGGGCGAGCTCCAGCTCCAACGTGTCGTCGAGTTAGCCGGCATGGTGGAGAACGTGGACTTCATCCAGCAACAGGCCGCGGGAGATGTGCGGCCCGACATGATCATCCGACTGCCTGGCGGCAAGTCCATTGCCGTGGACGCCAAGGCGCCGATGCAGGCGTTTCTTGAGGCGCTGGAGGCGAGCGATGAAGCCAGTCGCAAGGCCAAATTCACCGAGCACGCGCGCGTTGTGCGTGGCCACATTGACTCTCTAGGCAACAAATCCTATTGGAAAAATATTCAGCCATCACCGGAGTTCGTCGTGCTTTTCATACCCGGCGAGGCATTCTACAGCGCGGCGCTGCGCTACGAGCCGGACTTGTTTGAGCGCGGCACAGCTGTCGGCGTTATTCTCGCGTCGCCGGCCACGCTCATCGCGCTGCTCAAGGCCGCCGCCTATGGGTGGAAACAAGAGGCGTTGTCGAAAAACGCCGACGAAATCCGCAAACTCGGCGTCGAGCTGCACGAGCGCGTCTCTGCCGTCGCCAAAAATTTGGACGATCTCGGTCAACGTTTGCAGCAGGCCGTGGGGGCCTACAACAGTACCGTCTACCAGACTGAGAGCCAACTCCTCGTCACCGGTCGCAAACTTGAAAAACTCGGCGCCGGGAGCGAAAGAAAAATCATTGAGCCGCGCCAACTTGATGAAACGCCGAAAGCGCTCTCCGCCCCCGAGCTGAAAAGCTGAGCCGCGACTCCTCCTAATCATCCGAACGGAAACGCCGACCCGAGATCGGGCGCACGATTCTGCATCACGGCCGTCAGTAAATCGCGGCTTGCCAGAATAGTCACACGGTTACCGAGTTGCGTGGCCAGCTCGTGTTGCGGATTGTTCAATTCGATAAATATTTTTGCGTGGGGCGCGAGTTTTAGGAATCGCGCACAGGTGTGCAGCGTTTTCAAATCGGGATCGAGGTAGCGCACATTGGCGTAGAGAAACACCACGGCGGCTGTAGCAATGCTCGCCTGCTTGAGCGCGGTTGGGCTGATCGGTACGCCGCGCACGAAATGGTGCTGCGCGTAGGGCCTCACCTGCACAAGATCCGTCACGATGACCACTTCGCGCCATGCCAAGCCAGGGTATTGCGGCAGTGCTTGTAGCAGCTCGTCTGCAAACGCCGTGTATTCACCGATGACGATATGATCTCTCGCGCGTACGGGCGCAGTACCAAGATGCTTGCGGTTGGTCAGGCCGTGCAACGAGTCGGCTGTGATGGTGATGAAGTTGGTATAACAATAAATACCTACGATGATCGTCACCACCGCCGCGAGCCGGCCCTGGGGTGTGATGGGCGCGATATCGCCATAGCCGACCGTCGTCGAACTGACAAACCACCACCACAGCACATCTTGATAGGACTTGATGTGCGCGTTCACTCCGTGTTCGTAAGTCCAGAACACCCAGGTCGTGCCGGCAAGGCTGAAGACCAGCAGCAAGACGAGAAAACGCAGATGGCGTGGCATGCTGTGGTGCTCTACCGAATCGTATCATTCACCGGCAAGCCCGCAGCGGCGCAACAACGCGCCGGGGTCAGGGTCGCGGCCCATGAAGTCCCGGAAGAGCGCCGCCGCGTCGGCGGAATTACCTTTGCTCAGAATTTTTTGGACGAACTCCGCGCCAGTGGCAGCGTTGAAAATTCCCTCGCGCTGAAAGCGCGTGAACGCATCGGCGTCGAGCACCTCGGCCCACTTGTAGGAGTAATAGCCGGCCGCATAGCCGACCGGGTCGGAGAACAGGTGGCCAAAGCGTTTCACGAGCGTGCGGCCGGGCGGTACGGTGGGGATCATGCAGTCGGCCACGGTGGCGCGCGCCTTGGCCTCGAGGTCGCCGTCGAGGAACTCCGCCGTGCGTGTGTGCAGCGCGAGATCCATCCGGCCGAGCTGCACCTGACGCATCATCGCGCAGGCGGCACGGAAATTTTTCGCCGCGACGAGCTTGTTGAACAGCTCGTCGGGAATGGTCGCTCCGGTCTCGTGGTGCCGCGCGAAGAGGTCAAGGCTGGCACGCTCCCACGTCCAGTTCTCCATGATCTGCGAGGGCAGCTCGACGAAGTCCCACACGACGTTGACGCCATTGAGCGACTTGATCTCCACCTCGCCGAGCAGGTGGTGTAGCAGGTGGCCAAACTCGTGGAACACCGTCTCGACCTCGCGGTGGGTGAGCAGCGCGGGCCGGTCGCCCGCCGGCGGCGTCATGTTGCCGCACATCAGTCCCAGGTGCGGTGCGCGGGTGCCGTCCGAGCGCGGACCGCCAGTAATGAGGTAGTTCATCCACGCGCCGCCCCGTTTAGATTCGCGCGGATGCCAGTCGGTGTAGAACGAGCCGAGGTGACGCCCGCGTGTGTCATGCACCTCGTAGAACTTCACCTCGGGGTGCCAGGTCTCGATGCCCAATTTCTCCGTCACGCGCAGGTCAAAGATTTTCCCGACCAGCTCAAACATCCCCGCGACCACGCGCTCCATTGGGAAATACGGCCGCAACGCCTCCTCGTCAAAATCGTAGCGAGCCTGCCGCAGCTTCTCCGCCCAGAACGTAACTTCCCACGCTTTGAGCGGGCTGGGCGTGCCGCCAGTCTCGCGCGCCTTGAACTCCTCCAGCTCGCGGCACTCACTGGCGAACGCCGCCGTTGTGCGCTTCGCGAGGTCGCCGACAAACGCGAGCGCGGCCTCGCCGCCCTTGGCCATGCGACGCTCCAGCACGAGGTCGGCGAAATGCGACTTGCCCAGCAACGCGGCCTTCTCGGCGCGCAGAGCAAGGATTTTTTGCACGTGCGCTGTGTTATCGTGAGGGGCCTCCGCGCCGACGGCGACCGCTGCCGTCCACATCTCACGACGCAGCGACTCGTCTTCGGCGTAAGTCAGCACCGGCTCTTGCGAAGGGCCGTGCAGCGTGAACCGCCAGACTAGTTTCTCCGCCGTGCCGAGGCCTTTTTTCTCCGCGCCTGCGCGGGCCGCGGCGAGGGCATGCGCGGGCAGACCGCGTAACCGGGATTCGTCCACGACGAGCAGTTGCCACGCATTGGTGGCATCCAGCACATTTTCGGAATACTTCTGAGTCAGCTGCGCCAACTCACCCTGCAACGCTTCCAGCCTTGCGCGCTTGTCGTCGGGTAAATCCGCGCCGGCCTGCCGGAAATCGGCTACTGTCTCGTCAAGGAACCGCCGCCGCACGCCGGTGAGCGCGCACGCCTCGGCCGACCCAGCGACCGCCTTCACCCGCGCCCAGAGGGTGGAATTGAGCGGTATTTTCGCGTAAAATGCCGACACCGCCGGAAGCAAGGCGTTGTGCGCGGCGCGGAGCGCGGGGGAGTCGTTCACGGCCTGTAAGTGCGTGACCTTGCCCCACGCCAGGCCGAGCTCCTCGGTCGCACGCTCCAACGCGAGTAGGGTGTTCTCAAAATTGGCCCCACCCACCTCGCGTGCAACGATGGCGTCAATGGCCGCCTGCGCGCGCTCCAGCGCCGCCGTGATGGCCGGCTCAATCAGCTCGGGCGTGTGTCGCGACCAGCGGATTTCAAAGGTGGGATCCAAAAACAAATTTTCGTTGGCGGCCATGAGACTACCATGCGAACGCCCCGTCTCGTCTCGTGCAAGCGCGGATAGAGCCCGGCACTGGTGCATTTCGCTTGGTTCGTAGTCCGTGAGCTTGCTCGCGCTCCTAAAACATGTGTCTACCATAGTAGACTGGCGCCAATCGATCCAGCGCCACCACCCGCCGTGCCGCGGTTCACACCGCGCCAACTTCGCGAAAACACGCTGCGGCGAGCGCGGAGTCAACACTGTCGCGCGTGACGGCTTGGCCGAGCAACTGGAGTACGACGAAGCGCAATTGGCCGACGCGAACTTTTTTATCGCGCGCCATCGCGGCAGTGAGATCAGTCATTAGGAGTGGCGCTTTCAGCCGCGTCGGTAGTTGGTGAATGGCAATGACCCGCTCGATCCGCGCAACATCATCGGTGGAAATGAGGCCGAGTTTTTGCGATAGCCGCGCCGCCGCGCAGAGGCCGACGGCAACGGCCTCACCATGCAAATAGGCTCCATAGCCGGTCGCTTGCTCTATGGCATGACAGAAAGTGTGGCCAAGGTTGAGGAGCGCGCGCCCTCCGTCCTGGGCGGTCTCAAACTCGTCGGCTTCCACGACCCGGGCCTTGAGCGCGCAACAGCGGCGGATGACGTCGGTCAGGTCGGCACTCGAAAGCGAGAGCGGTGCACGCTCCAGCCGAGCGAACAGCTCAAGGTCGCCGAGCAGTCCGGTCTTGATGATTTCAGCACAGCCGGCGGCGAACTCGCGGGGCGGCAGCGTGGCGAGCAGCTCAGTCGCAATAAATACGCCGCGCGGTTGGTGAAACGCACCGACCAGATTTTTTCCGGCGGCGAGATTGATACCCGTCTTGCCACCCACCGAGCTATCCACCATCGCGAGCAAAGTCGTGGGCACTTGATAAAAATCCACTCCGCGCAGCCAACTCGCCGCCGCGTAACCGGTGAGGTCGCCAATCACGCCGCCTCCGTAAGCAAAGAGCGCGTCGCTGCGGCCTAGTTTTTGCTCGGCACAAAAATTCAGCACCTGCCCCAGCGTCTCAAGCGATTTACTCCCCTCGCCCGACGGCGCGACGAATGTGGGCGTGGCACCGAACATCGCCTGCCGGGCCGCGTCCAAATTCGCAGCGACGTTTGCGTCCGTGACGACCGCGACGCGCCGGCCTGTCTGGGCCATGACATCCAGCGTCATACGCACCTGCGAAGCCAACTCGGTCCCGAAGGAGATCGGGTAGCTACGCGGGCCGAGATGGACGGTAAGGGTGTCTCTCATGCGCCGGTTAAACGCTGAGGGATGCGGCGGGTCAATCTCACGCGCGAGGAATCGTGGGCATTGCCCGGCGTGTTTTTGCTAAAAAATTTCCTCGTCCACACCGTGTTTCTCGTTCTCCTATGGGGTCTTCCCATGAAGAACCCTAAATCTCACTTCCCCAAAATTCACCAGATCGCCTACGAAGGCCCCCAAGCCTCGCAAGCGCTCGCTTTCCGCCACTACAACCCCGACGAGGTTATCGGCGGAAAGTCCATGGAGGAGCACATGCGCTTCTCTATCGCCTATTGGCACGCATTTCGCGGTACGGGCGGCGACCCGTTCGGCCCCGGCACCATCATTCGCCCGTGGGAGAGCGGCAAGGATGCCGTCTCCATCGCCAAGGTTCGCATGGACGCGGCCTTCGAGTTTTTCCAAAAAATCCGCGCGCCGTTCTACTGTTTCCATGACCGCGACATCGCGCCCGAGGGCCGCACGCTCGCCGAGTCCAACAAGAATCTCGACCAGATCGTCGCCCACGCAAAGCAACTCCAGAAGGCCACCGGCGTGAAGCTCCTCTGGGGGACAGCCAACCTCTTCTCTAACCCGCGCTACATGTGCGGCGCGGCCACCAATCCCGACGCGCATGTCTTCGCCTATGCCGCTGCACAGGTCAAGAAGGCCCTCGATGTCACCAAGGAGCTTGGTGGCGAGAACTACGTTTTCTGGGGTGGCCGCGAAGGCTACGAGACGCTGCTCAACACCAACCTCAAGCGCGAGCAGGAGCACCTTGCCACGTTCATGCACATGGCGAAGGACTACGCCAACAGCATCGGCTTCAAGGGCCAGTTCCTCATCGAACCGAAACCGAAGGAGCCCACCAAGCACCAATACGACTTCGATGTGGCAAGCGGCATCGCGTTCCTCCGCACCTTCGGCCTCGAGAAGGTTTTTAAGTTCAACATCGAGACCAACCACGCCACCCTCGCCGGCCATACTTTCCAGCACGAGATCGAGGTAGCCGCGGCCGCCGGGATGCTCGGCTCGATTGACGCCAACGCCGGTGATCTGCTCCTCGGCTGGGACACCGACCAGTTCAACACCGACGTGCGTGAGCTCACTCTCGCGATGCTCTCGATCTTGAAAGCCGGTGGCCTAGGCACCGGAGGCTTCAACTTCGACGCGAAGCTCCGCCGCCCGAGTATCGACACGGAGGACCTCTTCCACGCGCACATTGGCGGCATGGACGCCTATGCACTCGGCTTCAAACTGGCGCAAAAAATTCTCGCCGACGGCAAGCTGGAGAAGTTTGTCGCGGACCGTTACGCCTCGTTCGACACCGGCTACGGCAAGGATATCGAAAAACGCCGCATCGGCTTCCGCGAGTTGAATAAGCTCGCGCTCGGCAAGCTCGGCGAGCCCAAGCCCCGCAGCGGCAAGCAGGAGTATCTGGAAAACTTGATCATGTCCTACCTGCACGGCTAAGGCCGCGACGCGATGAGCGGCGAAAAACTCCGCTGGGGCATCCTCGGCACTGCCGGCATCGCGCGGAAGAATTGGAAAGCCATCCACTTTTCCGGCAACGGTGCGGTCGTAGCGGTCGCCAGCCGCGATCTCGCGCGTGCACAGCAGTTTATTGCCGAGAACCAAGCCATCGCGCCCTTCGGGTCCGCCCCACGCGCACTCGGCCACTACGAGGAGTTACTCGCGGCGGCGGACGTTGATGCAGTCTATGTGCCGCTGCCCACCGGTCTCCGCAAGGCATGGCTCCTGCGTGCGGCGGCGGCGGGTAAACACATCGTCTGCGAGAAACCGTGTGCTAACAGCGCCGCCGATCTGCGCGAAGTCCTCGACGCCTGCCGCCGCCATCGGGTGCAGTTCATGGACGGAGTAATGTTCATGCACAGCGCTCGGCTCTCCGCAATGCAGTCGGCGCTGGATGACAACGCGAGCGTTGGCGATCTGAGGCGCGTCACAAGCGCGTTCAGTTTCCTCGGTGGCGACAGCTTTTGCGCGGACAACATTCGCGTTCACAGCGGACTGGAGCCGTTCGGCTGCCTCGGCGACCTCGGTTGGTATTGCGTTCGTCTCTCACTTTGGGCCGCCGGCTGGCGGTTGCCGTCCGAAGTGACCGGCCGCATGCTGGCTCAGTTCGGCCGCGCCGATAGTCCGGCCCGCGTGCCGGCGGAATTTTCTGGCGAACTACGTTTCGACGGCGGGCTGTCGGCGGGTTTTCACTGCTCGTTTCTCGCACGTATGCACCAATGGGCGCACTTTGAGGGCACGCGCGGCGGGCTGCGCGTGGACGATTTTGTGAACTCGCGGGCGGGCGACGAGCTTGAGTTTGAAATCAATGGCCACCGCGTGACGGTCGCCGAATCTGGCTCCCCCGGCCCCACGGCACAAGAGACAAAGCTATTTCGCCATTTTGCCTCGCAGGTTTGCAGTGGCTCACTCAATGAATCATGGCCCGACATCGCGTTGAAAACGCAGCTCGTCGTGGACGCCTGCCTCAGCTCGGCGCACGCCGGCGGCCGGCCGGTGACGCCCGCTTGATGGCCCGCGTCGTCCAGCCATCTTGGTCAAATCAAAATTCTGTAAATTTCGCCGCCGATTACGTCTGCGAACACAAATACCCTTGTCGCACCGGCACTTCGCCTGCTTGTTGTCGCGCATGGCCCTCCGTCCTGTAACTCTTCCGCCATCGCTCGCGGGCCAAACGATTGATAGCCGCGTCGAGGCAGAACTGACCCGGTTGCTCTATCGACTGGCGGGTTTCGGACTTTTTTCCAATTTCGCACTCGCACTCATTCTCGCTGCCGGGCTGCTGGCGCATTTTCCGCACGAGTGGTGCCTACTCTGGTTGGCCGTCATTCTCGCAGTGAGCGTCGCGCGCTGGCTACTCAACCGTGCCTTCGCGCTCCAGCCGCGCACCGACGTCGAGACCGCCGCGTGGCGGAGAAAGTTCATTGCAGGAACATTCGTCGCCGGGTGTGCGTGGGGCGTGGCGAGCTGGATTTTCCTAGCGACACCGGCGTTGCTGCCGCGCCTGTTCGTCATCCTCGTCATCGCTGGCATGAACGCTGGCGCGGCGCGTTCGCTCGCCTCCGTGCCTGCCTGCTACCGGCTATACCTGCTCACCACGCTTGCGCCGTGCGCCTTGCGCTTTCTCACCCTTACGGAGCCGGGCGGTTGGACGCTCGCGCTGTGTCTCCTCACCTACGCGATGTTTTTGTTGCACACCGCACGGATGCAACACGCCGATCTAAGCCGCCTACACCGTCTTATCTTTGAGAATGAGGATCTCGTCACCACGCTCAGTTTGGCCAAGGAGCGCGCCGAGGCCGCCAGCTCAGCCAAAAGCGATTTCCTCGCCACGATGAGTCACGAGATCCGCACACCGATGAACGGTGTCATTGGGATGCTCCAGCTGTTGCGTGATACACCGCTCACTACCGCGCAACGCGAGCAGCTCGACATCGCCTCCGGCTCCGCCGAGACGCTGCTCCGCCTCCTCAACGATATTCTCGATCTCTCCAAAATTGAAAGCGGTAAAATGGAACTGGAGGCCACGGCCTTCTCCCCGGCGGCGGCGGTGCGCGACGTGGCCGCGCTCCTGCGCGCACCCGCCGAAACCAAAGGACTCAGCCTCACCTGCGTCCTCGGCGACAATTTGCCCGTCGCTGTCACCGGCGACTCGCTGCGTCTGCGGCAGGTGTTACTCAATCTCGTCGGAAACGCCGTCAAGTTTACTGGGCACGGCGGTGTCGAGCTGGGCCTCTCCTTGGTGAGCGCCGACGCCGAGACCGCGCTGCTACAATTCCAGGTCCGCGACACGGGCATCGGCATGGACGACGCCACGCAGGCGCGGATGTTCGAGAAATTCACCCAGGCGGACAGCTCCACCACGCGCCGCTATGGTGGCACCGGTCTCGGTCTGTCGATTTCGCAACTGCTAGTAAAACAGATGGGCGGGAAAATCAGCGTGCAGAGCGAGCCCGGCAAAGGCTCAAAATTTTCCTTTGAGCTGCCACTTCCACTCGCCGACCCGTTAATACAGACGACCGCCACTAGCACGCCCACGCGTGCCGCGCAGCAATTCCGCGGCCGCGTGCTTGTCGTCGAGGACAATGTCGTCAATCAGCGCGTGATTGAGATGATGCTGCGCAAAACCGGACTCGAAGTCACCACGGTGGACAACGGCCTCGCCGGCCTAGAGCGCGTGGCGCTGGAGCCGTGGTCGCTCGTGCTGATGGACATGAGGATGCCCGGCATCGATGGGGCGGAGACCACACGTCGCATTCGTGCACAACTCGCCGGCCGACCTTTACCGATAATCGCCCTCACCGCGAACGCCATGCCCGAGGACCGCGCCCTCTGCCGTGAGTCTGGCATGAACGATTTCCTATCCAAACCCATCCGCCAAGCCGAGCTGCTGGCCTGCCTCGACCGCTGGCTGCCGAAGTGACCCCAAGTTTGAGACTACGATGGTGTCCGTGAGGAATCTATCCACCTTGATTGTATATGCCTTAAAGGGATTTTAATTGCGCCATAATACAGCGTAAAGATCAGCAAGAGGCCGATGGCAGCATAGATAAGGCCTTCCATCGTGACTGGCATGGCCGGGCGGAAGACAGCCCAGGTGCCACCGGCGATTTCGCGGTCGAGCTGGTGTAAAAAGATCCACGGTCGTGTCCAACCCGAGGCGTGGCGCAAGGCTGTCTCGGCCCCCGCCAACTGGTCCACGCGGGCGACCAGCACCCGAATCACGCCACCGGTCTTGGCGGCGACAGGATCGACGTTGCCACTGAGCCGCGCAATATAATGCTCCAGTGTCAGGCTGTTCTGGCGCGCCACGGCGGCAAAAGCCGCCAACTGCCGCCGCGCCTCATCGAGGTGACCGCCGAGCCGCTGAAGGTATTGCTGCATGAACTCCGGTAACTGCGCACCCAGCATCGCGCCGGCGGCGCAAAGCACGCGGTCGAGGACTTTTTCCAACCCGGCCCACAGGGCCACCAGCGATCGCCTCCAATGCATGACCCGAGCATCGGGCATAATATTCCGGTCCGCAAGCTTGCTCAGTGTCCCGGTTCGGGCTCGACCTGCGCAGTCGTGAGCTGCACCAGCTCCCGCAACGAAGCAAAATGCTGCCCGAGATCGAAGTCGCCGCCCAGCCCGCCCACGACTTTGTCGAACATCTCCCTCTTCGCCGCCTTCAGTGTCTGGATGCGCTCTTCGATTGTCCCGGCCGTGACCATCCGATACACAAAAACTGTTTTCTTCTGCCCAATGCGATGCACGCGGTCCACCGCCTGCGCCTCGACGGCCGGATTCCACCACGGGTCGAGCAGGAAAACGTAGTCCGCCGCGTGCAGCGTGATGCCGGTGCCGGCGGCCTTGAGCGACACGAGCATCACCGCCGCGCCGGTCGCCTGCTGAAACGCCGCCACCGGCTTCTGACGGTCGAGCGTCATACCGGTCAACTCGAAGCGCGAGAGGTCGGGAAATTTGTCCGTGAGCGCCGCCTTCACGCGATCAAGCAACATCACGAACTGAGAGAAGATGACGACTTTGTGCCCACTGCCGACAATCTCCGTGAGTTTCTCCACGAGCAGATTGATCTTACCCGAGTCGGCGAGCGGCGCGTCGAGCCATGGCAGCATGTCGGGATCGCAGCAGGTCTGCCGCAGGCGCGTGAGCAGCGCGAGAAAACCGAAGCTTTTTTCGCGCATCGCCGCGCCTACGTCGTTGCCCAACCGCTCTAGGCCCTCGCGGCATATCTCCGCATATTGCGCACGTTGCACCTCGGTGAGCGGGCAGATCAGATCCATCTCCACTTTCGGCGGCAGCTCCCGCGCCACCTCGTTTTTCGTGCGGCGCAAAAGAAACGGCGCGAGCTGTGCGCGTAGCCGCGTGAGCGTTACCCCACGCTCGGCGTGCAGCGCCGCCTCGAACGCCGCTCGGGTACCAAGCAGCCCCGGCAGCAAGAAACGAAAGATGCTCCACAAATCGAGCTGGCGGTTTTCCAACGGCGTACCGGTCAATACGACGCGGTGCCGCGCGCGGATGGCAAAACAGGTCTGCGTGATTTTCGCGTCCGGATTCTTAATGAACTGGCCTTCGTCAAGCACGGCGTAGCCAAACTCCACGTTGGGTAGCAGCGCGCGGTGTTTGCGGAGTTGCGCGTAACTCGCGAGCCAGAGCGCGGGACCGCTCGGCAGCGTCGGCGCGGAAAAATCATGCCCGGCCTTCAACACGTCGACGGCAAGCGACGGAAAAAACCGCGCGATCTCCTCACGCCACACCGGCACGACACTCGCCGGACAAACTATGAGGCCCGGCCGGTCAGCTACCGGCCGGGCAGCGAGCAGTGAGAGCACCTGGAGCGTTTTGCCGAGGCCCATCTCGTCGGCCAGCAGGCCGTGACAACCGGCATCGCACAGATGGTGCAACCATTCGACACCCCGTCGTTGGTAGGGGCGCAAAATTTCCGGTAAAGTCGCGGCCACCGTCTCCGGCGTGAGCACGCGTTGCCGCCACGCCTCCAGCTCGGGCGAGAGCGTGAGTTTGAAACGCGTGTCGTTGAACAGCGAGAATAACAAATACGGCGGCAACGCGCCGTCCGCGTGCGTCTCCGCCACGCCACGCCGCCACGCATTGAGCGACGCGAGCTTTTCCGTCGGCAACGACACGATGCCCGTACCGGGGAGGATGGCAGGGTTGACGCCGCGCTTAAGCAGCGCGTCCACCTCGGCGTCGGTGAGCAGCCGCTCGCCGGCCTTAAAAATCCAGCGCAGGTCGAGCGCGCCGTCAGCCGCACCGGCGCGACGCGTCGCGACTGCCTCGACTTCGATGGTGCGCGTGCCCTCGCCGAGCCGCACCGCGTCCGCGTCGAGCTCGATCGTGAAAAGCTTCTTCCACGCCGCGAGCGTGCCACGTAGGAAGTTCGGGATTTCGCCCACGTTGCCCAGCGTGTAAACACCCGTGGCGGCGTGGTAGGCGAAGTGTGCCTTGCGCGCGTATGCGGCGAGACCGATGAGTTTCGCGCGCTCGGCGGAAGTGGCGTGGCCATTGCCACCCGCGTGCGCCGCGGCGCCCAGCGCCGGCTCACGTTTCTTGCCGGGTCCGGCCCAATGTGCCTGAAACGTCAGGCCGTCGGCCATCGTGGTGAACGCGAGCAGTAACGTGCGGGGCGGGGCGATGGCCACGCCGTTAGACGGTGCAACGCGACCGGGGATTCGTTCTCTCCCGCCGTTGGCGAGGCGACCGGATTCACCCTTGGCGATATGGCTGGGTGCGACGCTCGCCTGGCCGTTGCGACTTTGGCCATGGCCGGCAGACGTGTTGCCATTCCCGTGGCCCGCCGCGAACGGGTGATCGGTCTCTGACAGCGGCGAGGCCTCGTCGGCGACGAGCTCTTCGATCTCGTGCAGGCCGGCGACTGCCAGCGAGCGCGCGATCTCGGCGTCGGTAGAGGAAGAGCGCACCGTGAGCGCTCCATCCGCACCCCACTCGATGACCGTGTACTGGTCGTGCTTCTCAACCCGGCGGTGGATGATCGCGTCGGTATGCGTCAGCTCCAGTTCACGCACCTCACCGTCGCGATAGATGCGGTGGCCCGCCGCGAGCTGGGCCGCAGAGAAGTACCGCTCCCAATCGTGTTCCAGTTGGGCGAACCAGAACTCGATGGATTGTGGGGTGTAGATGCGTTTGGGCCCGTGGCCTTGCATGCGCGTAAAAGGGCCAACGTAGAGAGCGCCCCGCGCGCGGTGCAACCATAGATTTTGCCGAACGCCCTACCTCAAAATTTTGGTCCAGACGGGGCGGCCGAAGCCACTCGCAACAGCTTGTAACGGATCCGGACAACCCCCGGCTGCGACGTCTGGTCCACCTGGAGCGTGCCCGCCGTGCCTTCGCGTGATTGGAAAAAATAGGTCTGTACCTTGTCTGAACCGCCGAGCCGGACATCCTTTTGTGGTATGGCTCTGGTCAGTTCGCCAAGTACCTCGCCGGGGGTTGAGTCCCAGCGATTGGGAGCGACGCTAACGACCGCCAGATTAATACCGTGCCGGACTCGCATGTCATTTTCTCCGAGCAGCGCACCGATGTCGCCTGGCGGCGCTTGGTTCACGAGGTTGCCAGACTTTAACTCTAAGTAATTCACCTTGATGCCCTCGTTCGTGAAGATGGGATCAAAGCTCAGGTCACGTTCCACCACCGGGCCGAAAGTGGCGGAAGTAGGTACAGGGGCGGCAGCCCGTTCGATAGGAGCAAGTGGCGATTGTGGAGTAGACGCTTTCGCGGCGACCGCGGCGCGCGAGGATGACTCGATGGTGGCGGGGCCCGACTGGGCGCGCAAGGCAGCGAGCGCAGCCAGGGCGAGGAAAAGAAGGCGAGAGAAGTTTTTCATGGCGCGGTAATTATGACAAAAAACGCGCGGCGAGTGAGCATGGTGCACAGGCAAATTTGTGCTGGTAGCCATAGAGCTTGCTACAACTGCTCAGAGAGGGCGACGGCTTTGAGGAGCGCGGAGGCCTTGTTGACGGTCTCCTGATACTCGGCAGCCGGATCGGAGTCGGCCACCACGCCACCGCCGGCTTGGATGTGAATTTGCCCGTCCTTCAAGAGCGCGGTGCGGAGCATGATGCACGAGTCAGTATTGCCGTCGTAGCCAAAGTAGCCGAGCGCGCCGGCGTAGAAGCCGCGTCGGACGGGTTCTTTCTCGGCGATGATTTGCATGGCGCGGATTTTTGGCGCACCGCTCACGGTGCCGGCGGGGAACGTCGCGCGCATGAGGTCGAAGGCCGTCTTGTCGGGCGCGATGCGGCCCTCGACCTGCGAAACGATGTGCATGACGTGCGAGTAGCGCTCGACCACCATCATCTCTGGCACGGTCACGCTGCCGAACTGACAAACGCGGCCAATGTCGTTGCGCGCGAGGTCCACGAGCATCAGGTGCTCGGCCTTCTCCTTGTCGTCGGCGAGGAGCTCTTGTTCGAGCGCGACATCCTCATCGTGGGTTGCACCGCGCTTACGCGTGCCGGCGATGGGACGGATTTCTACGAGCCCGTCGGTCAGGCGGACGTGGACCTCGGGTGACGCGCCGACGAGTGCAAAGTCGCCGGTTTCCAAAATGAACATGTAGGGCGACGGGTTAACCGTGCGGAGTGCGCGGTAGAGATCGAGCGGCGAGCGGGCAAACGGACGCGTAAAACGCTGCGATGGTACAACCTGGATGATGTCACCGGCGCGAATGTATTCCTTCACATCGTCCACGAGTTTTTCATAGGCGGGACGAGTGAAATTACCCGGCGGCACGGTGATGCTCGGCGTGGCGGAGATGAGCGCGGGAGCGAGCTCGCTCGGCTGGCGGATCAAATCGAGTAGGTGGCGCAACTCGGCGACGGCGGCGTCATAGGCAGCGGTGGGCGAGTTTGCTGCAACCCCGCCGATGTGAGCGTTGACGCAGAGGCGCAGTGTTTGTTTCGCGCGGTCGAATATCAGCAGCGAATCCGACAGCATGAAATAAAGCAGCGGCACGCCGAGCGGGTCAGCCGACGCGGCGCGAACGGTCGGCTCGATGCGCGTGATATATTCGTAGCCCAGAAAACCGACCGCACCCCCGGTGAAGCGCGGCAAGCCCGGCATTTTCACCGGACGGAAATCACGTAGCTCGGCCTCGATCAACGTGAGCGGGTCCCGTGGAGTCGGGAGCGTTTTGGTTGGTTGGCCGGGGACGCGAATCTCTGTCGTCTCCGGGCCGCAGGCGATGACCTTACGCGGGCGGCAGCCGATAAAGCTGTAACGCGAGAGGTGCTCGCCGCCCTCGACGGATTCGAGCAAGTAGGACGGGCCGGCGGCCTTGAGCTTCGCGTAGGCGGAGACAGGCGTCTCGCAGTCGGCGAGCAGGTCGGTGCAAACGGGGATCACGTTGCCCTGCGCGCTCAGGCGCAGGAACTCGTCGCGGCTCGGGAAAATGTGCATGGCGTAAAAATGTTGCCCGACTGCAACGGAAGCGCGGCCAGAGAACAAACTGAAAACAGCGCGGCACCTCAGCTTTGCGCCAGCTCCGCACGCAAGGCAGCGAGGGTGCGCGCCGTTGCGCCCCGGCTGGCCTCGGCCCACGTTCGGGCGGCGGCGGCCATGCGCTCGCGGCGCGCGGTATCGCTGAGTAACTCAGTGCATACGGCGATGAGCGCGCTGGCGTGCTCGACTTCGCGCGCCGCGCCGACGGTGTCGAGCGCGCGGGTAATTTCGCGGAAGTTGCCCATGCGCGGCCCGTGCAAAATCGGCCGGCCGAGAATCGCGGCCTCGACGGGCGTTTGGCCGCCGTCGTGAGGCGCGAGGCTTTTGCCGACAAAAACGAGGTCGGCGAGCTGGGTGAGTTTGCGGAGCTCGCCGGTCGTATCGCCCACGGCCACGTCCACCTCGCCGGGGGCGTCGCCTTTGAGTCGGAAATGAAAACGCAGGCCGCTGCGCTCGAGCACGGGGCGGATTTCGTCGCGCCGCTCGGCGTGGCGCGGCACAAGTAACAACGAGACGGTGAGGCCGCGTTGCCGAGCGGCCGCCAGCGCCGAAAGGAGAGCGGCCTCCTCGCCCGGCCAGGTTGAGGAGCCGAGCAGCACGAGGCCGGTGGACGGCAGGCCGAGCGCGGCGCGGAGCTTGGATTTTTCCGCGTCGCCGAGGCGCGGAATGTCCACGTCTAGCTTGAGGCTGCCGGTGAGCACCACGCGCTCCGCCGACACGCCGAGCGCGCGAAAACGTTCCGCGTCTTGCGCTGACGCCGCGAGCACACGCGTGACCCCGTCAAAGAGCAGCCCCGCCAGCGCGCGCATGCGCAGCAGCCGCGCATGGCTGCGGTCACTGAGGCGAGCGTTAACGCAGATGACCGGCACGCCGCGTGCGCGCGCCTGCGCAAGGTGCTCGGGCCAACGCTCGCTCTCCATAAGCACGACGAGGTCGGGCTGCACGGCGGCCCAGGAGCGCCGCGAGAACAGCCAGCAGTCGGTCGGAAAATATGCCAAAGCGAGCACCAGCGGGGAATAACGGCTTCGCGCCTCCACATAGCCCGTGCTCGTCGTCGTGGTGAGATAGACTTCGGCGCCAGCAGCACGCAGGCCTTCGAGCAGCGGCCCGAGTGCGAGCATCTCGCCAACACTCACCGCCTGCACCCAGACACGCGACACGCCGGGCGTTTTCGGTGGCAAGGGTGGGGTTGCGCCGAATCGTTGCATGAAATGCCGCCGGTAGCCGCCGCGCCGTCGCATACGCCACAAGTAATACGGCGCGGCGAGCAGCATCGCGGGCAGAAACAGCAGCCGGTAGAGCCAGATCATTTAGCGCGCTCAGGCCGGACCGCCACCGCGGGTCGGGAAAGGCGTGGGCGTTTTCCGGCCGTCGTGCTGACGGAAAGAAAGTTTCAGGTTAAAAATTGGCAGCAGGCAGAGCAGGCCGACCA
Source organism: uncultured Opitutia bacterium (assembly GCA_903872425.1). Lineage (GTDB taxonomy): Bacteria > Verrucomicrobiota > Verrucomicrobiia > Opitutales > Opitutaceae > CAIYUN01. The sequence goes on along the minus strand of CAIQKQ010000118.1, from coordinate 22,359 downwards.
CCGTCAGGCCGAGCACCGCGAAGCCGGCGATATCGTGGACTTTTTCCTCCATACTGTGCTCGCCATAGTTGTAGGCCCATGCGGTGAGAAACAGCGCCCGTAGAATGTTCATCCCAAACGCGAAGATCACAGCCGACGCGACGAGCGCGATTTTTTTCCACATCCGATCCAAGAACACCGCCGCCAGAAATGACCCGGCGAATAGGCACGCCGTGAACGAGCGGATACCCGAGCAAGCTTCGGCCACGCCGACCTGGTTCTGCTGGCCGGGCAGTACCTCGGGGAGCGTGAGGACGTTGCCGTCGCGCTGCACCGCCAGCCCGAGCACGTCGAACACAAAGAACACCGCGCGTGTCACCCAGCCGAGGAGCAGCAGGCTCAGTTTTTGCTGCACGACTGACACTAACGGCGCGGACACGAGCCACACCAGCGCGGGAAACACGAACAAGGCCACGAGTCGCACTCGTGCATCGCCCGCCAACCGGCCCACGACCGACGTCGGGCCGTCGGGCTCGGGCGCGCTGACAAATAGCGTCGAAAGCAACAACACCGACGCACCCAGCGACACCGCCAGTGTGTGCGCCGGCGCCGAGCCCGCGCCTGCGCGCGATGCCGCGCCGATAAAAAACAGCAAGCCACCACCGACGAGGGCGCCAGTGGCCGCCGTGCGGGCCAGCGCGCCTTTCCAACCGCCGGCGCGCGGGCTACCCGGCGCGGCGCACGCGCCGATGGCAGCCGTGATTTTCGGCCAGCGGTCATGCACCACAAACACCACAAACAGCGGCACCAGCCAGCCAAACGAGTAGTCCGACAGCGTGAGCCACCAGTGCGACTGTTCCCACGCCACAAAGCCCAGATAGCTCGCGCCCAGCAGCAGCGCCGTGAGAAACGGCGCAGGCACGACGGCGGTCCACTTTTTCCAAAGCTCGGTCATGGGGAGGGCAACGCAGGAATTGGCGGATTCGCCCGCGTCGCGCCAGCAATTTCGCCGTAAAAATCCCGATCGCCTTGACACGCGTTTGTCACTTTCAGGCCCGCCTTCTGCTCAAGCCCGCGCCGCTAGCCGTGCCGTCACCAGTTCGCGCAGCCCTGGCTCCAACCCCGCGCCCTCGATCGCAAACTTCGCTTCCAGCTCGGCCCAAGGGACCACACCATCGGCCACCAGCACGGGCGACTCATTTTTCAACGGTGAGCTGTCGCCCTCGTCCACCAAACTATGAGCAAAACCGCCCGCGTTGCCCCAAGTGAGCGCATGCGCCCCCGCGCCAAAATCATAGCCGAGTTGGAATCCGGTCAGCCGCCCTTGCGCGTCATACCACGTCATCAGATCGAGCCCGTCACCGTCGAACCACCGACGGCGGCCGTTCGGCTCCTGCCGTACACCGTGAAATTCCTTGAGCATCACTGCAACTTAGTTGCGCTGGCGGGAGGTGTCAAACCCGAGTTCACGGCTGAGACACTCCGCCCTACGCCTTTGACATCGCTCCCCGCCTCTGCTCAGCTCGCTCTCCCCTTTCCCATATGGAGTCGCTGCACGCCTACTGGCGCATGGATTACATCGCCGCACCGCGCCACCCGGCCGGGTCGCGCCCGTTCACCGATCTGCCCGCGCTCGGCGACGACCGCGCTGCGCTCATCGTCCACCGCTCCACGCTGACCTACCTCGTCCTCAACCTCTACCCCTACAACGCCGGTCACCTCCTCGCTGTCCCCTTCCGCGAGGTCGCGGATCTCGACGCCCTAAACGCCCCCGAGCGCGCCGACTTCATGGACACGATCATCTTCGCGAAACAGCTCCTCGCCGCCGCCCTCAAGCCCGACGGCTTTAATGTCGGGCTCAACCTCGGCTCCGCTGCCGGCGGCAGCATCTCTCACCTACACGCCCACATTGTCCCCCGCTGGAACGGCGACACCAACTTCATGCCTGTACTCGGCCAAACCCGGGTCCTCCCGCAGGCGTTGGAGGCAACTTGGCTGCGCCTACGCGAGACGGTCGAGAGTCTGAACGCCCCAAAGTCAAAAGTCGCCCGGCCCAAGGCCAAGGCTGCGCGTTCCCGCCCTCGCCGAGCCTAAACCGCCGACCATGTTCTCTTGTTTGAAACGCAAACCGAAACGAGCTCCTGATGAAAAAAAGGCTCGCATCCATCAGCTCTGCCGGGAGTTAGTGCCGCCACAGCTTGAGGCCGACACCCTTCAAGGCGAACTGCTGCGTTGCATTGGAAATTTGAGCGACGCAACAAAACGCATCGGAAACATGAATTGGGACGATGCCGATGGCCTCGCCGACATCTGCACCGGTCGCGTCCACTCGCATGAGTCCATCCGCCGCGAGTTCGGCCTCGCGCGAACCTGATTACTGCGTTCCGCACTCCGAATTCCGCAATTCGCATTTCCACCATGTCCCTCCGTCGCCAGCTCCAACAGCTCCTCGCCCGCCTCGGCTTGCGCCCCGCGGAAGGCAGTGCAGGCGCGCAGGGGCTGCTCGACACCAGCCGACTCGTTGCGTTGCTCATCTTTACTGGGACGGTTGTAGCCATCGTCCTCATCAGCTTCGTAGGCGTCAGTACGGCCAGTTTACCTGTGCTGCCGGGCCAGCTCGCCAGTGTGCGCGTGGTTGCCAGCATGCCGTTCAGCTACGTAAGTAAAGAGCAGACCGCCGTTGCGCGTGAGCAGGTGCGCGAGCGTGTGCCACGCGTCTATCGCCTAGAAAACGCACCGTTGTTTGCGTTTGAGGCCGCCGTCACCGCGCTGCTGCCCGACCTCGAAAAATTTGAGCAGTCCCACCCGCCCGGCGCCTCGCCGCTCCTCGGCTCACGCGACGCCGACTTGGCCGCACTGGCTGACGTATTCAACGCCCGCGCCGGCGTCCACGCCACCGCCGGCGAACTAGCCGCGCTCCTCGCCGCCGGCGATGCCAAGGCCCGAGCTGCCCTCACGCGCACTGGCCTCACCGCCCTGCGCCAGATTTACGCCGATGGCGTGCAGCCCAACGTCTCCGTTGGCGTCACGCCCGGCGGCGTGACCGTGTTTGAGCTCGCACGGCCCGACGGCTCGCCCCCCACCCCACGCCCGGTGAAAACGATGGCCGACGCGCTGACGTTTCTGCGCGTGAGTCTCGCCAGTGAGAGTGGGCCGGCGACCGCAGCGCAGGCAGTATTTGGGTTTTTCAGCCGGGGTGTGACCGCCAACGTGTTGTTCGACGCTGCCGCCACGAAGGCGCGGGAGGCCACCGCGCTCGCCGCACTCAAGCCGGCGACCGTGAACGTCGCCGCCGGCCAGACGATCATCGAGCCGGGCACCCGCGTGACTGAGGCGCAGACGGAAATGCTCGCCGAGCACCGCCGCCATCTGCTCGCGCACGGCGAGACAGAGTTTCACAACACGCTCGATGTCTTTTACCGCGTGCTGCTCGTGCTCGCGATGGTGATGGCCGGTTCGATTTTCATCCGGCTCGAGGACCGCGCCACGTTGCAGAGTAATGGCCGTCTCGCGCTGCTCGCGCTCGTGGTCGTCGTCAACCTCGTGCTCGTGCGCCTGAGCTACGCGCTGACGAGTTTGCCGTTTTTTGCCGACGACCCGAACTCCGCCTCGCTGCTGCCCTACCTCGCGCCGACGGCCATCGCACCGCTACTCATCGCCATCCTGATCGACGCCGGCACCGCCAGCTTGATGGCGTTGCTCATTTCGATTTTCACCAGCGTGATTTATGGGCATCGGCTGGAACTGCTCGTCCTCACGTTTCTTGGCTCGATGGTCGCGATCCACGGCGGACGGCACACGCGACGGCGCGCGGGCATCCTGCGCGCCTCGGCGTTCGGCGGGCTAACGGTCGCGCTGTTCGCTCTATTCCTCGGTGTGGTGGACCAGCTTGAGCCGCTCACTGTGCTCAAGCACATGGGCACGGGCCTCGGTACAGGCCTCCTGAGCGGCGTCATCGTCGTCGGCCTGTTGCCTGTGCTCGAGGCGCTATTCAAACGCACCACCGATATCACGCTCCTTGAGCTGACCGACTACAATCACCCGCTTTTGCGTCTCATGCAACTGGAGGCGCCCGGCACCTACCACCACTCGCTGATGGTCGCGCAGCTCGCCGAGCACGCCGCGGCCGGTATTGGCGCGAACCCGTTGCTCGCCCGCGTCTGCGCACTCTACCACGACATCGGGAAGACATCGCGCCCGGAATTCTTCGGCGAGAACCAGCGAGCCGGCGCAAATGCCCACGATTCACTTCCGCCCGCGCGCTCGGCGGAAATCATCCGCGCTCACGTCGAGGATGGCGTCGCGCTCGCGCGCAAGCACAAGCTACCTCGCGCCGTCGTGGACGTGATCCGCGAGCATCACGGCACGACCTTGGTGCGGTATTTTTACCAACGCGCCGTCGAGCAGTCGCTCGCGCCGTTTCCCCGCACCCCCGCACCGGATGATGCCACTTATCGCTACGATGGCCCACGACCGCGCAGCAAAGAAAGCGCCATCATTCACCTCGCTGATGGCGTTGAGGCTGCCGCCCGCTCGTTGCGCGAGGTGACGCCGGAAAAACTCGCCGCACTTATCGCTCGCCTGGTCCGTGAACGCATCGACGAGGCCCAGCTTGACGAGTCCCCGCTCACTCTCGCCGAGCTCGGCCAAGTGCGCGAGTGCTTCGCCCGCACGCTGTTGAACATGACGCACACCCGGGTGGAATATCCGACTATCGCGCCCGCCAGAACACTCGGCCAAACCGGCGTGGCCTGACCATGCGCGCGGTCTCCATCGCCAACCGCTACCCGCGTCTGCGCTTCGACCGCCGAGCCGTTGTCCGCGCGATCCACACGCTCGACGCAAATTTTTTCCCGACGAAAAGCCCAGGCTCTCCATCCCCACCCCGCTCTCCGCGCAACGTTTTTAGTCCTCCCCTTGGCGAGCTCTCGCTCGTGTTTCTCTCCGACCCCGCGCTGATCCAGCTCCACGCCGATTTTCTCGCCGATCCGACCCCGACCGACGTCATCACTTTCACGGGAGACCAGGCGCACAGTCTGGCCGGTGAGATCTGTGTCTCGGTTGACGCTGCGCGGCGACAGGTTCCCCCCCGCCGCCGTTCTGCTGCCTCACGCCACCACGCATTCTCTCTCGAACTCACGCTCTACCTCGTCCATGGCTGGCTGCACCTCGCCGGCTATGACGACCTAGTTCCGACGAAAAAACGGGCCATGCGTCGCGCCGAGAAGCGCGCCATGCGTCTGCTCCTCGCCACCGGACAAATCCCCGCGTTCTCGTTCCGAGACGACTGACTAAACCTAGGCTGAAACGGGGACAAAGAAACCACCCTCGTCACCACCGCCTAACCACGCAAAATTTTTGGCTCGCCGTAGCTTGGAAGAAAGGCCAGAAGTGTACGCTTCGTTTCGAAAAATGAAGCATTTTCTCAAGGAGACAGACTTCTCGCCACGCGAGGCGGCGGCCGTCTTCGCGCAGGCGCGAGAGCTTAAGCGCCAGCGGGGCGGGGCCACGCCACGGCCGCTGGCGGGACAGACCTGGGCTATGATTTTCTCCAAGTCCAGCACCCGCACCCGTGTTTCTTTCGAGGTCGGCATCCACGAACTGGGCGGCAATCCGCTATTCCTGAACCGGGCGGACATCCAACTCGGTCGGGGCGAGACGGTCGCCGACACCGCGCGGGTACTCTCGCGTTTCGTCCATGGGCTGGTGGTGCGGACCTTTGACCACGCTGAGGTGGAGGGCCTGGCCGACGCTGGGACCGTTCCGGTCATCAACGCCCTTACTGATCTACTGCACCCGTGCCAGATTTACGCCGACCTGCTCACGCTGGCGGAGCGCTGGGCCGCGCCCGGTGAGGATCTGCTCGCGGCGCTAAAAGGACGCAAGATCGCGTTCGTCGGCGACCGGGGCTGCAACGTGGCCAACTCGTGGATCATGGGCGCGAACATGTTCGGCATGAAAATTTCGCTCGCGGGCCCACCAGGTTTCGACGCCGCACCAGAATTTGATGCGCTGCTGGCGCGCGAGGGTTTCGCCAAGAGCTACGAGTTCACCACCGATGCCTACGCCGCCGTGCGCGACGCTGACGTAGTCTACACCGATGTGTGGGTAAGTATGGGCAAAGAGGAAGAGACGGCGGAACGCATCCGCGTCATGACGCCCTTCCAAGTCACATCGGCGCTATTCGCTGCGGCGAAGCCGGACGCCTTTTTCATGCACTGCCTGCCGGCGCACGCCGGGCAGGAGGTCACACAGACCGTGCTCGACAGCCCACGCAGCATTATTTTCGACCAGGCCGAGAACCGCCTACACGTCCAGAAAGCCATCATGGCCACGCTGGCGGCTCGGTAAGTTTCATAACCCCCGCCCCACCCTATTGCACGGGAAAAATAGTGCGGCCGACTAAGAAGCAACGAGTTGAGCAACGTCTCGGGTTTCAGTTTAGCCGTTGATTCGTATCGGCTCGGGCTTTTCAATCCGCATTCATCCATGAAAATCGTCCTCGCTTACTCAGGCGGACTCGACACGTCCGTCATCGTCAAATGGCTCCGCGAAACTTACGACGCGGAGATCGTCACCTTTGCCGCCGATATCGGCCAGGAGGAGGAACTGCACGGCCTCCCGCAGAAGGCCCGCGCCACGGGTGCCTCCAAGCACTATACGCTCGACCTCGTCGAGGAGTTTGCCCGCGATTACATCTACCCGATGATCCGCGCCAACGCGGTCTATGAGGGCCAGTATTATCTCGGCACCTCCATCGCGCGCCCGCTCATCGCCAAGGCCCAAGTCGCGATCGCCAAAAAGGAAAAGGCCGACACCGTCGCCCATGGTGCCACCGGCAAGGGCAACGACCAGTGCCGCTTCGAGCTCACCTATATGGCGCTCGCGCCGCAACTCGACATTATCGCCCCCTGGAAGCTCGATAACTTCCGTGCCGAGTTTCCCGGCCGCGCCGAAATGATCGCCTACTGCGCACAGCACAACATCCCTGTCGAGGCCTCGCTCAAGAAGCCCTACTCGATGGACCGGAACCTCCTGCACATCTCATATGAGGCAGGCATCCTTGAGGACCCGTGGTTCGACCCGACGACCAAGGCCAATAAGGCCATGTTTAAGCTCTCCGTTTCACCCGAGGATGCGCCTAACAAGGCTGAATACGTCGAGCTCGACTTCGTCAAAGGCGACTGCGTCGCGGTCAACGGCAAAAAACTTTCACCCGGCAACGTACTGAAAACCCTCAATCAGCTCGGCGGTAAGCATGGCGTCGGCCGCGTGGACCTGGTGGAAAACCGTTTTGTCGGTATGAAGTCGCGGGGCGTCTATGAGACGCCGGGCGGCACCATCCTCATGCAGGCGCATAAGCAGATCGAGTCCCTCACGCTCGACCGCGAGGTGCAACACCTGCGCGACTCGCTCATCCCGAAATATGCCGAGCTGGTGTATTACGGCTTCTGGTTCGCACCGGAGCGCGAGGCGTTGCAGGCGTTGGTGGACGAGAGCCAGAAATTTGTCACCGGCACCGTGCGGCTGAAGCTCTACAAAGGCAACATCATCACCTGCGGCCGCAAGTCGCCGTACTCACTCTACGACGACAAGATCGCCTCGATGGAAGGCGTGAAGAGCTGGTACAACCAGAGCGACGCGACCGGCTTCATCCGCCTCAACGGTCTTCGCCTCCGCGCCCGCCACCTCGCCCAAGGCGGGCCCAACAAGTGACACGCGCATAGGCCAGCCACGGATGTTTGGGCAGGTCGTTGCTTGCCTGAACCGAAACCCGGACGTGAACCAGACTGCATGTAAGGCGTCTGGCTGAAATTCGTCGCTGCACAATGCAGTCTGGCGTTAAACTCGATTTAGAGTTTGCGCCAGCTTGCGGACCTTTGGCGCGATGACAGCGGCGCAATAACCCTGCTCCGGGTGTTTCCCGAAATAGTCCTGATGGTAGTCCTCCGCCGGCCAGAACTTTTCCAGCGGCACAATCTCGGTCGTGATCGGGTCGCGGAAAACTTGGCCCGCTTCGGCGCGCGATAGCTCGGCGGTGGCCCGTTGCCCGTCGTCGGTGACGAGGATGATCGAGCCATACTGCGGGCCTAGGTCATGGCCTTGTCCGCCGACCTGCGTGGGGTTGTGTACCTTCCAGAAGTAGGCGAGCAGCTTTTCGAGCGACACCTGCGCCGGATCGTACTCGATGAGGATGACCTCGGCGTGGTCGGTCGTGTGGGCGCAAATCTGCTCGTACGTCGGATGAGGCTCCTGACCACCCGCATAACCACAGGTGACGCGTATCACTCCGGGCACAAGCCGATATGCCGCTTCGGTACACCAGAAGCACCCGCCACCGAGGACGAGGGAGGCGATGTTGGTTTCAGCGAGATTCATAGGGGGGAGTGAAGCGCAAAGACGCAAAGAGGCAAAGAAACGTATATCATACCCGGTGAGAGCATAGGAGCCTTAGATCTATTCCTGCAGTGTGAGTAAAAGTCGGACTTGCCGAAGGCTGGGGTCGTGTCGAACTTACCCGCATGTCCGCCACGGAAGTGATCGCCCAGCTTCAAACTCTGCCTCCCGACGAAGTGGCGCGGGTGCGTGGCTGGCTGAACGAGCACGACGAGGAATCACCCACGCTGCTGGACGCGATTGACCAGGGCCTTCGCTCCCTTGCAGAAAAGGGTGCCCGCCCGGTGACGCAGGGAGAGCTTGAACAAAAGGTGCGGCAATGGGCTGGCGTGTCGCGCTGACTGACGAGGCGGAGGCAGACTTGGAAAGCGTGGTCGCGTTTCTCGCACAGAGGAGCCCGGTGGCTGCAGAGCGAATCGGCCTGGAGCTGGTGGATCTGATTTTCTCGCTCGACCTACTGCCGCATCGCGGCGCGCCAGTACAAGCGCGCCGCGCCCTTCGCAAACTAGCGCACCGGCATTACCTAATCATCTATCGCGTGAATCCGGCTGCTACATGAGTGGAAATTGTCCGTATCTGGGACAACCGGCAGGATCCTGCGGGGCTGCGGCTAAGGTGCGACTAGCCTAGTCGGCAGTAGGCGCAACAACGTTGCTTCGCAATTGGCTGCCCTGAGTTTGTGCGACACGCGAAGTTGATACGAAAATAATAAATCACCCCCGCGTAAGTTTGCGGTATTTGATTCGGTGGGGTTGCTCGGCGGCCGAGCCTTTGCGGCGGCGGAAATCCTCTAGGTAGCTCGAATAGTTGCCGTTAAAAAACACTACCGTGCTGTCGCCCTCAAACGCGAGGATGTGCGTCGCCACACGGTCCAGGAACCACCGGTCGTGCGTCACCACCACCGCGCAGCCAGCAAAGTTCTCGAGCGCCTCCTCCAGTGCACGCACTGAATTCACGTCGAGGTCGTTCGTCGGTTCGTCGAGCAGGATTAAGTTGGCCCCGCGCTTGAGCAGGCGCGCAAGATGGACGCGGTTGCGCTCACCGCCGGAGAGGATGCCGACTTTCTTTGACTGATCGGGGCCGGTGAAGCCGAACTGCGCGCAGTAAGCGCGGCTGTTTACCTCGCGACCGGGCAGCCGCATGATCTCCTCGCCGCCGCTGATCGCCTGCCAGATGGTTTCGGCGTCGGGCAGAGAATCGCGCGACTGGTCCACGTGCGCCAGCTTCACGGAATCGCCGACGCGCAAGGCACCGCGGTCGGGCTGCTCCGCGCCGGTAATGAGGCGGAAGAGCGTGGTCTTGCCAGCGCCGTTGGGGCCGATGACGCCGACGATGCCGCCTGGCGGCAGCGAAAAATCCACGTTTTCGAAGAGTACGTTGTCGCCGTAGGCTTTCGCCAAATTTTTGGCCTCGACGACGAGCGCACCGAGGCGCGGGCCAGCGGGGATGAGCAGCTCAAACTCGCGCTCCTTTTCGGCGACGTTTTGCGTGAGCATCTTCTCGTAAGCGCTGATGCGCGCTTGCGACTTAGCGTGGTGGGCCTTCGCGCCCTGGCGGATCCACGCGAGCTCGCGCGCCATCGCTTTCTGGCGGCGGTCCTCGGTGCGCTGGCCGACGGCGGCAAGCGCATGCTTCTGCTCGAGCCACGCGGAATAGTTGCCTTTCCATGGAGTGCCGTGGCCATGCGCGAGCTCAAGGATCCACTGCGCGACGTTGTCTAAAAAGTAGCGGTCATGCGTGACGGCGATGACGGTACCCTCGTAACGCGCGAGATGCTGTTCCAGCCAATGGACACTCTCGGCGTCGAGATGGTTGGTCGGCTCGTCGAGGAGAAGGATGGCGGGCTTTTGCAGGAGCAGGCGCGCGAGGGCGACGCGGCGGCGCTCACCACCCGAAAGCTTGTCCACCGGCTGGTCGGGCGGCGGGCAACGCAGCGCGTCCATCGCCATCTCGACCTGCGGCGCAACATCCCACGCGCCAAGAGTGTCAATTTTTTCCTGTAACGCGGCCTGTTTGTCAGCGACGACGTCCTTGGAAGCGTCGTCCTCGGCGGCGGCAAGTTCGTCCCAGGTCGCGTCGTAGGCGGCAGTGAGATCGGTGAGGTGTTTCACGCCCTCTTCAACGCACGCGCGCACGGTCGCGCCGGGTGTGAGCGATGGTTCCTGTTCGAGCAAGCCCACGGAGTAGCCCGGTTCGAAATGCACGCGACCGTCAATCTCCGTATCACGGCCGGCGAGGATTTTCAGCAGCGACGATTTGCCGGAGCCGTTGAGGCCGAGGACACCGATCTTCGCGCCGTAGTAAAACGAGAGCGAGATATCGCGGAGGATCTCCTTGCGCTCGATTTTCTTCGAGACGCCAAGCATAGAGAAAATGATCTTGGGAGCAGAGTCGGGCTGGGCCATGCGCGGAGCGTTGCGGGTTTTGGCGGGGATTCAAGCCGCTCTAATCATCGCTGCCCGCTCTTGAGTCTTTTTCGACTGCACCTTTGATTGCGCTCGTGCAAATCCACGCCGCAGCCAAACGAGGCGACATTGAGGGACTGAAATACTGTCTCGGGCGTGGCGTGCCGGTTGACCTGCGCGACTCAAAGAACAACACCCCGCTGATTGCCGCCCTGGACTCGCTGCGCGTTTTTGCCCGCCGCAAGGGCCTCAAGGGCGGGCTTGAGACGGTTCGTTTTCTGCTCGACGCCGGGGCTGACCCGAACGCGGCCGGCTGGGTGGGCTCGACACCGCTTCATGCGGCGGCAGCAAGTGGCCAGCTCGATTTGGTGCATTACCTTTGCGAGCGTGGTGCCGATCCCGGTCGCCACACGGACAGCGCCTTCACCACATTGATATCGGCCTGTTACCAGCCGCCTTCGCCCGGCAAGCTGGAGATTATCCGCTGGTTGGTCGCAGCGGGCGTTTCGCTGGATGATGCCTCCAAGCACAATGAGTCGCCTCTGAGCACCTGCTTATACTTTGGTGATTTTGCCGCGCTCAGGCTCCTGCTCGACTTGGGCGCTTCGCCCGCACCATTGCACTGGAACGAGCTTCACCGGCTTGTTGCGTTGGGTTCGGTAGCGGAACTGCGCGCGCGCGAAATCTCCGCCGCCGCACTGAACCAGCCGAGCCCACGCTGGGAACTCACTCCGCTTTTGCTGGCGGTGAAAATTGGTGATTTGAGCAAAGTCAGCCACTTGGCAAAACTCGGTGCCCCGCTCGACCAGCCAGGCCGTTTGGGCAGCACCGCCCTGCATCTTGCGGCCGGACATGACCGGGCCGAGGTTGCCGCATGGCTGCTGGAATATGGCGCCATGATCGAGGATGCTGATAATTTTGGAAAGACGCCACTGATGACTGCCTGCCAACACGACGCCGCGCGCGTCGTAAATGTGCTGCTGGGAGCTGGCGCAGCTGTGGAAGCAAACGGAAAGCAGGCGATCAACCAAGCCTGCTCTTCCGAAGTAATCCAACTGCTCGTAGAGCGGAGCGGGGCGGAGGTGAACTCCATTGATGACTATGGCGAATGGCCGTTGAAAACGATGGCGAGCCTAAACGATACCAAGGGAATCGCATGGCTGCTTGCGCACGGCGCGCAGGTTGACCTCACCAGCACGGGTGAAACCGCTCTACACGCCGCGATCCGCGCGGACGCGCGTGAGGCAGCGCAACTACTGCTGCAACACGGAGCTAACCCCAATGCACAGGATGTGGACTGCTGCACGCCACTGACCAAAGTCCAGTCCCGCGAAGCCCTTCAACTGCTTCTCAACCACGGGGCCGACCCAAAAATCCCTGACCAGATTGGCCGTATGCCAGTAGCACTCATGAAAGACCATTTATTGGCAGAGTTGCTCTGAGATTCCTACTCGGATCAAAGACTTGCTGCTCGTGAAAACGGCTCGCACGATTGCGCGAGTTGCGTGAAAGTTTTTCCGCCCCATCCCTGCCATGCGCCCCACCCCATTCTTCGCCCTGACTCTCGCGACTGCCGTCAGCGCCGCGCGTTTGTCCGCCGCCGAAGTGGCCACGCCTGCGGCCACATCGCCCGCCGCGCCGCTTGCCGTCTCCATCAACATCAACGCCGCCCAGGACATCGGCGAGATGAAGCCATTCTGGCGCTTCTTCGGTGCGGACGAGCCGAATTACGCCACCATGAAGGATGGGCGCAAACTCCTCACCGAACTCGGCGAGCTGCGCTCCAAAGATTCGGCGCAATCCACCTTTTTTCGCGCGCACAACTTACTCAGCACCGGCGACGGCACGCCCGCGCCAAAATGGGGCAGCACCAACGTCTACACTGAGGACGCGCAAGGCCACCCGATCTACAACTGGACGATCCTGGACAACATCTTCGACACCTACCTCGCGCGCGGTGTGCGGCCCTACGCGGAAATCGGCTTCATGCCCAAGGCGCTCTCGACTCGGCCAGAGCCGTATCAGCATGAATGGCGTCCCGCCCAGGGCACAAACCCTGGCAACCTCACCACCGGCTGGGCCTCACCGCCCAACGATTACGCCAAGTGGGAGGAACTGGCCTACCAGTGGGCGAAACACAGCGTTGAGCGCTACGGCCGCGCCGAGGTGGAGAAATGGTATTGGGAAGTTTGGAACGAGGCGGACATCGTCCAATACTGGCCCAACAGCGCTACGCGGGAGGACTTTTTTCAGATGCACGACTACGCCATCGCTGGGGTACGCCGCGCCCTACCCTCCGCGCGCGTCGGCGGCATGGACGCCGCCTCGGCCGGCGGCCAGTTCATGGGAGCATTCCTCGAACACGCCCTGCACGGCACCAACTACGCCACCGGGCAAAAAGGCACGCCACTCGACTTCGTCTCCTTCCATGTGAAGGGACAACCCGCGTTGGTGGACGGCCATGTGCGGATGGGTATTTCAAATCAGCTCCGCAACCTCACCAACGGTTTCAACCAGATCGCCGCACATCCCGAGCTGAAAAATACGCCCATCATCATCGGCGAATCAGACCCCGATACCTGCGCCGCCTGCACCGCCCGCGTCAACCCGCAGAACGGCTACCGTAATGGCACGCTCTACGCGAGCTACTCGGCGGCCACTTTCGGCCGCGAACTGGCAATGGCCGACAAAGCGGGTGTTAACCTAGAGGGTGTGATCACGTGGGCTTTCGAGTTCGAGGATCAAGCCTACTTCGATGGCTTCCGCGTGCTCGCAACCAATGGCATCGACCTGCCCGTGCTTAACACCTTCCGGATGTTCAGTAAAATGTCCGGTCGGCGCATTGCCGTGACCAGCTCACACGAAATTCCGCTCAATACCATAATTCAGAGCGGAGTGCGTGGAGCGCAGCCCGATGTCACCGCGCTCGCCAGCCTCGACGTCGCTGCCAATCGGATGGCCATCATGGTCTGGCACTATCACGACGACGACGTGCCCGGCCCTGTCGCCGACGTGTCGCTCGCCCTCGCCGGCTTGCCCGCCGCCGCCACTGGCACCGCCCGGCTCACCCACTGGCGTATCGACGACGAGCACAGCAACGCCTACTCCGCCTGGAAAAAAATGGGCTCGCCCGCAGGACCGAACGCCAACCAATACCGCCAGCTCGTCGCCGCCGGCCAGCTCGCCAAACTCGCCGACGCGCCCACCGCCGTGACCGTCGCTGAGGGTACAGCCACCCTCAAGTTCGCACTTCCCCGCCAAGGCGTTTCGCTCGTCTTGCTTGAATGGGGCACGGGGACTAATTGACGTAAATTATCAACGCCACACCCTTATCCGTCCTCACTCCAAACATGACCCGTCTCGTCCAACTCCAGAACGCCGCACAACGCCGCGTCGCCCTCGTCGAGGAGCCGCACCTGCGGCTGCTCGACCCCAAATTTTCCTCCGTCTATGCGCTCGCGCAAGCTGCCCTCGCCGGGAGCACGCCGCTCACCGCGCTCGTCCGCCTGCACACGACCAACGAACTGCTCGACTACGACGCGATTTACGCCGGCCAGTCGCCCTGGCGGCTGCTCTCTCCCGTTGATCATCCGGCCGACGCCGCGCGCTGCATGATCTCCGGCACCGGCCTCACCCACCTTGGCAGCGCGAAAAGCCGCGACGCGATGCACGGTAAAACGGACGCCGAGCTGACCGACAGCATGCGGATTTTCCGCTGGGGCCTGGAAAAAGGCCGACCCGCCCCGGGTGCCATCGGCATTGCCCCGGAGTGGTTTTGCAAGGGCAATGGCTCCTTGCTGCGCGCGCCGGGCGAGCCGCTCGATGTGCCATCCTACGCGGAAGACGGCGGCGAGGAGGCCGAGATTGTCGGCGTCTATGTCATCGCTGCAGATGGCACGCCGCATCGCATCGGCATGGCGACGGGCAACGAATTTTCCGATCATGTCTTTGAGCGGAAAAATTATCTCAACCTCTCCGGCTCCAAGAACCGCACCTGCGCCATCGGCCCCGAGCTGGTCATTGATCCCGAGTTCAGCTCCGTGCCGGGCAAAGTCAGCATCCGCCGCGCTGGCAGCGTGTTTTGGACCAAGGACATCACCACCGGCGAGGCCGAGATGTGTCACAGTCTCGCCAACATTGAGCATCATCATTTCAAGTTCGAGACCAGCCGCCGGCCCGGCGACCTCCATGTGCATTTCTACGGTGCGTGCGCCCTCAGCTATGGCGACGGCGTGCGGCTAGCTGACGGTGACCTCATGGAGATTTCCTTCGCTGGCTTCGGCCGCGCGCTCCGCAACCCCCTGCGCGTCCTCCCCGGCCCCGACCGCCTCGTCGCAGTGAGACCGCTCGGCTGAACTCCAAGTCATTGGCCACAAAAAACACTTAAAGTCGCAAAAAAATCAAACTGCGCTTTCGACGTCGTGCTAGCCGTGAGCCGCTTACTTCATCGTTCGTAGTTTTATCTGATTTTTGTGTCTCTTCGTGTTTTTCGTGGCCATTAACAATCTCCCCATGTCCCAACCTCGCGTCGCGTTACTCGGCCTCGGCATCATGGGTGGCGGCATGGCCAACCGCCTGCTCAGTGCGAGCTTTCCGCTCGCCGTCTACAATCGTGATCCCGCCAAGGCCGCGCCTTTCGCCGCTGTCGGCGCGCACATCGCCGCCACACCCCGCGAGGCCGCGACCGGCGCGCGGATCATCATCAGCATGGTGGCCGACGACTCCGCCGCCCGCGCCGTCTGGCTCGGACACGACGGCGCACTCGCCGGCGCCGCGTCTGGTGCGGTGTGTATCGAGTCGAGCACCGTCACGGTCGGCTGGGTGCGCGAGCTGGCCGCTGCCGTCGCGGCAAACGACGGTAAGCTGCTTGACGCACCCGTGACCGGCAGCCGCATCCATGCTAACTCCGGCGAGCTGAACTTCTTGGTCGGCGGTTCCGCCTCCGCGCTGGAAACAGCCCGGCCGGTGCTGGCGGCGATGAGCAAAACCATTTTGCACGTCGGCCCGACGGGCAGCGGCGCGCAGCTCAAACTCGTCAACAATTTCCTCTGCGGCGTGCAAGTCGCGTCGCTCGCCGAGGCGGTAGCAATGATCGAACGCAGCGGGCTCGACCGCGCGGCGGCGCTGGAACTGCTTACCAACGGTGCCCCCGGCAGCCCGCTTGTGAAGACTCTGGCCGCCCGTATGACTGCGCCCGACTACACGCCCAACTTTCTCCTCCGCCTGATGGCGAAAGACCTCGGCTACGCTCAGCAGGAGGCCGCCACGCACTCGCTCGACCTTCTGACCGCTGCCGCCGCGCGGAAAGTTTTCCAGTCTGCCATCGCTGCCGGCGACGGCGACAAGGACATGGCCGCAGTCGTCGAGCAGTTCCGCAACGCTCCGCCGCGCTGAACGCCCCCTGTTTTCCCGCGTTGACAGTCCCCGCCCACCGCCGCCAGTATCCACGCGCGCATGAAGCTGAAACCAGTTAAGGTTCCCGCGTTTGAGCTGTTCCTCCACGAGATGATCCCGCTCGCCAAGGCGATGGACGTCGGCGTTGAGCTCAGCGACGCGCATGCCCTCGTACTGACCGCGCCCAAGGAGCCGAACAAAAATTCTCTTAATACCGCGTTTGGCGGCAGCCTCGTCTCGCTCGCCACCCTCGCCGGCTACGGCGTCGTCTGGGAGCTGATGCGCGACGAAAAGGAAGGCGCGAAACCGCAGTGGCATATCGTCGTGAAGGAGAGCCGCGCCGCCTACCGCCGTCCTGTGATCGGTGACCTCCGCGCTATCTGCGAGCGCCCCGCGCAAGCCGCCGTGTCTGAGTTTAAGGAAGCACTCAACCGTTACGGCAAAGCCAAGCTCAAGCTCCGCGCCCGCATCATCGAAGCCGGCCAGACGGCCGTAGACGTGCAGGCGGCGTTTGTAGTGACGCGGTGAACGACCCAACCCAAACTGTCGCCTTCCGTACCGAAGCGCGAAACACAGACGCTAAATAGCTCCTCGCTTAAGATAGCTTTAAGCGATGTTTAGATGTGCTTTGAGTCAGCCTCGTCCTTTTTGACATAGCCACTGTCCTGCCGCTGGTGGTTGACCGCGTTTTTCTTTAGATAGGCCTGGTAGACGTCGTCGGCGGTCATGCCGAGCGTCTGCGCGAGCGAGACGAGAAAATGAAACAGGTCCACGACCTCGACCTTGGCGTTCTGCTCATCAAATTTCTGGTATTTGGCCCACCACTTCCACGGTACGCTGTCGATCAGCTCGGCCGTCTCTTGCTGCATGGCACGCGTGTAGTTGAGCACCCACTTGGTCTTTTCCTCGTCGCTGGGCGGGGGGAGCTTGACGCCGATGCGCTGGTTGAGCGCGTCCTGCATGCGAAAGATTTCCTCGAGTTTATCCATGCCGACGAGGCTGAGCGGCGCGCGCGGGTGTGGCAAGCGGCGAGTGCGTGACGCGTGTTTTTCTTTCCATCCGCGCAGAGTGCGTTTCACTCACGCATTCCATGATCGAAGTCCGCCAGCTCACCCGCGTGTTCCGCACCTACAAGAAACAGCCCGGCTTCTGGGGCGGCGTGCGCGGGCTGTTCCACCGCCAGTTCGAGGAGACGCGCGCCGCGGATGATGTGAGTTTCGACATCGCTGAGGGCGAGTTTGTCGGCTTCCTCGGCCCCAATGGTGCGGGCAAGACCACCACGCTCAAGATGCTCTCCGGTCTCATCTACCCGACGAGCGGCACCGCGCGCGTCGCTGGCTTCGACCCGACGAAGCGTGAGAACGCCTACCGTCGCCTCTTCGCCCTGGTGCTCGGCCAGAAAAATCAGCTCTGGTGGGACCTCCCTGCGCAGGAGTCATTTCTCCTGCTCCGTCACATCTACGGCCTGCCAAGCGATGAGTACAAAAAAACCCTCGACGAGCTTGTCGAGTTGCTCGGCGTCGGGCCGAAGCTTAACGTCATGGTGCGCGAGCTCTCGCTGGGCGAACGCATGAAGATGGAGCTCATTGCTGCGCTGCTCCACCGCCCGCGGGTGCTATTCCTCGACGAGCCGACCATTGGCCTCGACGTGATCTCGCAACGCGCTGTGCGCGCCTTCCTGCGCGACCACAATCGCCGTCACCGCACCACCATCCTCCTCACGAGCCACTACATGGCCGACATCCAGGAGCTTTGCGAGCGCGTCATCGTCATTAACAAGGGCAAGAAAATCTACGACGGCGCGCTCGACCGACTGGAGGGCGCCTCGGGCAGCCGGAAAAAAATCATCACGTTTCTCCCCGGCGCGGGCACGGCGTTTCCCGACACTTGGCAGTCGCGTCACGGCGAGACCAAACGCGGCGACGATGGCAAATTCACCGTGCGTGCGCCCGGCGCAGACATTGTGGCCGTTTCGCAGGAAATCCTCACCACCGGTCCCGTGGCCGATATCACCATTGAGGATGTGCCGTTAGAAGACGTGATCGCAGAGCTGTTCGCCGCGAAGTAGGGGGATAAGATGTGGACCGAGCTGTTTAGCGCCAGCCGCCGGCGCGCAGGCGCTGTTTTGTACGAGCGCGCAAGCGCGCGGCCGAAGGGTCAACGAATCAGAGACCTCGCCCGACTATGCTTCTCTAACCATCGCATGAAGTTTGGGGTGTTTCGTACCTATTCATGATTTCTCCTCCGGCACGCCGCCCAGGATGCCTGCGAACCACATGTCACCGAGCGAGCCTTCGGCGAGCAGCTCGGTGAGGTCGGCACGGTCGCTGAGCCGGGAGAACGTCGCCGCACGGCCATGTTTTTCGGCGATAATGACTTCCTCGGGGTGGTCGCGGAAAAGGTCAAGCAGGTAGGGCGACTGCGTCGTGGCGATGACCTGCACGGGCGCACGCGTCTGGCCGGTCGCCGTGGGATAACTAAGCCGGTAGAGCGCGTCTCGCACCTCGCGCAGCAGGCGCGGGTGGATTCCACGATCTATCTCCTCGATGCACACGATCGGCGGTGGGTCTGGGTCAAAGGCGAGCGTCAGAATTGCCAGCGTGTAGAGCGTGCCTTGGGAAAGGTTTTCCGCCGTGACAATCTCGCCGCCGTCGGCAAGGCGGACTTGGAGCTCAACCGTGTCGCCAGGCCGCTCGACCAGGCGGAGATCATTGTATTCCGGAAGTACGCGTACGACCTCGGCACAGAAGCTGGCAAATGCCTCCGGCCGCTCGCGGGCGCGGACGGCGAGTACGGCGGCGAGATTGGCGCCGTTACCGGCCAGCTCCGCGCCGTCCTTCAGGGCGGTCGGCAGGGCCATCGCGTAATGGTCGAGCAAATAACTGCGGACGCGCAGCAGCCGCGCGCGTAGCGCCGGCCAGTCTGGCGTGACGGTCGGGGCGCCAGCACCGTCGCTGGCGCACGGGATGACCTGAAGCAGGTCGCAGACGTTTTCCGACACGCAGCCAAGCGCGGCCTTAAGGCCTTCATAAGGCGTGATAAAATTAAAAATGATCTCTGGTCCACCCACGCGACGCGCATCGGTCAACGGTGGCTGGCCGAGCGGCAGGCGCGCCAGCGAGCGCAAGCGCAACACCGCCTCGATCAGGCTGGTCTTGCCGGAGCCGTTGGGGCCGATAAGGAGGTTGAACGGCACGAGCCTCACGTGCGCATCGCGCAGCGCCTTGAAGTTACGGAAAGTGACGGAGGCGATCACCCCGCCAGCCTGACGCCGCCAGCGACCGAGGCAAGCCGCACCGCAGGTTTTCAAGTGCCGAGCGACGACCGCCGCCCTGGCCGGCGCCGGGGCCAGCTAGGTCCATGGCCACCGACAAAGCCTCGTCTTGTTTTCCCTAAAAAACCCGCCACGCTGCCCGCCATGTGGAAAAAATTTCTCCGCGCCGCCGCGGCGCCCACCATCGCGTTCATCTTTGCGGCCGCCTCCTCCCCGAGCCGCGCTCAGACCGCAGCGCCCTCGGCCGCCGCCATCGAACTGGCGAACCTCTCCGAACAAGTGCGGGCGTTAAACGAACAAATCGGTCGCCTTGAGCAGCGACTCGATGCCGCCGAACGCGACAACGCCGCCTACCGTGCCCGGCTCGCGGCACCCGCGGCCGGCACCGTCCCCACGTCGGCGCAGCTCAATTCCGCTGTCGCCGACCTCCGCACGTTGGTCCAGTCCACCGACGCCGCCACGCGACAGGACGTTGCGAAGCAGCTCAAGGCCCTCGCCGACGCGACTAACACCGCCCTCGACGCGCTAGCCAAAGGCCAGGCTACCCGCCCGCCCGTGCAAACGAGTTTCACCGACGATTATCCCAAGGACGCCATTCTCCGTTACACCGTGCAGAAAGGCGACTCGCTCGACCTAATCGCAAAAAAAACGGGCGCGAAAAAACTGGACATTATCAATGCCAACAAAATCGCCGATCAGTCAAAGATCCAAGTCGGCCAGACCCTCCAAATTCCCGGCGGCAAGCTCGCACCCGCCACGCCCTAAGTAGCTACAACAAAAGCCAGAAATAATTTCTCCATGCCAGCCCCCCAAAAAACACGCCTTGGCCGCGGCCTCGGCGGCCTCATCGCTAGCGCCGTCCCCGCAACCTCCTCGCCCGCTGCTGCCGCGCCGACCCCACCCTCCCCCACTCCGCCGTCCGCAGTCCGCAACCCGCAGTCCGCCGCCCCGGCGACGGCCTACCCGGAAATCCTAGTCTCCGCGATCGAGCCCAGCCCCTATCAGGCCCGCCGTGAATTCGCGCCCGAGCAGATTGATGAGCTCGCCGACAGTATCCGCGCCGAAGGCCTACTCCAGCCGGTCGTCGTCCGCCGCCACGGCGAGAAATTCCAGCTCATCGCTGGCGAGCGCCGCTGGCGTGCGTTCCAAAAGCTGGAGCTCAAGACCATCCCCGCCCGCCTCGTCGAGGCCAGCAACGCGTCCGCGGCCGCCATCGGTCTCATTGAAAATCTCCAACGCGAGGGCCTCAACCCCATCGAAGAGGCCCACGGTTACGCCAGCCTCGTGCGCGACTTCGACCTCACGCAGGATGCCGCTGCCCAGCGCGTCGGCAAAGGCCGCGCCACCGTCGCCAACGCCCTCCGACTCCTCTCACTTGATGCCGAGCTCCAGGGCTTCCTCGCCAAAAATCTTCTCACCGTCGGCCACGCCAAAGTACTCCTCGGGGTCGCCGACGCCGCCCAGCGCGCCCTCCTCGCCCGCCGCATTATCGAAGGCGGCCTGAGTGTCCGCGCCGCCGAACAGCTCGTATCATCCCACAAACCCGGCACGTCGTCCCGCCGCCGCAAGCTCCCCGCCGCCGACGCCGCCGCCGTGGCCGACGTGGAAAAAAAATTAACCTCCCACCTCGGCGCACGCGTAGCGGTGCAACACTCGCCCAAGCTCGGCAAGATTATCATCGAGTATCGTGGCAACGAGGACTTGCAACGCCTCCTCGAAAAACTCGGCGTACCGTCGTGAACGCCGAGGGCAATTAGGCGGCATACGCATGGACTTCACCGCCCAGCTCAATGCTCACGTCGCTCGTGTCGAACGCGGCCTCGCCACGCTCGTGCCCGCCGCCAAGGCCCGCCCGGCGCGCCTGCACACCGCCATGCGTTACTCGCTCGAGGCTGGCGGCAAGCGCCTCCGCCCCGTACTAGTCCTTGCCGCCGCCGACCTCTTTGCTCCGGCTCTGAAATCCAAATTCCGATCTCCAAAATCCAAATTTCCCGACCCGTTGCCCGCCGCCATTGCGGTGGAATGCATTCACACCTACTCGCTCATCCACGACGACCTGCCATGCATGGACAACGACGACCTGCGCCGCGGCCGGCCCACCGCGCACAAGGCGTTCGATGAGGCCACGGCACTGCTCGCCGGCGACGCGCTCCTCACCCACGCTTTCGCCCTCCTCGCTCAGCACTTCGCTGCGTCGCCCGCGCTCGCCACCTCGCTCGTCCGCGAGCTGGCCGATGCCGCCGGAAGCCGGCGGCTGATTGGTGGTCAAATGCAGGACCTGCTCGCCGAGAAAAAATCTGACGCCACCACCCCTGAGCTGGAGTTTATCCACCTCAACAAAACCGCCGCGATGATCGAAGCCGCGCTCGTCATGGGCGGACTGGTCGGCGGTGCGGATACAAATGATCTCTCGATTCTCCGCCGCGCTGGTCGACATCTCGGCCTCGCCTTCCAAATCATTGACGACCTCCTCGACGCCACCGCCGACACCGCCACGCTCGGCAAGACCGCCGGCAAGGACGCCAAGGCCGGCAAAACCACGTTCGTAAAACTTCACGGCCTCGCCGCCACTCGGCGCCGCGCCGATAAGGAGTCCGCCGCCGCCATCACCGAGTTCAAAAAGCTTCCCGGCCAGGCGCCATTCCTCGTTGCCCTCACTGAGCAGATGCAATCGCGGAAACGCTGAAGAACGGGCGTTGAGCAGAATAGGATTTTTAAAGGAGGAAGCCATGAAACCAAGAACCGGAATCTGATTCCGAGTCGTGGTTTCCTGATTTCCTGCTTAATATTTCTACCGCTCCGTGTTTTCGTCTTTCCGCCCTGTGCGATCTTGGCCCGATTAAGCAGTAGGCTTGTCCTCCAAACCGAAAACCGCGCGGGCGTAGCTGACGGCGTCGAACGGCTGCAGAT
>CAIQKQ010000117.1 GCA_903872425.1 uncultured Opitutia bacterium | reverse complement strand
TCCCCCATGAAAAAACTACTCCTCCCCCTCGCTGTGCTCGCGTTCTCCAGCCTCCTCTCGTCCTGCGCGCCCAAGTCTGCCAGCGCGTCGTCCGACGACGAGGCGCGCAAGCGCGCGGTCATCGCCACCGAGCAGCAGCGCGTGGACGCGCTCGTTCACGACGACTTCGCCGCGCTCGTCCAGATTTTCGCGGACGACATGACCTATTCCCACTCGTCCGGCGAAATTGACACCAAGACCAGCTACCTGAAGAAGCTCACCATCGGCGCGCTGAAATACAAGTCGCTGGAGCACTCGGGCCTGACGGTGCGGCTCTACGGCGACACCGCGATCCTGACGGGCATGTCCAAGGTGTTTTCCATCTCGGCCGGGGTGGAGAACAAGCCGACGCTCAACTTTCTCACGGTCTATGTCTGGCGCGACGGCGCGTGGCGGCTGGCGGCGTGGCACTCGACGAAGATGCCGGATCCCGTGCCCGTGCCGGCCAGGTGAGCAGGCCGGAAAAGTGGCAACTGGCTTGTTTTTTAGGGGGTGTGGGCGAGAAGCCAGATGGAGCCTCGGAACCGGGGTCAGGGTGAGCCCGAGGGGCATGTTGTTATTGTTATTGATTTGGGCGGGGCGTCGGAGGCGAATGGGCGCAGCCTGTGCCGGAAGCGGCGGGCAGGTCGCCGCCGTGACCGCCGAGAGCCTGCTTATACAGGCCTCGACGCGCCGGGCGACAAAACCAAAAAGGCCGCGCGGGGCGGGCGATTATTTCGCGGCGGCGGGCGAAGTCGTCGGAGCCGCGGGGTTGGGCGCGGAATAGATGGTGCGCAAAAAGACTCCGCCATTGGCGTCGGGAGTGGCAAATTGTTCGACGGTTCTGATCTTGCCGTTGGCGTCAAAGACTATGTGGGTGGCGGAGCGATCATGGTTGATGATATTGCTCGCGGTGGTGCCGTCAGGACGCACATCAACTCCGGCCCAGCTCGGGTCTGGGTTGTTGATTCTGCTCGCGGTTGCGCTATAGGCGATGTCGTCGTCTTCGTCTGTAAGCGACTGTTTCGCGGCAGAGAGGCTGGTTTCGAGCGCCTGAATGAGGCGGGCGTCGGCGTTGGGATCGCTGCGGGCGCGGGCTAGGGCGGCGGCGATGACAGCCCGCGCGGCATCGAGGGAAGCCTGCGCGTAGTCGCGGGCAGTCCGCCCTTCGGCAGGCTCGACGACGGGGGCGTGGATCCTGGCGTCCTGCAAGGTGATGCGCTGAACGTCGCCGCCGAGGGTGAGCACGACGGTGTCCTTGGTGGCGGGAGTTTGCTTGGTGGCGGGCTGGCCCGGCTCGTAGCCAACGGTGTAGCCCCCGTAGCTTTTGCCGACCTCCACCCACTTGGTCTCGTTGGTGGTGGGATTGGAGAGCGAGACCTTGGTCACGCCGCCTTGCACGAGGACGCCGTTGAACACCATTGATCGCGAGACCATACCAAACAGGAGCGGGGCCGGATTAAATTCAACGCTACCAATCTGCACTGCTGCGGCTCCGCTGCCGGGGCTGTCTTCGGCATGCTGGGAGACGATGGTTGCGGAATCACCGGCCAGTAGGACAACCCCATCGGTTGAATAGGCGCTAACGAAGGCATCTTGAAGGGACGCCACGGTTGCCACGAGGGTCACGGTCTGGGCGTTGAGTAGGCTGGCAAAGCCCAAGGCCGCAAGAGCGGTCAGGGCGCGGAGTAGGGCGAGGGACTGAGTTTTCATGTAGAATGATGGTTGAGGGTTGCGCGAAGCAAACGGGTGCTGGCGGCGTGCTGGGTATGGAAGCCCTAGGCGACGCCGCACCTTTTACGGCACGCCATGCCGTTCTGTCAAAGGTCAGATTACGGCATGATGGGGCGTGCGCGCGAAAGACACCACTGCCCAACAGCTCAAGAAATTCGGGGGCAACCTGCGCCGGGAGCGCATCGCGCGGAGCATCACGCAAGAGCGGCTCGCCGAGCTGGCCGATCTGAACATCAGGACGCTGCAAAAGATCGAGGCCGGCGAAACCAACATCCTCGTGACCACGGCCCAACGGCTGCGTCGGTCGCTGGACTGCGAGTGGGATGAATTGCTGGGGCGGTGAGGTGTGTCCGGTCACGGCGGGATGGATGAGCCGTTGGCAACGCCGCAGGCGCGGTTAGCAAACCGCCGGGCGCGGGTGTTGCAGGAAGCGCCCAGCCTCGGTCGCCCGCCTGCGCGAGCCGGCATGGGGGCTGTGGCGGGCCAGCGGCCCGGCTGCGCGCCGAGTCGCCAGCGCAGCGGCGCGGCGAGGACGCGCGGGGCAACCGCGCCGCATGGGCGGCGGGGGGAAGGCCCAGCGAACGAGCGCAGCGAGAGAGCCGGGGGCCGCCCGGAGCCGTTGCCAACCGATGCGAGCCTATCGCGCATGATGAGCGGCGACGAAACCCGTTCTCTCACCGGCGGTCTGGGTGGGGGCGGGGACGCTTTGGTGGGCGCGGAGCGCGGTGAAGTAACCTAACCTTGGTGGCGGAGCCGTGCTGGAATTTCCGTTGTCTGCACGCGACTGGAAACCTCACCGCCCACCGTCCGGCCCGTGGCGGAGCGCATAATTCTACTTTTTGTCCAGTGCCGGAGCGAGCCGCGCTCGGGCGGTCGCAGAGGGT
>CAIQKQ010000116.1 GCA_903872425.1 uncultured Opitutia bacterium | reverse complement strand
TGGTGTTCTTTCGTCGGGTCGTACTTGCAGTTGGGGCAGCCCTTGGACTTGTCGCGCGGCTTCTTGGAGGCGTGCGATGATGATGTCGTCGGGGTGCTGCCGCCGCCTGCGCCTGCTGTCGCTGTCGAGGTGCTGGGGGCTGACGCTGACTCTGCCGCCGCCTTGCTGCGGCACTCGCTCTCGAAGTGGCCGAATTTGCTCCACGGCTTGTGCGTCGCACAGTAGTTGCAGATTTTGTCGCCCTTCTCGGTTGACGTCGACGGCCCCTTGCTGCGGCTGCGGCCACGGCCGGCTCTCTTGGTCTCATCTGCGTTGCTGCCACCGCCGGTCGTCGTGGTCTCGAATGACTTGGTAGTCTCGAACTTGTACGGCTTGACGAGCGTGCTGCGCAGTAGTCCGTACTGCGACACGCGCGGGTCATAAATGTACTGAAGACGCTCGAGAGTCGTCGTGACGAGGGTATGTAGCGTGGTGTTATGCGGTACGCTGGTCTGCACAGTGATGTTAAGCGCCTGCTTGACCATGTTGGCGAGCGGCGAAGAAGGTGCGTTGATGAACGCCATCGCCGCCGCTGAACGGGACACCGGATCTGTCCGCGTCTCTTTACTTGTGGAGCGCCACGCCTTTGTCATTGACTTCTCCAACTGGAGGACGGCCGACGCTGCATTGGTCTCGGATACGGTCGTTGCCGGGCCCGTGGGATTCCACCGCATGTCTTTCAGCGCCTCCTGAAGTGCGTGCCCGTGGCAGTCGATATAACTTGTGCATGCCCGGAGCCATTCATGGGTGTTGGTGCTGACCTCTGAAATCGGCGTGAATGTCGTCGCTGTTGACGATCGGCTGGTCCGAATTAGGGCGGCCTCGGATATCACGAGCATGGACTTAACTTGTGAGGACATGTAGGCGCCGATATTGTACGGCAACTTGCCGCCGCTCTTGTTAACGAATTCTCGGACGTGCTGCAGGAACTGAACGACCTTGATCGTGGGCAGAGTAGGCTCATCGTTCGTGCCAGAGTGCTTCAGCCAGTCGACGGTGTCGGACACGAGCTTTAGCGTGTCCTGGCGCCCCTTGTCGAGTACGCTTTTCGGGTCCTCCGCTACCTCTCGGGGCCATTCTGCCTCTGTGGCTACGAACGGCTCAATGACGCCTGCTGCCATCGGAGATGCGGTGCCCAAGCTGCGGCTGCTGTCGCCCTCCAGGAGCGGTGCAAAACGAGCCAGGGATGCCGCCAATGAGTCGGACTGGGCTTGTAGCAAGCGGAAACTGTCAGTGTTCTGCAGGTTTGCCGCTGCCAAGCGAGCCGCACCTTCATCGGCGATCTTCTTGATATTGTCCATGTGTGCGAGGAGCTCCTGCATACGGGCGTCCGTCAAAGCTTGCGCTTTCTGAAGCTCTGCGAGCACCTTAGCGTTTGCCACGATTTGCGGGCTTAGCTCATCCTTGAGCTTCTTCACTGCCGCGCCTCGCTTCTCGTCCTGCATTGTCTCCTGCTTCTTAGTCGTTAACTCGACCAGAGCTGCTGTGCGCGCGTCGACGCGCTTCTCCGCAGCAGCAACGGTGTTGCTGAGCTCGCGCTGTACCGCGTCGAGGCTTGCGGAAACGGTAGAGGCTTCCTCGACCGCTCGCTCCGAAGCCGCGTCGGCGCGTTTAGCGACGGTGTCGGCCTCCTGGGCGATTGCCCTGCAGTCGGCGAGATCCTTGGAAAGCGTGGCGATACTCTTATCGTTCCCGCTCAGGTGCGCCGTAATTGCAGAGATGAGCGCGTCCTGGCGCGCGTCGCGCGCTTCGAGGTCCATGCTCATTTGGGTGATTTTACCCATAAGAGTCGCCGCCCAAGCTGGGGGCGCCTCCTCTCCAGCGCCCGCTGCTCCAGCTCCAGAAACAACACATTCGGGAGAGCCGATAACAGTCGGTGCTTTCTTCTTTCCTCCTTTATCCATTCTTGGCTTGCAAGAGCTGGTGAGGCTGTCTAGTTGCTGTCCAGCGAGAAATACGCTACGGACAACAGAAGCTTCTGTGAGAGCATTCTCTTAGGTAGGCTACTATTACTACTTTAACTAGTTGGGGTTCCCACCGAGGCCAACTTTGGCTCGGTGGGCTA
>CAIQKQ010000115.1 GCA_903872425.1 uncultured Opitutia bacterium | reverse complement strand
GCGGCAGGGCTGCGCTAAAGAGAGACTGTGGACTGGGAAAAAACAGCGAAAACGCAGCATGGTGGCTCCCTCGGGACTCGAACCCGAAACCAATTGATTAAGAGTCAACTGCTCTACCATTGAGCTAGAGAGCCATCTAACAACGAAAGAACGACTTAGAGTTCTTGTCTTCCCCATGATTCATCTTCGTTTTCACAATTTTGGCGGATAAACCACCAAACTAGCACGACGAAGACAAACCTAAGACTTGGCAAAGAACGAAGACCCTCGGACTGTTACGCCACAGGGGAGGGTCTTACTACGGGAGATTTTCTCCCGGCGGCAAGACGAATTTTGTCCCGCTTCGGGCGAGGCGGCTGGAAGTCTCTCGGCGGCGCTCCGCTATCGACAACAAGACTTAAGACTCTCTCAGCCAAGTTTGCTCCTGGACCAGGCGGCACACCGGGTTGGTTTGCCAATGGCCAAGACATGGTGGGTGAAGGCCTCATTGGTGCAGTGTCACTGCGATGTTATATTTTGCGCCATGAACCCAATCGTACTCATTCTTGTCTTTCTTCTACTGTTCGGTGGCGGCGGATTTTACCTAGGAGGCCCGGTCATTGGCGGCAGCGGCCTCGGACTTATCCTCTTGGTCTGCCTGATCGTGTTTATATTCGGCGGATTTCGTAGCACAAAACGCTAGCTTCGATACGGTGGTCGTAGATGTAGCCGGGGTCGCTGACTCCGGTGTTGAGGCTTCGCTCAGGCGGAGCAAAATTCTAAAAATGCTATAAGAAATGCTATAGGTATGATCCGAAATGCTATAAGGGGTCATGTTGAGGTTGCCCTGATTTGACGGACAGTGGAGAGGGAATCAAACCGAAAGGAATCCCATGAACCACCGTCCCACAGATAACCTGATTCCTTGCTTCGTTAGGTCTCCGGATGGTACCTGACCTAGTAGGCTAATTATTTTCCCGGTATGTTGACTGTGATGAAAACCAGCAACGCGCGTATTTCCTTCGCCTCGCCCTTGGGATGGAAAACCTCCAAATAAGGGGGGGACTCCATCTCAGTGTCTGCCAGCCCGACAACCAGCGTGGCTCCAGCTTGGAGGGTGACATCAGCATGGGTCGAGCGGACGCCAAAAACTGGCTCAAAAAATCCCGAAGGGGCAGTCAGGGATGAACCTGAGGCCACTGCGACACTGGAACCGCCATATTCGACAAAGCCCTTGAACCTGGTCGAGGTCGGACTCACCGAGAATGCGATGGTTTTGCCATCGGCTGCGACCGTGGCCGTGGCCTCAAGCTCTATCCCGACAAAACGGCTCTTAGCTCCCCACGGCGGGGGGGGGGAAGAGGAGGACATTTGTGGCTGACTGTCGGTACTGCCACGGATGGGAATGGCGTTGGGAAACCGCATATCCTGCCCGAGTACAATTTTTGCCACTTTGCCTGAAAATGTGGTAACGCTCGACGAACTCAGCTGCTCGACACTTGGGATTTTTTTGATGGCAGCTGAAACGTCAAATGAGCCGACCCGGAGGATGGGCGTGAGGGCTTGGCCCGTGGTGCCCGCTGCGGCAGATGATGGAGTGGGCACCTTCATCCCAAATTGGCCAAAATCAAGCATCGCGAAATCACTTTGGCTTAACTCGTAAATTCTGGCCTCGATTGTGACTGGCACCGAAGTGTTGATCGGCGGGGGCAGCGAATCCGCAGGCTTTGTATCCGCTGGTTTGAATGGCTCTTCGCCCCGTACCTGGGCCGAAGTTGAAGTCAACAAGATCAACGCCCATACCGTAGAAGCAAGCAACGCCGTCCAATAGTCGGATGGATGACCGCCGCGTTGACTCCCGATGAGCCTGAGTCGAAAAATATCGTGAGGCATGAGGATATGAGAGATGCCAGATCGCGAGCGGAGTATATTATGACGGCGGATGGGGTCGGGCGTCTACGGGTGTCGCGACAGAAAGACCGCGCGCAACTTTAGTCAAGCGCAAGACCTGAGCCCTTCTGTCTTACCGCGGATTGTTGGGATAGCAGGGCAGAAAGACGATTGCCGAGCTGGTGATCGGCTCCAACCGCGGTGGTTTGGAAAATACCCTTGCCAAGCGCGGTGATTACCGCTGTTTTCTTCCGCTCCTTTTATGCAAAAGACCAAAAAATCCGTCGCCAAGCGCTTCAAGTTGACCGGCACTGGCAAGCTCATGCGCCGCACGCCCGGCTTCCGCCACCTGCTCGCCGCGAAGAGCACCAAGTCGAAACGCCGCGCTTCACGCGACAAGCACGTCGCCCCGGGCCACGCTGCACCACTGCTGCGCGCGCTGCCGTTCGGCCTCTGAGTCGCGCGCGGTTTTCGCCGCGTGTCCACCCTTTAGCCTGGCGGGTGAATCCTAACGAGACGACCCGCCGGCTCCTCCCAACCCAAACACCATCCCAACATGCCTCGTGCAACCAACGCCGCCGCTTCCAAGAAGCGGCACAAGAAAGTCCTGAAATACGCCAAAGGCTATTTCGGTAACAAATCGAAGCTCTTCCGCTACGCGAAAGAAGCCGTCCAGCACGCCTGGCAATACGCCTACATTGACCGCAAGAAGAAGAAGGCCAACCGCCGCGCGCTTTGGATCGTGCGCCTTAACGCCGCTTGCCGCGCCGCTGGCATGAGCTACAGCCGCTTCATCGAGGGCCTCGCCGCTGCGAAGATCGAGCTCGACCGCAAGGTGCTCAGCGATCTTGCCATTCGCGACGAGGTCGCCTTCGCCGGCCTCATACAGCAGGCCCAGGCCGCGCTTAAGACCAAGGCCGCCGCCGCGAAAAAGGCGTAAGCGAGCACGAGCCAGTTCGGCTCGCCCTAAGGTTGAGCGGTTGAGCTACGACCGCTGCGCAGTTTCCCAGGACGGGCCTCGTTTGAGGCTCGTCCTTTTTGTTTTTCAACCTCTGGCTCCTTGCACGAACTCCGCCGACGGATTAAACATCAAGGTGCAAAAGAGGCTGAGGGATCATTCAAGTTTTCTTCCTTCCGTCCTTGGTCTCTGCGCGTCTTCGCGCTTTAAAATTTCCCCATGCAAGCCCAACTCACCGCCCTTCTCGCCCAGGCCGCCGCCGAGCTGCCCGCGCTCACGACGCGTCCTGCGTTTGAGGCCGCCAAGGCCCGCTACGTCGGACCGCACGGCGCGCTCACTGCGCTGATGAAGCAGATGGGCGCGCTGCCGAAGGACCAAAAGCCCCTCGTCGGCAAGCTGATCAACGAGACGAAAACCCAGCTCCAGACCCTCCTTGATGCCGCGCTCGCCCGTCTCGCCGCCGCGGAGATCGCCGCGCAGCTTGGCCCCGCCGTTGACACCACGCTCCCGTCACCCGACGCCGCGCCCGGTACCCGTCACCCGCTCACGCTCGTGCGCGATGAGCTCGCCTCCATCCTCCGCAAGGCCGGCTTCGTCATTGCCGACGGACCCGAGGTCGAGACCGAGTATTACTGCTTCGACGCGCTCAACACCCCTGCCGATCACCCCGCCCGCGACGCACAGGACACGTTTTATCTCCCCGCTGACGTTCGCTTCGGCAACGTCGCCAAAAAATCCTCCGGCGAACGCTATCTCCTTCGCACGCACACCTCGTCCGTGCAAATCCGCACGATGCTCAAGGGGCCGCCGCCCATCCGCATCATCGCGCCCGGCCGCGTCTATCGCCGCGACACCGTGGACGCCACGCACTCGGCGAACTTTCATCAAATAGAGGGTCTTTACGTGGATAAAAACGTCACTGTGCGCGACCTTAAGGCGCTGCTTGACTACATTTTTGCCTCGCTCCTTGGCGCGGATACAAAGGTACGTTTCCGTCCCCACTATTTTGGTTATACTGAGCCGAGCTTCGAAGTAGACCTCTCCGCGCGCCACTTGCCCAAGGTCAACAAGGAGTGGGTCGAGATCTGCGGCTGCGGTATGGTGGACCCGCTGGTGTTTTCGGGCGTCGGGTACGACCCTGACGTGTGGAGCGGCTACGCTTTCGGTATCGGCCTCGAACGCCTCGCGATGATGCTCTACGGCATCGATGACATCCGCTACTTCTACCAAAATGACCTGCGCTTCCTAAAACAATTTGCTTGATACAATTAAGCGCAATGACGCCAAGGCGCGAAGTTCCGAACTAAAGTAATCTTCTCCTTCCGTCCTTCTCGGCTTCGCGCTTCAAAACCTTCCCCGTGAAAATCTCTCTTAACTGGCTCAATGAATACGTCTCCCTCGCTGGCCATTCCGCCGACGAGATTGCTCGCGCCATCACCTTCCTCGGTTTCGAGGTCGAGGGCATCCATCGGAGCGGCGCGCCTGCGCTGACGAATGTCGTGGTCGGTGAGGTCCTCACCCGCGAGAAGCACCCTAACGCCGACAAGCTCTCCGTTTGCACCGTCGCCCTCGGCTCCATCCTCGGCGTAAAAACCATCGTCTGTGGTGCGCAGAATTACAAAGTCGGCGACCGTGTCCCGGTCGCGCTTCCCGGCGCAGTGCTCCCCGGTAACTTTACGATCAAGCAGTCCGCCATACGCGGCCAGTCCTCCGACGGCATGATGTGCTCCGCGAAAGAGCTGGGCATCTCCGAGGATGCCTCCGGTCTGCTCATCTTGGCCGGCCGTCCCGAACTCGGTGCGCCCATAAACTCGGTCCTCCCGCCCGGAGACACCGTGTTTGACATCGAGATCACGCCCAACCGTCCCGATTGTCTTGGCCACCTCGGCGTCGCGCGCGAACTCGGAGCCTGGTTCAAGCAAGATCTCGCCTATCCCGCCGTGCATTTCGTGCCCGAGCACGCCAGCCCTACGCCGCGCCCCGACCTCCTCCGCTCCCTCCTCGTGGACGCGCGTGACGACTGCCCGCTGTACACTGCCACGGTCATCACCGGCGTGAAAATCGCCCCCAGTCCTGACTGGCTCCAGCAACGCCTCCTCGCCGTCGGCCTGCGCCCTATCAACAATGTCGTGGATGTCGGTAACTACGTCATGCTGGAATACAACCAGCCCGTCCACGCCTTTGACGCCCGCAAGCTCGTCGGCCAGACGATCATCGTCCGCCACGCGCATCACGGTGAAACCATCACCACACTCGACGGTAAGGCGCACGCGCTCACCAGCCCGATGCTCGTCATCGCCGACGCCGAGAAGCCCGTCGTCATCGCCGGGCTCATGGGCGGCCTCGACTCTGGCGTGAGCGCCGACACCACCGACCTCGTCCTCGAAGTGGCGCACTTTCGTCCCCAGTCCGTCCGCGCCACCTCCAAACGCCTCGCGCTCACCTCCGACTCCTCCTACCGTTACGAGCGCGGGGTGGACCGCCACTTACTAGGCGAGGCGATGCACCGTTGCATTGACCTGCTGTTGGCCACCGCCGGCGGCACCGTCGCTGGTCCCACGCTCAAGGTCGGCGGCGACGTACCGTGGGAACGCGAGATCACCGTTACCCCAGCCTTCATTAACGAGCGCCTCGGCTTTGCGCTCCCCGCCGATGAGATGCTGGCCGCGCTGGAGCGCCTCGAGCTTACCACCGTCCGCACCGACCCCACGCCCGACCGCGGCCAGGCCTGGACTTTCTCCATCCCGAGCTGGCGCGACGATCTCGACCGTCCGATTGACCTCGTCGAAGAGGTCCTGCGCCTCCATGGCTCCGACAAGATCCCCGCCGCCCCCGTCACCGCGCCCGCACTGCTGGCCGACGACGCCCCCATCGTCGCTTTCAACCGTCGCGTCACCGACCTCCTCGTTGGCCAAGGCTTCCATGAGTGCATCACCTATACGCTTCGCTCCGAAAAGGAAGTTTCCACCTGGGCAACACCCTCGGAAAATTTTGTTGGGACCGGCTCCGACCAAACCAAAATCCATGCCGAGGGCAGCAGTCCGAAATCAGACAATCCAAAATCGAAAATCGCCAGCGCGTCCGACGCGCTGGCTTTGGCCAACCCATTCCTCGCCGACCAGTCACACCTGCGCCCCTCGCTCATCGCCGGCCTGCTCGAAACGCTTAAGCTCAACCAAGCGCGCGGTGCCACCGCCTCGCGCCTCTTCGAAACCGGCCGCATCTTCCTCGCGCACGACGGCCAGACATGGGAATGCGCTGCCGCCGCATTCCTCATTTGTGACAACGAGAAAGACCGCGCTTGGCTCCACCGCGCCCCGGCCGATTTCTACTCGACCAAGCGCCTTACGGAGACGCTAGCCACCGCCGCTGGCATCGATCTCGCGCGGCAGGCCGTCACACCCGCCCCAACGGCCGCGCATGGCTGGCAAGCCGGTCACGCTGCCACTGCCGGCGAACTCCAGCACCGCGGCTGGCTCGCGCAGTTCGGCCTCGTTGATCTCACGCTGGTCCAATCGCTCGGTCTCGAGGGCAAAATTCACGCCGGACTTTTCGCTATCCTCCCCGAAAAACTCGCCGCATCTGCCACGCGCCGCCGTTACGCCGACTTCAGTCTTATGCCCGCCGCTCTGCGCGATCTCGCACTCGTGGTGGATGCCTCCACTCCGGCCGCGGACGTGCAAAAAATCCTCGCCAAGCATGCCCGTGCCGCCACCGGCCCCGCTTTCGCGTTGGAGAGCGTGAACGTGTTCGACGTGTATGCCGGCACAGGTCTGCCGGACGGCAAAAAGAGCCTCGCCTTCACCTTCACCTTCCGCGCGCCAGACCGGACTCTCACCGACGATGAAGTCAACGCCGCCTTCACCAAAATCCAAGCCGCTATCACGGCTGATGGAAAGATCAGCGTGCGCGCATAAATCGATTATTTCGCCGTGCCCCAGCGGCGGTGGAGAAAGTTCTCCCACGGGGCGAACAGTACTTTGTCAGCGAGCAGTCCGATAGCGACGATCACCAACATGATGCCGATCACCTGCTCCATCGCGTTCAGCTCGCGGCCATAGTGCAGCAACAAGCCGAGACCTGCGCCGCTCAGGATGGTGACGTAGATTTCGGCCGCCATCAGTGAGCGCCAGGCAAAGGCCCAGCCCTGCTTCATGCCGCTTACAATGAAAGGCAGCGCGGCCGGGAGAATGACCCACACCCAAGTGTGCAGGCCGCGCGAGCCCATGGTTTGCGCTGCACGAACATAGAGTGGGTTGACATTGCGCACGCCGGTCTCGGTCGCGAGCACCACCGACCAGAGCGTGCCCATCACGACCACAAACAGCATCGCGCTTTCGGTCTGGCCAAACCACAGCAACGCGAGCGGCACCCAGCACACGCTGGGCAGGCCCTGCAGTCCGAGCGCGAGCACGCCGAGCGTGTCGCGCGCCGTCTGCACGCGTGCGGTGAGGAAACCCAGCGGTACACCCGCCACGAGGCCTATGATGTAGCCCGCGAGCAGGCGTTTCAAAGTAATCCAAGCGGCGGAGGCGAGCGTGCCGTCGACGGCAATTTCCCAGAGGTAGCGCGTCACTTTTTCTGGAGAAGGGACGAGGACGGGCGACCAGATTTTAGCAACGCACGCAAAGTGCCACGCGGCAACGAGCAGCGCAAAAAAGCCTAGGGCGGTGAACGTGCGTTTCATTATTCGTGGGCCTCCGTGGCCTGGCTTTTCAGATGGCCCTTGAGCGAGCGCATGATAAGGGTCGCGTATTCCGCGAGGTCCACGCTGTTGATATCGCGCTGACGTGGTAAGTTGATCTTGAACTCCTCGCGGATGCGCCCGGGATGCGCGGAGAAGAGAATGACGCGGTCGCCGAGGCAGCACGCCTCGCGGACGTTGTGCGTGACAAAGACGATGGTCTTTTTCCGCTCGGCCCAGATGCGCTGGAGGTCGCCGTAAAGCTGCTCGCGGGTGAGCGCGTCGAGCGCGGCAAACGGCTCGTCCATGAGCAGTACCCGCGGATTGGGCGCGAGCGCACGGGCCAACGCGACCCGCTGCTTCATGCCGCCGGAGAGTTCATGAATGGCGGCGCGCTCGAAATTTTCCAGCCCGACGAGCTTGAGATAATAATGCGCGACCTCGGAGCGCTCGCCGTCGGTCAGACCGGGCTTGAGCCGGAGGCTGAACATCACATTGCCCAGCACATCGAGCCAG
The DNA here is from genome assembly GCA_903872425.1 of uncultured Opitutia bacterium. Lineage (GTDB taxonomy): Bacteria > Verrucomicrobiota > Verrucomicrobiia > Opitutales > Opitutaceae > CAIYUN01. The sequence continues at coordinate 39,671 of CAIQKQ010000115.1, read as the reverse complement.
GGAAATAGCGCGGACTCCTGAAACATCATCATGCGATCGCGGCCGGGCGCGCGGATACGCTCACCGTCGGAGGCGAGCGTGCCGCTGTCGGGCGTCTCAAGGCCGGCAATAAGGTTCAGTAATGTGGATTTACCACAACCGCTCGGGCCAACCAGGCAGACGAATTCACCTTCGTCCACGCGCAACGTTGCACGGTCGAGTGCATGTACGAGCGCGCGGCCGTCGGGCCGGAACGACTTGGAGACGTTTTCAACGACGAGCTTGGCGCTCAACGAGGGGGCGAGTTCTTGCAGCAATGTCATTCAGGGCTTCCCGGAGAAAAGGCGGTCGAGAGGGATGGCATCGCGGAGAAAACCGACGCTTTGCGCCTCGGCAACAAGTTTCGCAAACGCGGCGGGGTCGGCCTTATCGGTGAACTTAAGCCGGGGCCACGCATTGGTGATGATTACCTTGGAGGCCTCACGTTTGGTCTCAGCGCTAAGGCCGGCGCGCACCAGCTCGCGGGCCTCGTCACCATGGGTGTTGAGCCATGCTGTCAACTCGACGTGCGCGGCAGTGAATTGTTTAACGAGCTCGGGGCGCGTCTTGAGGAGCTTCACACTGCTGACCAGCACGGTCGCGACTGCGTCCTTTTGCTCAAGGAATATTTTTCCGTTGGCTTCGAGTTCTAGGCGCGAGACCCACGGCTCGACTGTCCACACGGCATCGAGCCGCTTCGTCTGGAAAAGCGGAAGCTGATCGGCGTTTGCCGTGGGCACAACGAACACGTCGCCGCCAGTCTGGGTGATTTTGAAGCCTTGTTTCGCCAGCCAAGCTCGTGCGGCGACATCTTGGGTGTTGCCGAGTTGCGGGGTGGCGAGCTTTTTGCCCTTGAAGTCAGCCGGAGCCTTCAGCGGGCTGTCGCCCTGCACGACGAGCGCTGCGCCGCCCTCGGCCGCGCCGGCGAGCACACGGATCTCTTCGCCCTGCGAGCGGATATACGCGTTGAGTGCGGGGTTCGGGCCGACATAGGTGAGATCGATGCTGCCGGCGAGCAATGCCTCCATCGCACTCGGTCCGGCGTTGAATGCGAACCATTGCACGGTCACGTCCGGCCCGAGGCGTTGCTCGAACCAACCGTGTTTTTCGCGCGTGGTATGGCTGCCGACCATACCCTGCGCGTGGGTGAGGTTGGGGAAGTAGCCGACGCGGAGCGTAACTTTTTCGGCGGCACGCACAGGGGAAGCGGCGACCACAAGGGCGGCCAAAAGAAGAGGAATGAGTTTCATGGCAGGGAGAAGGAAATGGTCGAAGAACTGAGGAGATGAAGGGTGTGTTTAGAACGCGATCTGGAGGCGCGTGACGAGGGCGCTCTCGTCGTTATTGAGCAGCGCGCGGGTGGTGGGCACTGCTCCAGCGGTTAGACCAAAGTTACTGTGGTAATAATTTAGCGAGGCGCGGACGGTTTTGCTGAGAAACCAGTTCAGGCCGAGGTCGAAGCCACTGACCTTGCTGGCGTTGTTGTTTTTGTCGGCGAGCGAGGCATAGCCCGCTCCGGGTGACCCGAACGCCTTGTCGTCGAGGTCGAGCGACTCGTAGCGCGCGACGATTTCCCACGCGCCCCAGCTGCCGCTCGCCCAGTCGAAATCTGCCTTGGGCACGACGCCGGTATAGGTGGCGTCCTCGCCGGTGAGCACATAGCCCACTGCGAGCTGCCAAGCCGTGTTTTTTAGCTCCACTTTTGGGCTGCCGACGAAGGTCGTGGGGAAATTCGGGCGCACGTTGACGGTCGAGACAGCGTATTCGCCGAGGATCCCGAAGGGGCCATAATAATAATAGGCCTGCGGCGAAAGCCGCCAAGTCGTGCCGTCAGGCACGGCAGTGTAGTTGGTCTTGCTCGCGGCGGCGGCGCTCTGGGTGCGGAAGCTGAAGAATGTTTGTTGGCCGGCAGTGCGGTAGGCAGCTAGACCGGAGGCAGGCTTTTCTCGGCCGGTGCTTGCGGCGAGTCCGAAGCCGAGGCCGCGGAGCGGAGACGCGACATCGTTTTTAAATGGCAGCGCGAACAGGCGTACGGCGAGGTCCTTATCTTTGTCTGAGTCGGCGTTGACGGTCGTGCCGGTGACGGCGCCGTTATTGCTGCCGTCGGGCACGCCATCAAAAATTCCAGCGGCGTAGGCGAGAGTGCCATTGAGCAAGTCGCCCCCGAGTTGCACCCCGAGGTCGCGGTTGGGCACGAGCTGGCTGGCCAGTGAGCGCTCGATAAAAAGCGCTGCTGAGTCGGACTGGAGTTGCTCTAGACCGACCGGTTCCTTGAACCGGCCAGCGCGCACCTGGAACGAGGGAGAGAGCGCAAAGTTGGCATAGGCATCCACAATGGTCGGAGCCGAACCGGCAAACTCAGGCGTGACCAAGAAACTGGTGTTTTTGTTAAATGTGCCCTCAAAGATCAGCCGCGCGCGGCGGAGGAGAAAGGTGGAGTTATTGGTGAGCGCTGGGTCGTCGTTGAAAAACGCCCGAGCGTCGGCCTGTACGAGGCCGCGCAGACGGAGGAAGTTGGCGCCGTCGGCCGACGAGAGGGTAATACCCTTGTCAGTGACAGCAAGACGCTCGTCCGATATTTCCTGGCGGCGTTCGATAACGAGCAGCTTTTTCTCTATCGCGGCGGAGTCGGCGTGCTGCGCTTGTTTGGCTTCGAGAGAGCGAACCTTTTCGTCGAGCAGACGGATTTGCTCGCGCAAGGCGCGAAGCTCGTCGGCTTCGGAAGGCGCGACGGATTCGGCTGCCAAGCTGGCGGCGGGGAGGCTGACGAGTAACGCGACGGCAGCCACCAGTCCCGGGAGGTGGGAACGAAGGAAGGGTTTCATGGAAGGTATTCGGGGGATTTTTATGTAGGGCCACCAGCGGACGGGTCGGATTGCGATAGTGGCGCCATTCGGCTGGGAACAGCCGACGACGCGGACCGGTGGGCTAAATTGATTTTATACCGCGCGGCTTTACTCAGAGTGTGCTCCAGGCAGGCGCGTTTTCTTAGTACGTTCGATCTGCGTCACGCGGCCGTCGTGGACGACGAGTTGTACGACGCCGTAGCGCAGGCCCTCGACCTTCTCGCGGACAAGTGCGAGCCAATCGGGAGGGACGGGAGAAGGCTTTTTATCATCGGTAGCGGCGGTGGCGCTCATGGCGGGAAAGATGGGGAAGTTTAACAATCAAATCGTGTAGTCGGGCATCAGGTTGGAGAGCAGGCCCTCGACGGGATCGAGGCGCGGATGAAGCGGGCGGACCTTGGCGGTGTGGCGCGGTGTGCGTTCAGTGCGCAGGGGGGCAGAGAATGGCAGTGGCAGGCCATCGCGACGGAGTTTGCGGAGTGTAACCTCGACAACATCGGCGAGGGTGTAGCGGTCGAGGATGCCGGCAATGGCGTTGCGCACATCGAGCATCAGCATCCGCAGTCCGCAATGCTCCTCGTCGGGACAGGTACATTTCTCATAGGCCGTCTGCGAGACGCAGCCAATCGGGGCGAGCGGCCCCTCCAACACGCGTACAACCGCGCCGATGCTGATCTTGGCAGCGGGTTGCGCTAACCGGTAACCGCCGAACTTGCCGCGTTCGCTCGCGACGAAACCGGCTTCCTTTAAGTCCTGCATGATCTGCTCGAGAAACTTGGAGGGCAGTCGCTCTTTTTCCGCCAACTCAGCTACCTGCACCAACGAACGCTTCACCTCGGCTGCGATGCCGAGGTTAATGAGAGTGCGTAGAGCGTATTCGCCGCGTTTGGAGAGCTTCATATTTGGATACTTGAGATAAGTAGATTAAGATAGTGGGATATAAGGCAAGATGAAATTTTATATATTTCGCCATCGTCTTGTGCGATGATGGGGCCGTTTGCATCGGCTGCTTGCTGGCAGCCGCGAACATGACCGAGCACGAGTAAGCTCGCGGCAAGCGGTTCAAATTCTATCGCCCCAGCGCGGCCGGTTGTTTCTCAGCGCGGTCCGTCTGGCTTCGCAAAGAGATAGTGGCTCACAAGCCACTCTTTTCCAGCGCGATAGCCCCAAAGTTCGGCGCAAGCCAAGTAGAAAGCCCTCCAGTAGGCCCACCATTTCGTCGCCTGCTCAGCACCGTAGGTTTCGACTAAGAGTGGGTGGATTTCGGCGCGGTGGGCGTCCATGTTCTTAAGCCAGTGTTCGGCGGTTTGTTGATAGTGACGACCGTTTACCCTCCAGTCCTGAACTAGCTTGAGATCGTCTTGAAACTGCGGAAGTAGGTCGTGTGCGGGCATCTGGCCGCCGGTAAAAAAATAACGGCTCATCCAGTCAGAGCTGTCGCGCGCGACAAAGTGGTAGCTAAGGTTCTGGTGGGTAAAAATGTGCGTGAAAAGCAGGCCACCAGGCTTGAGCCAGCGCGCGATATTCGCGAAAAGCAGTTGGTAGTTTTTTAGATGCTCAAACATCTCGACGGACACAACGCGGTCGAATGAAGCCGGGGAGGTGTCGAAAATGTTGATGTCGGCCGTGACGATGGTGAGGTTGGTGAGGCCGCGTCGTTGCGCTTCAGCATCTATAAACGTTTTTTGGGTGCGCGAATTAGAAATGGCGGTGATGCGGGCGCGGGGAAATTTCTCGGCGTTGTAAAGACAGAGTGAGCCCCAGCCGCAGCCAAGCTCAAGGATGTGCTGACCATCGGCGAGCTGGGCGCGTTCAGAGTAGAGAGCGAGCATGGCGTCCTCGGCCTCGCCCAGCGTCTCGCGGCCGGTCGGGTAGAGGCAGCCAGAGTACTTGAGGCGCGGGCCGAGGCAGAGCTGGTAGAATCGGGTCGGAACCTCGTAGTGCTGCGTGTTGGCGGCGGCGGTCTGCTCCGCGAGCGCACGGGTTTTGAGGTCAGCAACGTAGGCAGCACGGTCGTAGCGGACGAACTCCCCGCGGAGCCGTTGGGCGAGCAGTCGGCGGATACCGAAACGGAGAAGTGGGTCGGGCAGAAGATCTTTTTCGAGAAGAAAATCGAGCATGGGACGGGGATGAATTTAAATATAAAAAATCAGCAACGACTTCACCTCGATGTTCTGCGTCCGAAGTTCATTGGTTTTTTGGGAACCACGGCACAAAGGCGCTCGTGGTTTGCTGGTAGCGGCGGTAGGCGTCCCCTTTCGTCCGGAGAGTTTGCGCTTCGGTCATCGGGATGCCGGTCACACGCAGAAGAAGAAATAGGATGCTCGCGGGGCCAATCACTGCGAGCCAACCGCCCGGCGAGGCGAGTGCGAAAAAGAAGAAAGCCACCCACACCAGCCACTCGAAAAAATAATTCGGATGGCGGCTGAGCCGCCAGAGACCGATCGCACAGACTTGGCCCCGGTTGGCAGGGTCGCCCTTGAAGACGGCGAGTTGCGCGTCGGCCAGCGCCTCGCCGCCAAGCGCGACAAACCAGAGCAGTGTACCGGCAATCTCCAGCGGATGCAGATGGGGCGTGGGGTTAAGGCTCGCGATGAGAAACGCGACGCCGAGCATAACAACGGAAGCGGCCTGCATTTGGAAAAACCCGACCATCTTCACAGTAAAGTTCGCGGCCCAGTCGTGGCGTAGCTGCTGGTAGCGCCCGTCTTCGATCGGATGGTGGGCCATGACGCGGATCCAGAGGTGGGTGCCAAGCCGCACGCTCCACGCGACCGCGAGCGCGGCGATGAGCGCGCGGCGTCCGACCCAGCCCGGCCCCGCGAGCGCGTAGAAAATTGCCAGCGCACCGAAGGCATAGGACCACGCGATGTCCACGATGCCGTAGTTGTTAATCCGACTCGCGACGAGATAGAGCGCGGCGAACGCGGTGCAGAGCGCGACGAGCGCCGTCAGCGCGAGCGAGAGCGCGTTCATAATGTGCGGCGGCCAGCTGGCGGCGTAACGGCAGCCTGCTTCGCGGCGACCTCGGCCTTTACCCGCACGATACCGCGCATGAGTGGCCGCGTCGTGTAATAAACGATTGGTACGTAGAGCGGCAAGAGGATGGACCACGCGACGATGGAATAGATGACGCTGTCGGCGTTGTCCCGGAGGAAAAACGTCAGGGAGTGAATCGGATGGGACCAAAAATCTTCAAAATATAACTCGTGAATTTTTCGTGGATCCAACTGGAGGCGTTCGGTCGTCGGCGCACGAAACAAAATTTCCCCAAATCGCACGCAGAACAGAAACGTCACGATGTGGACGGGCAGCAGGAGCTGATTGAGAATTTGGATGATGGGCTGATTAAGCCGCCAGATGAACGCGGCGAGAAAACACAGCAGCGATGTGACACCAAAGACGGGAAACAAGGCGCACGCGCTGCCGATGGCGAAGGTGAGGGCGATTTTCTCCGGCGTGATACCCTGGGTGAGCTGCATGACGATGGGGTCGCGTACCCGACGTTGCCACAGCGTGCGCGCGCGTGGTGGGAGCAGGGGCGCGCGAGGTTTGGGGGTGGCGGGCGGGCAGGGGGTGTTTTCCACAGGCAAAGGGAGGTATCACAGTGCAGCGCCCAGCACGACGGCAACTCCGAAAGCAGCCAGCACCGGCCCGAGCCAACCGGTCGCGTTGTCGCGGCGCGTGAGCACGTCGGCGAGCGGTGTGCCCGCAGGCGCGTGGCCCAACTCGCGCAGGCAGTAGGCCGCCATGGCAATGTTGCCGAGGAACATGATCGCCACGAACCAGGCGACGCGCGCGGGCCAAGCAGTTTGTTTGTAGGCGACCCACACAAAGAACGTGGTGAACCCCCAATAAGTGTCGAACATCGTCGCGATGAACCACGGGTGGGTAAACACGTCATGCGGTACAGCAAACAGCGGGCAACGCAAACTCGCCCACGTCGTGACACACAGCATGGAGGCGAGGATGATGGCGAAAAGGAGGCGGAGAATGGTCAGCATGGGAGACGAGGACAATGGGTTGATACGGCAGGGAGAGGACTCGCCGACAAGGGGCAGCCTTACAGCTGGAGATTATTCGCCCGCGTGTAGAGTGTGTGAACGACGGAAATATTGCGCATCGCAAAGGCCGCCTCGCAATAGCTCAGGTAGTAACTCCACTTGCGGATGAAGCGGTCGTCGAAGCCCAGCGCGCGCACCTCGTCCAACCGCGTGGTGAAGCGGTCGCGCCACTCGCGCAGCGTTCGAGCGTAATCATGGCCGAAATTGTCAGTCGCGTGTAGCACGAAGCCGCCAGCGCGGGTGAGGTGGTTGTTGACGCGGTTGAGCGATAGCAGCAGCGAGCCGGGAAAAATGTGCTTCTGGATGAAGTCCACACCACGTCGAAACTGGCCGTAGCGTGCATCCGGGCAGGTGATAAACTGGAGCGCAATTAGGCCGTTGGGCTTGAGCACGCGGTCAAGCACCCGGCAAAAATCTGGCAAGTAGCGGTGGCCGATCGCCTCCATCATCTCGATAGAGACGATTTTGTCGAACGCGCCCGACAGCTCACGATAGTCCTGCAGTCGCACCTCGACACGGTCGGCCAGGCCGGCCTCGGCGACGCGGCGGCGGGCGTGATCGAATTGCTGCCGCGAAATGGTCACGGTCGTGACGCGGCAGCCGTAGGTTTGTGCCGCCTGGAGGGACCAGCCGCCCCAGCCGGTGCCGATTTCTAGAACGTGGTCGGCCGATGTGAGGCGGAGTGCGCGGCAGAGTGCATCGTTTTTCTCCCGTTGCGCTTCGGCGAGCGTGAGGTGTGGTGCGTGTGCAGGCCACTTCGCGGAAGAATACATCATCGCCGGGTCGAGCCAGAGTGAAAAGAAATCGTTGGAGAGGTCGTAGTGCTCGGCAATATTGCTGCGGGCGGTAGCACGGGAGTTGGGCCGGAGCGCGTGGCCGAGTCGGTTGGCAAAGTGCAGAAAATTTTGCGCGAGCACACGGGCACGGTGCGAGCCAGAAAGTCCAGGCGCGGTGTCGAGGTTAAGGAGGAACCACGCGACGACCGCCGTGAGGTTGGGCGTCTCCCAGTCGCCGTCCACGAACGATTCGCCGAAGCCGATGTCACCAGCCCAAAAACATTTTTGGAAAAACGCCTCGCGGCGCACACGGATCACGGCGGCGGCCGGCAGGCCGAGTGGGAGTCGGCGGTCTTGTGCGTCGGCGACTGAACCGAATTCCGCCACGCTACCGTCGGGAAATTCGAGGCACAGGTGGCCGCGCGTCATATCGGCAAACGAGCGCAGGACAGCGCGACGGGCAACGGAGTGTTTCGTCTCGCCGCAAGTGGGGAGCGCGGGCGTGGTGGTGGCGCGGTCGCGGGCCGATGTGCCAGCGGTCGAGCAGACGGGAGCCGAAAAAGTTTTGGAGTTCATGCGATGTCGGGACGCCGGGCGAGAGGCGGTGTGAGTGGGGTAGGCAAGGGACGAGCGGTGGTGGGCCGGGAAAATATGAGATTTGAATTATCAATTTTCAGGTCGGAGTGAGAGCTAGGTGTCGCAAGGGCGCCGGGATTCGAATTCGAAGGAGGGTAGGTTTTGACGAGCGAATGGTGCGGACGGTAGAGGTCGCGCTGGTCGGTGGCGCGGGCGGCCTTGGCGAACCACGGGACGCGTTTAAGCCATAGCCGGAGTGCATGCCAATGGATGAGTGAGATCGTGCGGAGAGGCATGAGCGGATGGCGGAACGTGCACGCAAGGAGCGCAGCATCCGTGAGCGGACGGGCGCGACCGGTGAGCGTGCTGGTGAGCATGCGCGCGTCGCCGACGTAGTCGTCAATCTGCAGTGCGAGCCGCTCGCCGGGCGGGCGCAATTTAAAGTCAAAGGCCACATCCATGTCGGAAAACGGGGAGACGTAAAAGTGCTTTGGCACGCGTTGGTGAAAGCAGACCGGAGACGGGACTGAGCCAGCGTAAGACTCGGCGGAAGGCCCGGTGATCGGCCGGACTTTGGTCGCCCGGTTCGGATCTCCGACTTCATCGGCATAGCATTTGTCATCTGGCCCGAGAAAAAACGGTTTCATCTCGCGGAAGGTGTTTGTCACTTCCGGCACGGCGGCGATGCAGTGGCCGGCAAGGTCGTAGCAGAAATAAAATGAGACAGGATTAAACAGATAGCCGGCGACGCGAGGCATCGTGACGAGCTCGACGCGGCCGCCGGCAAGGTCCACGCCATGCGTTGCGAGATAGGCGGTGATGCGGGATTTGAGGGTAGAGCGCGACGTCCCCGGTATGCCCGATTTGGCCGGCGCCGGCGGCACGTCTTCGCTCCCACGGGAGGTTGACGCTCGATGGGATGATACATTCCACCTTCCCTCGCCCGTCGGCAGATAGTCGCTGTCGCGAAATGAGTAGAGGTTTGTGCGACTGACGGAGAAAAGCCGCAGTCGCTGGTCAAGTGCGTCCAGCTCATCAAGGTCGATGGCAAACAGAAAAATGCGGTAGGCGAACCGGTGCGCCTTAGGGGCGAAGCGGCGGTGCATGACGTGACAGTCGTAGAGACGGGAGCGCAGAGGCGGCACGACGGGACAGAGAGTGGCAGCGGCCGAGCCACGCGCAAGCGTGAAGATTAGTCGCCTATAAGAGCGATAGAGGGAGAAAATATTCCCCCTGTGCCTTCATATTATGTGCGACTGCTTTACGTTAGCGCGCTGTAGGCATTGACGCGTCCCGCCCGCCCGCTGATGTTCACGCCCAAAACTCCTTCTTCCCTTCTTTTGCTTCCCTAATGAAATCAACCTTTTCCTTGCTCGCGTTCTTGGCTTTGGCCGCCGGTTGCACCTCGGTCTCCGTTCCAGCTCCGGCCCACACCGCCAGTCTGCGCGTCTATGAGCTGCGCACCTACACCGCCACGCCGGGCAATCTCGACAAAGTGCTAGCGCGCTTCCGCGACCACACGCGGCGACTCTTCGAAAAGCATGGCATGGAGAACGTCGGCTACTGGGTGACGACCGATGCCAAAGACGGCGCAGGCGGCAAGCTTGTCTACCTGCTTGCGCACGCGAGCCGCGAGGCCGCGGCCGCCTCATGGGCCGCTTTCCGCGCCGACCCGGAATGGGTGGCCGCCAAAAACGCGAGCGAAGTTAACGGTCCGATTGTCGCTGGCACGCCTGAGTCGGTGTTTCTCTCGCCGACCGATTTCTCGTCGATGAAGTGAGGCAGCCGCGTGGGTCGAATCCTAGGGGCTCAAAACCCGTCAAACCGGCCACGCGTCGCGAGCGAGGAGCTGGGTCGCGAGCCGGTGGGCGCTGAAGAGGCCGTCTTCGTGGAAACCGTAGCGTTGCCACGCTCCGACGAAATAGGTCTCAGTCTTGCCGACGGCGGCGGCGTGGAGGGTGGGAATTTCCGCCTGCGCGCGGATCGCGCCCAGACTGAACAAGGGGTGGGCGTAGGCAATCCGGCGAAGGACTTTTTCGGGCGCGAGGCTGTCAGGGCGGCCGATCGTCACAAAGAAATTTTCGCGATCACTCACCCCTTGAAGCGAGTTCATCCAATAATGGGTGGCCGTGGAGAAACCGCCGTCAGCGGCGCGATTGATTTCGTAGTTCCAGCTCGACCAGGCGAGACGTGCGCGCGGCATCACGGTGGCGTCGGTGTGGAGCGTGGCGGTGTTGGGCTGATAACGAAACTCGGAGAGGAGGCGTGTTTCGTCGTGCGTGGGATCTGCCAGCAGGGCGAGTGACTGGTCGGGATGACAGGCGAGGATTACCCGGGAGAAGGGGTGTTCGACGCCGTCGGCCGTCGTCAGGGTGACACCACCGCCGGGCGGGCGTGCGACGCGCGTGACGGGCGTGCTGAGGCGGAGACGGGAGCGGAAAGGCGCAGTGAGTTTCTCGACATAGGTTTTCGCGCCGCCGTCCACCGTCCACCAGGGGTGTTGGGTATGCAGGCCAAGGAAACCGTGGTTGTGAAAAAAACGCAGCAGGGTGGTCGCAGGAAACGCGAGCATCAGCTCTGGCGGCGTACTCCACACGGCAGAGCTCATCGGCACGAGGTAGAGGTTAAAAAAATCCTCTCCGTAGGCGCGCCGGCGGACATAGTCGGCGAGGGTTTCTCTTTGCGCCGCGGGGTCGTCGAGCGCGGCGACCGCTTCTCGGTTGAATCGCGCGATGGCGGCGAGCATCCGCCAGAAACGCGGACGAAGGAGGTTGCGGCGCTGGGCGAAGAGGTGGTTGAGCGAGGAGCCGGCGAACTCGAGTCCGCTGCCGGTGTGTCGCACGCTGAACGACATCGGGGCGGGTTTGAGCGGCACGCACAGCTCTGCAAACAGGCGCGTGAGTAGCGGGTAAGTGACGTGGTTGAACACCATAAACCCCGTGTCAATCGGCAGCGCCCGGCCGGTGCTGGATTCCGTGACGGAGACAGTGTTCGTATGGCCGCCTGCGTAGTCGGCCTGTTCGAAAATTGTGAGGTCGCAGTCGTGCTGAAGAAAATGGGCGCAGCCGAGGCCCGCAATCCCAGAGCCGATAATCGCCACCCGATTCATGGAAGGACGGAGTGCGATGACGAGGACAGCAAGATGCGCGAGCCGCGCGTGATGCGTTGAGTTTACGCCTGGCGGGGCGTATCAGATGCAGGCGTCGCAGTGGGCGCCTGCTGTTTCTGCGCCAGCTCGTGAGCGAGCTCGGTCATGTCCTTGTGCATCGCGGGGTCTTCGGCCTTTTTGGGCATGGTGGCTTGCGCGGCGGTCGCGGTGGCAACGGCAAGCGCAGCGGCGGTGGGGACGACCCGCTTGAGTGTAGCGTAGGAAAAATCACCATGGTGGACGGCGGCGCGTTGCGCGGCAGCGACGCTGGCAGCGTGCTCGGCCCGCGCCCCCTCCTCGAGCACGGTCTGTGGCACAGGCTTAAGGCCCCAGATAAGGCCGGTCCAGGAGAGCAATTTCAGGCCGTAGTAGGTCGGGTCAATTTCCCACCAGTAAAACCCGTTGCGCGTGCTGCTCATGTAGCGATGGTGGTTGTTGTGCCAGCCCTCGCCGAGCGTGATGAGGGCTAGGATGAAACTGTTCCGGGAGTCGTCGCTGGTCTGGAAACGGCGACGACCCATCAGGTGTGCCATTGAGTTAATGCACGAAGTGCCGTGAAACAGCGCCGTCGTGCTCACGAAAAAGCCCCACCAGAGCATCTGCCACTTCGTCACGCCAAGTGCCGGCGCATAAATTTCTAACCCCCAACCGAGCCCCCACACGGCAATGGCGGTGAGGATCGGTACGACGGTGTCGAAGCGGTTTAGGAGGACGAGCTCAGGAAACTTGGCGAGGTCGCGCACCTTGGAGTAGTCGGTCGGAAAATTTTTCCGACTCGTGATCCATCCGATGTGCGACCACCAGAAACCGTGAACGTGCGGCGAATGCGCGTCTTCCTCGTCGTCGGAGTGTAGGTGGTGGTGGCGGTGATGGTAGGCCCACCAGAGCGCGCCGCGTTGCACCGTCGTGCCGCCCCAGAGCGCAAGCAAAAACTGCCCGACACGCGACGTGGAGTAGGTTTTGTGTGAGAAATAGCGGTGATAGACACCCGTGACCGCAAACATCCGCACAAAGTAAAAGGCTACGGCGAAACCGACCGCGAAGGGGCTCCAACCTGTCCAAATTACACCGAGGCAACCGACGTGCAAAATGAGGAAAGGGATGCAGCGCATCCAGTCCACCTTGTCGGGGGCGGCGCGGATCTTTTCGGCACCGCCGGGAGCGTAATCGGAGTCAAACCAATGGACGACCGCGACAGCGGCGTGACGCAGTTTGGCGCCGAGGCGCGAGGAAGAGGAGGGAGTGTCAGTCACGGCGAGAAGAGAAGAAATAGCAAGTACGGTGCAAAGCAAACGCACCACGGCGGCGATGCAAGCAGTGTTTAAGGAGTAAATTTGCCCGCACTAGCCCGTAGGCTCTAAGCTGGAGATTCACTCTCAGTCCCAGCCCGCGCGCGGCGGAGGTTGTCGCAGACAATGGCCGCGGCGATCGCGGCGTTGAGCGACTCGGCTGTGCCGTGACGCGGGATAGTCACGCGGCGTGTGACGCGTGTGGCCACGGCGGGCGAAAGTCCGCGGCCTTCGCTGCCGATGACGAGCACGGCGTCGCGCAACGGCGGCAGGGTATGGGCGCTGTCGCCGACGAGGTCGCAGCCGAGCACTGGCGCGGCGCAACCAGCAAGTGCTTCGGCCAACGGTGCGGTGTGGACGCGCACCCGCGCGAATGAACCCATGCTGGCGTTGATGACTTTCTGGGAATATAGGTCGGCGCAATCGGGCGAGAGCAGGAGACGGTCGAAGGCGAACCAATCGGCGACGCGCAGCAGGGTGCCGACATTGCCGGCATCCTGCACCCCATCGAGCACGAGGGTGAGGCCACGGTCGAGCGCGCCGAGCGGAAGTGGTTCACGCACAATGCGGCCGATGGCAAGCACGGGCGATGGCGTAGGAAAATGGCTGATGCGGGCCATCTCGGTGGCCGTCACATTTGTGAGTCGGGGCCGCACCGACCCCGGCGCGTTTGGGGCCAAACGAGGGGGATCCTCCTGGGCTGGAGGCGTCGTAGCACCAGTTTTCTCCCACCACTCTGGCGTCACGTAGAGCGCCTCGAACGGATAGCCAGCCGCCAGCAGCTCGGCGACGACTTTGCTGCCCTCGACAACGAACTGCCCTGCCGCTTCGCGGTGCTTTTTCTCGCGCAAATCGCGCACGTGAGCGATGTCAGCCTTGGTCAGCATCGCGTGAGCAAGGCCAACTGCGGGACGCTTGGCAATTTTCTCCGCGCAAATGTGACCGTTTTGTTTTTGCACCAGACGGCGGGCACGTCACAGTCGGGTCAACCACTTCATCCATGAGCTTCAAAGCCGTTCTCAAAGCCATCCTATTTCTCGCCCTCCTGTTTGTCATGCTCTATGTGGGCATGAACAACACCGACAAGATTGATTTTTCCTTCCCGGTCGCCTCGAAGGAAAAGATCCACGCGACCGCCGCGCTGATTTATTTCGGCGTCTTCGCCGTGGGCGTGCTGGCTGGCACTGTGCTCGCGGCTGGCGGCGGCAAAAGGGGCGGCGGCGACGCCAAGAAAAAATAATCGTCGGCCGCACGCCGCGCCGTTATCCTCGGCCAGAGAAAAGCTTGGGACGGGCCGCGCGACGACTCCGACCATGGGGTCATGCCTTCAATCACCGCTCCCATCCGCAAGCTCGGCGTGCTTTACGTTGTCGAGGTGCCAGCCGCCGTGGTGAAAGCGCTCGGCGGCGGACTGCGCGTGCCGGTTGCGGTGCGTTGCCTCGGCGAAACCTACCTTTCCACCGTGATGCCGGCGGGGCGTGGACGCGGGCGCGTCCATGTGCGGACCGACATATTTCGGCCCGCCGGACTGGGGCTCGGCGACAATATCACGCTTGACCTCAAGCATGACAAAAATACGCGCGACGTAGAGCCGCCCGCCGACTTGCGGCGAGCGATGCACTTTCGCCCAGCAGCGATGACCGCTTGGGAGTGCGCGCCTGCCTCGTATCGCCGCGCGATGGTCGGCTACCTCGATGTCGCCCGCGCGCCCGTGACGCGCGCTGCCCGGGTGGAGATTTTTATCGAGCGCCTAAGCGAACGCGCCAACCGCCAGGCCAAGCAACGTTGAACCCCAATGCATGCCTTTGCCACTCCCGCTGCGCGCGCGGCCTTCGTTGACTGTTGTCTTGCGGAGCTTTACCCCCAGACGCCCGTGCCGCTCGCGCATCGCGACGCATTCACTCTGCTCGTTGCCGTCGTCCTCTCCGCGCAATGTACCGACGCGCGCGTCAACCTCGTTACGCCTGCGCTGTTCACCCGCGCCGACACGCCGGAAAGTATGGCGAGTGTGCCGGTCGCTGAAATTCTCGGCCTCATCCGCACCTGTGGACTTGCGCCGACCAAGGCAAAAAATCTCGCGGCACTCTCGCGACTGCTTGTGGAAAGGCACGGCGGCGCGGTACCACGCACCTTTGCCGAACTGGAGGCGCTGCCCGGCGTTGGGCATAAGACGGCAAGCGTGGTCATGGCACAGGCGTTTGGCGTACCCGCGTTTCCGGTGGACACGCACATCCACCGTCTCGCCCAACGCTGGGGCCTATCATCCGGCCGTAGTGTCAAGCAGACCGAGACCGATTTGAAGAAACTTTTCCCACGCGAACATTGGAACGCGCTCCATTTGCGGATCATCTACTATGGCCGCGAGCACTGTACCGCGCGCGGCTGCGACGGCACCGGCTGTGAGATTTGCCGCATACTTTACCCCGGCCGGAAACGCGCGAAACAAACGATGAAGGCTTGATGCCGGAAGCCGGATAGCGAGCAAGCAGACCCGGTCGGCGCGGATCATCGCCAGCAGAAATTGAGCTACGACGCCCTTGTCCACGGCGCCTTGGCTGACGGTCCACAGACTACGCGCTCACAACACATCCCGCCGCAGCCTTCGTGTCTAGTCGGGGCTGCGCCAACGTTGGGGCTTGAGCGTGGAACGTTTCCGCGCTGAATCTCGCTCTGCTATGTCCGCCCATGTAGTTGTCACCGATCTCACCAAGCGCCACGGCGCGGTCCAGGCGGTGCGCGGCGTGAGCTTTGTCATCGCTCGCGGCGAGACGTTTGGGCTACTCGGCCCCAATGGCGCGGGCAAGACGACTACGCTCGAGTGCCTCGTCGGGCTGCGCGAACCGGATGAAGGCCGGATCGAGATCGCCGGCGTAGACGTGCGCGCCGCGCCGGACGCAGCGAAGGAGCGGCTAGGAGCGGCCTTCGCAGGCTCGGCGCTGCCGGACCAAATCACGCCACGCGAAGCGTTGCGGCTGTTCGGCGCGTTTTACCGTGAACGCGAGGAACCGGCGGTATTACTCGCGCGCTTCGCGCTTACGGAAAAAGCCGACGTGCCTTTCGCCACGCTCTCGACCGGGCAGCGGCAACGTCTCGCGCTGGCGCTGGCATTTGTTAATCGACCCGAGTTCGTCGTGCTGGACGAGCCGGCGAGTGGGCTAGACCCCCAGGCGCGGCACGAACTGCACGCCTACATCGCCGCGATGCGGCGCGAAGGCCGCACGGTGCTGCTCGCCACCCATGACCTGCACGAGGCGGAAAAACTTTGCGACCGCGTGGCCATCATTGCGCGGGGAAAAATCGTCGCAGCCGGCACACCGCAGGAGCTGGCGGCGGGCACGACGTCGTTTGAAGACGCATTTCTACGGCTCGTGGCGGATGAAGCGGAGGGCACCCGCACATGAATGGTCTACGCGAACATTTTTTCCTCCAACTCCGGCTTCATCTGCGGAATCGGATGGCCATGGTCTATGGCAGCGTGTTTCCGCTGATCTATCTCGCGGTTTTTTGGGTGCTCTACCGGCACGAGAAAATCCCTTTAATGCACCATGCCGGCGAGTGGCTAACTGTCGGCGTTCTCGGCGGTGCGAGCCTAGGGCTGCCTACCACGCTGGTGGGCGAACGCGAGCGCGGTGTATGGCGACGTTTCCGGCTCACGCCGGTCGCGCTATGGCACGTGGTTGCGAGCACTATTGCCGCGCGCTACGTGATAATCCTGGGCGCGGGCGCGCTCCAGCTCGCCGTCGCGCTCGCGGTCGGTATGCCGGTGCCGGGGCACCCACTGGCGCTGTGGGCGGCGCTCTCGGTGGTGACACTCGCGTTTATCGGGCTGGGCCTCGTTATCGCGGCGCTGGCGGACACGGTGCCGGCGGTGCAAGGTATCGGACAGTGTGTGTTTCTCCCGATGCTGGTCGTCGGTGGTGTGGCGGTGCCGGTCGCGGGTCTGCCCGAGTGGGCGCAGCAGTTCTCGGCCTTTCTCCCGGGGCGTTATGCGGTCGAAGCTTTGCAGGCGTGTGTGACGGGCGGCGGTCTTGGCGCGGCGCGCTTCCCCCTTGCCGCGCTGGCGGTGATCGGCCTTGCCGCGGGCGCTGCGGGCGCGAAGCTTTTTCGTTGGGACGCCTCCCAGCGTTTTCTTACACTGCGCGGCAAAGTCTGGCTCGTACCCGCGCTCGCGGCTTGGCTTGCGGTTGGCCTTTGGGCTGGACTGCGCAGCCGCGTGGCCGTGGTAACACCGCCGGCGGTTGTTGTCGCGCCTATGCCGCTCCCTGAGCCGGCCTGGATGAAACTTACGGACACCGACATCGATGCGCTCGATTTTCATGTACCGTCGGATGGCGGCGTGGTCGCGCCGTTTGCGGCGGCTGACGAGCCACCCGACGAGAACACTGCGCTGTTGCTCGTTGACGTGGCTGCCGCCCTACCTACGTGGGCGCCTGGTAGAGTAGACGACGACGAGCAGGCGGTGCGCAATCTCCTCTGCGTATGCGCCGTGCCCGATGTGGTGCAATTGTCCGGCGAGCGCTATGTGCCATTGCTTGTACTCGACCACCTCTCACAACGCTACCCGAAGGACCAGCTCGTCAAGCTGCTCGCATGGGTAGCGCTACACCCCGACGACGGCACTGTGTTGCTTGATCTGAACGAGCTCGGCATCCCAGGCTCCGTCGGCGATTCCAATCAGGTACGTGAACGCTCCTATCTTTACGCGCTCAAATTCATCATGCGACTGACAGGCCGGAAGCCGCCAGCCCGCATAAAGTAAAACCGCGTTTTATTCATCATCGGCTCCATTCCCACGATTTTTTGGTCCGCCTATCCTGTCATGGTCTTTGGATGTCCCGGATTGGGGTAAAGATGTCTGCTTGAAAACAGGGATTGCCTAGCCTGTGCGGCTCCGCCACGTTATCGCCCGTTTGCGGACGCTTAGCTCAGTTGGTTAGAGCACGTGCTTCACACGCACGGGGTCACAGGTTCGAGTCCTGTAGCGTCCACCATGTTGTAAGATAGTTACTTAACTGATAGCGATCATTCGTGTCCCGGCCAAGCGCGGGCTACTCATTGTCAATTCGACGCAGACGGAACAGTTGACGGTCTAGTACACACAGCTCACGGCCGACATGGGCTGAAGTTTGGCTCTGCTCCTCGGCGGTTCAGGACTCTTTGGGTGGACGGAAGAGCTTTTCCTGCACCCGTTTCCGCTCGCGGTCGATCTGCTCCGGCGTGGCCCCGAGTTCATGGAGAATAGAGGCCGTCATCGCCAGGGCAACCTCACCCTCACCTGAGAATACCTCGTCCGCCCCGGCAGCGCGCAGTTCTGCTAGCTCTCGCACATAACTGGTCCGGGCGAGGACCCTGAGCCGTGGATTCAGCTCCCGCGCCTGTCGGACAATCTCACGACCGTCGCTAATGCTGGAGGCGCTTAGGATCAACGCGGTCGCTTCGGCCACACCAGCCTTGGCTAGGGTCTCGCCGCGTGAGGCATCCCCATAAACCGCTTCCAAGCCTTCGCTTTGGAGACGGTGGAAGGTCTCTACGTTTAACTCGACAATGACCGGCTCAATTTCGTTCTCGCGCAGCAATTGCGCCACGGTTTGCCCCACAGGACCATAGCCGACAACCACCGCTCGATGCCGGCGCGGGGTGGTGTGGGTCGGAACGGCGGGCAGGATTCCGCCGAGCGCACGGCGCTCTACCCATCGCACCCAACCGGGGGCAAACCGCACGAGTTGCCGCTCTAGGCTATCAAGGCCGCGATACGCAATGGGATTGAGCGTGATGGAAAGGATCGAGGCCGCGACGAGGATGTTCGAGGCTGCGGCCGGCAGAATGTCGAGCTGCCGTCCCATAGTCGCCAGAATGAAGGAGAATTCCCCGATCTGGGCCAGGACAACGGCCACCGCAAGCGCCGCACGCAAAGGTTGCCGCATCAGCAGAACAATCACTAGGGCGGCGAGTGGCTTTCCGATCAGGATAATTGCCACCGTCACTGCCATGAGCCCAGGTGAGTCTAGGACACTGCGCCAGTCGAAGAGCATGCCGACTGACACGAAGAACAGTACCGCAAACGCATCGCGCATGGGCAGCGCCTCGGTCGCGGCACGCACGCTGAATTCTGACCGCCCCACCACCATGCCGGCAAGAAAAGCGCCCAAGGCCATGGATACACCGAAAAGCTTGGCTGACCCCACCGCGAGACCAAGCGCCAGTGCGAGCACGGCGAGGGTAAAAAGCTCCCGTGAGCCGGTCTTCGCGATTCGGACGAGTAGCCGTGGAATGGCCCAAGTGCCAATCAGGAACGTGCAAGCGACGAGCGCCGCGATTTTCAGAGTCGCCCAGCCCACTGCGACAGCGATTCCACCCGCGCTGGCCGCCCCCGGTCCGAAAATTGCAGGCAGTAGCACAAGGACAAATACTGTGAACAGGTCCTCCATCACTAGCCAACCAACTGAAATGTGGCCAGTAGGAGTGTGCAGATCACCATTGTCGGCAAGCACGCGCGTCAGTACCACGGTACTGGCGACCGCGATCGCCAACCCAAAGACAATCCCGGCCGGCCAGTTCCAGCCGATAAAATGCATTGCCCCTGCGGCCATCGCGGTCGCCGTGAGACTCTGTACAATAGGCGGCATTAAATGTAGATGCGAGCGTCGTGCCTTTGGCTACCTCAATATTAAATCGAAAAGACTCGGGCTCTCCTATGAGCATGACCTCCCCCGAAAAATTGGACATGTGAAGGTTGAGGCTCAGGAGGTTTCGGCGGCGCACTTGCAATGGGACACGGATGCGAAAGCATGACGCCATCGCTATGAACCCACCCGGCTCCAATCTCCCGCTGGAAAAAATCTTCACCGGCGCGTTTTATTGTATAGCCGGGTTGCTGTTGCTGACGGCAGTCGTCACGCTGATTCGGCTGGTAAAACTTTCGCGCGGTCCCGGCCGGTCGGCCCATCGCGCGCCGTTGCCGGAGATTGTCGCACCGCCGGTGGCCAAAACATCACTCGTCGTCACTCCGCCCACTTCGGGCGAGGGCGAGCCGGCGCGCGCAGCGTCGGTCACCCCTCTCCCGTAATTTTCCCGCCCGAAACTTCGCCACCGGCCGCACGTCTCAACACCGCTTATGTTCAATCCGCTCCTGGGGGTTCACGGTTTTGCCGATGCATGATCGCAAGTCACATTTTCTTCCGCTGGCGGCGGCCGTGGGAGTGGCCGCGCTGTTGCTATACTGGCTGCGGCCGGGGCAGACGGCCGCGGCACCCGACGTCGCTGCTTCCGTCGCGGCTGATGCGGTGTTGCCAGCGGAGGCACCCACGCCCGCCGACGCAGCGACGGGTGACGCGTTGCGCGCCTTGATCTCCGCGCTCACCGGGCCGGACGCGGAGGTGATGCTAGAGGACGGGCTGACGACACTACTTAACCAGCCCGGCGCGGTACCCAACGAGAGCGTGCTCACGTTCGCCAACGATGCCGCCTATCAGGCTTTTCTCGGTCGGGCCGCCGCCGCTGGCCTCCAAGTCATCGGCACGATGGACGGCCTGCTCGCCGCGCGGGTTCGCTTCAATTCGCCCGCCGCGCTCGCGCGCGACTTGCTGGCGAATCCCACCGACCTCAACGATATCGGCGTGAATATCGTCGTCACGCCACCTTCCGCGCCCGCGCCCGAGAGCCGACCTGGCGGCCCACAGGTCGCCGTGGGCAACAATCTCCTCCGCCAGCTCGGTGTCACTGGTGACCGGCGCACATGGGGACAGGG
Organism: uncultured Opitutia bacterium; assembly: GCA_903872425.1. Classification (GTDB taxonomy): domain Bacteria; phylum Verrucomicrobiota; class Verrucomicrobiia; order Opitutales; family Opitutaceae; genus CAIYUN01. Next base: position 19,207 of record CAIQKQ010000115.1, on the reverse strand, counting down.
TATCACAATCGCAATCATTGACAGTGGCGTCGCGCCCGACCCCACGTTTGGCAGTCGTCTCAGCACCCTTGATCTTGGGACGGGTCTCGGCACCTCGCCGAGCTCGACCGACGGCCATGGTACGGCCGTCGCTTCGCTCGCTGCCGGCGCGTCACCCGACGCGCCAGGGGTTGCTCCGGCCGCCAGCCTCCTCAGCATCCGTGTGACGGGCGACAGCGACACCAGCGACCTCTTCACACTCGCGCAGGCCATCATCGCCGCGACTGACGCTGGCGCGCGCATTATCAACATCAGTATGGGCGCCTACTCGACCACGACTTACCTGAGTAACGCGATCAACTACGCCGTCACGCGCGGCCGAGTTGTCGTCGCGGCGGCCGGCAACGACCAGGCCGCGCAGCTCATCTGGCCAGCGGCCGACACGCGTGTTCTCTCCGTCGGTTCGGTGGATGGGGCGGGCCAGCAGGACATTTTTTCCAACTCCGGCCCACAGCTCAAGCTCACTGCGCCGGGCTACATGGTACAGGCCGCGTGGCTCGGCGGACAACGGGTGTTGTTCACCGGCACTTCAGCTAGCTCGCCAGTCGTGGCGGGGGCCGTGGCCGCGATGCTGACCCAAAACCCCGGCATGAGTGCGACCGAGGCCGCGCGCGTGCTCCAGCAATACGCCAGCGACGGCGGACCCGCTGGCCCAGATCCCGACTACGGCAACGGCACTCTCAACCTCGGCTGGGCCATGAACCGCAATGACCCCGCTAGGGTGGACACGGCCATTTCTAGCCACTATTTTAACTCCGACACCGGCAACATGGAATTCCTCGTGCAAAATCGCAGTGGGGCGGCCGTTGGCGGGCTGACTTTCACCTTAGACAACGGCGGTGGCCCAGCCGACACCGCCGTGCCGCTGCTCCAGCCCGGCGAGGTATTCACTGTGACGACGGCCGTGGATCCAATGCAGCTTGCGGCTGTAGGCAAACTTACGTTCCGGACCACGCTCACCAACCCGCCAGACGTCGCCACTGACGCCGTGCCGGCCAACAACCGCGCTAGCAGCAGTCTCACCGCACCGACCGGGCCCTGAGCAAAGGCGCAGGATTGGAGGGCTCATGCCCAGTTCTAGAGAAATTAGGCCTTAATGAATTTGGAGAAGTTCAAGCGGGCGAAGATCGGATTCCTTAAGAGTAGTCAACTTCCTGAAACAAGGAGGCGATATGCCTAAAAGCATCCTCGCCACCTTTCCGCGGCTGAAGCCCTAAGCCTCGCTCGTGTTACACGGTGTGACACTTGCCGAACTTCAAATGGTATCTCTACCCCGTATTGCGCTGGCTTGCGCACGACAAACTTTCGGTCAACTGTTCACCGATGAACCTCCGCCATCTTGCTAAGCTTGCCGGGCTTTCACCCTCGGCGGTCTCGCTCGCGTTGCGCGGCAGTCCAAAGGTATCTGACGCGACGCGCAAGCGGGTGCGCGTGCTCGCCGAGCGCGAGGGCTACCGGCCAGACGCAAAAGTCGTCGCCATGATGACGCACCTGCGGCGGCCGCGCGCCGTGCGGCAACAAGCGTGTTTCGGCGTGATCTCGTTTTACGAGGGGCCGCGGCCGTGGGAGACCTCGCGGCACCTCACGCGGATCTATGAAGGCATGAACCGCCGAGCCGACGAGCTAGGTTACCGGCTTGAGCCGTTTTGGCTGCGGGCACCAGGCATGACTTTCCATCGGTTTCGCGGCATCCTCGACGCGCGTGGCATCGAGGGACTACTGAGCTTTGGCAGCCCGGATCTCGACCAAGAGTTTCCCGCCGAGCTCGCGGACCAAGCCATTGTGACCGTCGGTCTTAGCATCCGCACGCCACTACACCGTGTGACGAGCCATTTTTACAATGACACTGTCAACGTCCTCGACCGGGTCCACCAGCTCGGTTACCGGCGGCCGGGCCTTGTGCTTGGGCGCTACGAGGAGGCGCGTAGCGGCCACGCGCACACGGCGGCCTACCTTGGCTGGTGCGAGCATCGATTAGGACCGGGGTGTGCGCTATCGGTGTTGCAACTAGAGCGAGTCGAGGAGTCGCCGCTACTGGCCTGGCTCGGTCGCGCGCGGCCTGACGTGCTGGTGTTTGTCCACCTCTACGACATGCTCGCTGAGCTGCGTGCGGTGTTGCGGCGGAACCGGGAGCGAGTGCCAAGCGGGCTGGGTGTTGCAGTACTCAGCCAAATCGTCGAGGGCTCGGGTTTCTCCGGCTTGCAACAAAACCAGCCGCTGATGGGCGCGTGGGCCGTCGAACTGCTGGCGGCCCGGATCACGAACCGCGACCTAGGTATCCCGGCCAATCCGCGGATAGAGATGGTTGAGGGCGAGTGGGTCGAAGGCGGCACTCTGGCAGGCCGTAAGACCTAGGGTGGAGCAGCTAAAATCAAACGCAGAAGACTATGCCACCATGAGTCGGGGATGAGTCTGCAATATTGTGAGGATGGGGACGCGCAATTCAGCAGCTTGTTCCCCATGGGACTAGAAACGCGGCAGGGCACAGCAGCACTGTCCTGCCTTACGGTGCGTTTAAGTTCCTGTTCCGATGCTTGGCCTCTTGCTTAAAGCATCAACGATCAGCCCGCTCACGTACTAAAACTTTCGCCGCAGGAGCAGCTCGCCTTGGCGTTGGGGTTGGTGAACTTGAAGCCGCCGCCGATCATACGGTCGGAATAGTCGATCTCGGTGCCACGCAGATAGAGCGCAGTTTTTGCGTCTACCAACACCCGCGCGCCAGCCGTCGCCACAAGGATGTCGCCGCGCTTCGGTGCAGGAGCGAAGCGTAGCTTGTAGCTGAGGCCATTGCAGCCGCCGCCACTGATGGCGACGCGCAAAAATTCCCCGGTTTGTTCACGCGCCACGAGTGCGGCGACTTTCGCGCCAGCCTGCGCAGTGAGGCGCACGAGCTGCTCGTTGCCCTCCCGCACGCCGTCGGGCAGCCCCACCGGCGCGGCAGTGGCAGACGGCAACGGCAGGGGAGCGAGGGCGACTTCGGGCATGGCACGCACGATGGGCCCGACTTGCTGGCGAAGCAAGCTCGCCGCAGGCGAGTTCAGGCCCGACCGCCACGCTCACTCGTCCTGCGCCATGTGGTCGGCCAACGGGCGCCGGGAACGAGCGTAACCCCGCTTGCTCTCGGCAAAAAAATTGAGAAACCGCCGCGCTTCCGGCGTGCGCACGCCCGCGAGCCGCTCAGCCGCGAGGGTACGCGGGTTGCCGGGCGTGCAGCAAACGGCTGCGAAAACCTCCTTCAACTCGGCGATGGCCTCGCGCGCGATGCCACGCCGTTTCAGGCCGACGAGGTTGAGGCCGACGATCTCGTTGCGATTAACCGCCATCACGAAGGGAGGCAGATCGAGGCTCACGGCAGCCAGCCCACCAACCATCGCGCCCTCGCCTACGCGCACGAACTGATGAAATGCCGCGCCGCCGCCGACAAACACCTGGCGGCCGATTCGCACATGACCGGCGAGCAGTACGGAGTTGGCCAGCACAACGCTGTCTTCAACCGCGCAGTCGTGGCCAATATGGCTCGCGGCCATGAGAAAACATTTTTCACCCACGACGGTCGCGCCGCCGGGCTTCGTCGCACGATGGATGGTGACGTGCTCGCGCACGACCGTGTCGGCGCCGAGATGAACAAACGAATCCGTTGTGCGGTCAAATTTCAAGTCCTGCGGATCGCCGCCGAGCACCGCGCCAGGATGAACCACGACGCGCTCGCCGAGCACGCAATGCCTTGTAACGACAGCACCAGCCATGATCTCACAGCCCGCGCCAAGGCGCGCGCCGGGCTCGACGATGGCGGTGGGATGGATCATGCGGGCAAGGGCATAGACGCGGCGGCCCCACAGCCACAAAACAAATCCAGACGGATTTTGGGCAGGGGACGGGTGGTGCGGTAGACCACGAGGGTATACGCTCTCGGAAAAATGCACCTCATCCAGTTGGCCGAGACAAGAGATCATCCCCGAGCTGGAACTGCCGGCAAATCAGCCAGTTGAAAGGGTCAAAGCTTTCTCTAGCCCAACCAAAGCAACCGATGGGCCGACGGCAGCCGCCAGGAAGTTATAGCCACCGGGAGGGGTGATGCCTGCAAGTGCCCGGTCGGCTTCGACCTGACACCAGGTGATTTTTGCACTGAATGGAACCTTTGGCCGACGGATGCGTCATACTAGGAGGGTGGCCGTTCTATAGACCCTTTCCCGAGAGTACGACTCTTGGGGATTGTTAGTTGAAGCTGGACCTGGCGGGGCTGCTTAACGGCGGCCCCGCCTTGGCGTTTAGGGCAAGCATATGGGGCGTTAATGTTTCCCGGTGCTCGCTGCGAGACGAGTGTGACGGGCTAAAGTTGCCGCCGTGGTGGGTCACGGCTCGCCGGTGGCTCAAAATTTCCATGTCGCCGTGAGCCGGGCAGTTCGGGGTGGGGCTTTGGTGATCAAGGTGTTCGCGCCGAACACAGGTTCGGCGCCGAGAAAGTAATTTTCGTTAGTCAGATTGTCGACGGCCAGGGAGAGCGCCCAACGGCGGGTATGGTAGGCGAGCGTTGCGTTCCAGACGAGCGACGACGGGATGCGCAGGGTATGGTCGAAGTTGTGCCAATAGGCTGCGCTCCATACCGGGCCGCCGGCGAGCGTCCACGGCCCATGGCGGGCGATGGCGAGAAGCTTAAGCTGCGTTTCAGGCGAGCCGGGGTAGGCGAGGTGCGGGTTGGCGTTGGGCGTGCCGAAGCTGTCGCCAGGTGCGGGAGCGACGGTGCCGGCAAAAGGGGTGTTGAGCACGCCGCCGAAGAGCGCCCATTGCTCGTCGGTGAGCGGGAGCGAACGGCTGCCGAGCGGCTTCTCGCGGGTGACGCGCTGCCAGCCGGCGGAAGCGACGAGAGAAAATTCCGGCGTGGGCGCGTAGGTCGCTTCCCACTCGACGCCGCGACCGGCGAGCGGCTCGGTGAGGTTGGCCAGCGTACTGTATTGCTCCTGCCTCCAGTGGAACGCAGCAAAGCTGGCGAAGAGCCGGCCGCTGAGGGCGGAAGTTTTCACTCCGGTTTCGAGGAGCTCGTTTTTGGTGAAATTGTCCTTGCCGAAGATCGCGCCGCCCTGCGTCGGGTCAATAGAGGTGCCATGTTGCGCGGTGGCATAGAGCGTGGTCGCGCCGCCGAACTGCAGCGTGGGACTGATGGCGGCGTTGAAAAACGCCTTGGCGTCGCTGCCCGTGACGGCGGCGCGCGTGGCCGTGGTGGCGCGGTCTACTTCACGCGGGTATTTCGTGGCATAGGGCGCGAAAGTACCCCGGAGCGAGGTGAAGACAGTGAAATTATTCGTGATGTGTGTCTCAGCGTGGCCGAACGCGCTCAGTTCATACAGTTGCGAATAAACGTTGGCTCCGCCAACGCCGAGCCGGGCCGACCAGAGGTTTTTGCCATCGGGCGCGATCTGTGGGCCGGCGAGCACGGTGGAGTTGGCCGAGATGCCGGACAAAGTGATGTCGCGTCGGCTGAACGGCTCGACAGAAAAATCCTGCAAAATCTGCGCATTGGTGAAGCGCGCCGAGGCCCCGTAGCTCACCCGCGTGCCGGAGAGAAAATCGAGGTTCTGGGTGATAGTGCCCTTGGCCTCGAGGACAAGCTGGTCGGTCGAGATGGCGTAGCCGTAGGAGGAGAGCTTGTCGGTCGTGACAAAATCGAGCAAGAATTGACCCTTGAAGGTGGCGTCGTGTGCGCCGTCAGTATCGAGGGTGAGAAACCAGAGGTAATCCTGCGAGTTGGCGTAGTCACGCGAGTCAGAGAGGATAGTCGAACCCGCGATGGGCGACGTGAAAACCGTGCCACCGGCGGCAAAATAAGCAGGGGTGTATTGATAGCCGGACGTGCTTTGCTGGATGCTGGCGAGTTGGGCGGGCGTGAATGCGGCGTAGGCGGTGGCGCGTTGCGCTGGGTTGGAGAGATCGAGCATCGCGGCGCGCTGGCCGGCGGTGATCTGGCCGGCGAGGACGGCGGCATCCACCGTGGCGGCATTGACGACGAGGCTGGGGTTTTTGCCGAGCAGTGCACGGTCGGCGGTGCCCGAAGCGTTGCTCACGATGCTAATGGGCTCGCCGACGATATATTGGCCGTGATCGATGAGATTTTGGGTCGGGCGGTTCCAGCCAGCGTTTTCGTTGGAACGAAAATTAAAATACTCGCCGCCGGTCGTGAGACTTACGCCGGGATGCAGGCGGATTTTCAGCGCGGCATAGAGCGAAATGTAGTCGTTGCCGATACGGTCGTAATAGGAGTTGGCGAGCTGGCCGGTGAGCGACACGCGCCACGCGGCGGGCCGGCCGGAGAGGAGCACTGGGCCGCCGTCGTCGAGCTGCACGCGATAGTGGTCAAAGTCACCAAATTCGACCGACCCTGAGCCGCGGGTGGCGTCGAAGTAGGGGGACTTGGGGATTTCGTTAACGTAACCGCCGACGAGGCCGGCGCCGAAATGAGCGGGTGCGGGGCCTTTTACAATGTCCATCGCCTCGAGCGAGCCGAAGGAGAGGGGCATCTCGTTGCGCTGGTAGGCGCGTTGCATGCCATCGAAAAACACTCCGCCCTTCGCGCCACGCAGGGTGGGCGCGCCCGGCACACCGTAGAAATTGATCTGTTGCGTGCCGGCGCCGAGCCGTCCGAGGTCACCGAAATTCTGGATGCCGGCGTCGCTCATCAGTTCGGGTGTGAGCACCGTGACCGCACGGGGCACGTCTAGCACGGAGAGTAGGCCAAAGACCGAGGAGACGGGCCGTGAGGTCGGCAGCACATCGCCAGACGCTGAGAGCGCGGTCTCAATGACAATGAAGCGGGTGAGCTCGGTGGGGCGATCGACAGAGGTTGTGCCCGGCGGCGCGTCCGCGGCGCAGAGCGAGCTGGCGGTAGCCGCGAGCGCGACGAAGGCCGACAGCAGAAAAGTTTGACGAAGACTTGAAGAGGTCATGTTGGCCACGTGGCACCAAGCGCGCGGGCCGCCGCCGTGCCACGGCGGTTCGTCGATGCAAGAGGCATTGTCGCCGCCAGACCAACAAAAATCGTGTAGGTAATTTTCAGTTATCTTTTTGGGCGTATGAGTCGTGCCACCGGCCGAGCGTGAGCTGGCTTAACGCGAGTACGGCGGCGACCAGCACGAATCCGAGCGCGCACGTCACGGCGGCGGTCGCGAAGAGCGCGGGATATTTGGCCGTACTGCCGTAAATGACCGCACGGAAGCCCAGCCCGCCGCCGTCGCCTGCCGAACTGCCCGCCGAGTAGTCGCCGACGACCGCGCCAATCGGCGCGAGCGTCGCCGCGATTCGCAGTCCGGTGAAAAAGTACGGCAATGCCGCTGGCACGCGCAGCCGCCACATTTCCTGCCAACGGGTAGCGCGATACATGCGGAAAAGCTCGACGAGTAGGCGGTCGGCGGAAACGAGTCCCTGGGTGGTGTTTACCACGAGCGGAAAGAAACAGATGAGAAACGTGATGAGCGAGACGCTGGGCAGCCCCGGCCCGACCCAGATGACCAGCATGGGCACGAATAGAATGACAGGCGTCATCTGCAGCAGCATTAAGTAGGGATAAAAGCTTGCGCGTACCCAACGGGCCGAGGCGAGCGCGAGGGCGAGCGTGAAGCTTATTACCACGGCCAACGCGAAGCCAAGCAACGCGCCCTGTGCGGTGTTAAGTGCAGCGTGTGAAAGGACCGGCCACTCGTCACGCAACGCCGCCAGTACCGCGAGTGGCGCGGGCAACAGGAAACGATGGTCTTCGTCCAGCAGCAGGCAGACAACCTGCCAGACAGCGAAGGCCAGCGCGCCGGAGAGCAAGGGTAGTAGCACGTTGTAATATCTGCGCGGCATGGAGGTGGGGAGCGGGGGGTCAGGCAGCGAAGGTTTTCACCGCGCGGAGGCGGCGCGTGACCTCGACGACGAGGTCTTGGTAGTCGCGCGAGAGACGCGTCTCAGCTGTGCGCGGCGAAGCGAGCGGCACGGCAATTTCCGCGCGCAGCCGGCCGGGTTGGGCGGAAATCACGAAGACGCGGTCGGAGAGAAACACCGCTTCGGCGACCGAGTGCGTTACGAAAAACGCCGTCCAGCCTTGTTGCGCGCGGATGGCGAGCAACTCTTCCTGCAACCGCTCGCGCGACATCTCATCGAGCGCGCCGAACGGCTCGTCGAGCAGCAGGATTTTCGGTGCGAGCGTGAGCGCGCGGGCGAGTGAAACGCGCATTTTTTGCCCACCGGAAAGCTGGCGCGGATAGGCGGACTCGCGGCCGGCCAGGCCGACGAGCGCGAGCGCGGCAGCGCGGTGTGCGGCGCGGGCGGCGGCCGGTATGCCGCGCAGCTTATCTGGAATTTCGACATTGTGCGCGACGTTGAGCCACGGGAGCAAAGTCGGCTCTTGGAATACAAAGGCCAGCTCGGCCGCCGCCTGCGCAGGTGTTCGACCATCCACTCGCACCTCGCCGGCGGTCGCGTCGGTTAGCCCCGCGATGAGCCGGAGCAAGGTGGATTTGCCGCAGCCACTCGGTCCGATGAAGCTAGTAAATTCGCCCCGCCGCGCCGTGAGCGAAATGTCCGCGAGCACGGGCGGGCCGCCACCAAAATTTTTGGCAACGCCACGCAACTCGACGATGGCGGAAGCCGGGTGCATGGCTTTTTGTGGGCAGGAGGTGGCGCAAAGCCAAGGCGTTTTGCAATCAAGCTAATAGGGACGGCGGGAACTTTGGTAGCGGCGGCGGGTCAAGTTCGGACCGCCTCATCTCCCATAAAGAGAAGGGTTGCCCCGTCACGCGGGATGCCTCTTTCTGCCCCACTTCACCCACCCGCCCTGTGCCGAAACCCGAACCCACCCGCCCCGTTGTTCCGCCGTCGCCCGCTTCGCCTGTCCCGCCACCGGCCCCGGAAGGCTTTTCGCTGCTGGGACTGACGGTGCCGACATGGTTCTGGGCGGCGGCCGTGGTGTTTCTGGTGGCGATCGCCCGGCTGGCCTACGACAACACTTTCGAGAAATCGGAACCACCTTTGGACAACGCGCTGGTTATCGGTCAGGACACACGGCTACGGGAGTGGCAGTGGACAATCACTGATCCGGGCACGGGGCGAAAGCAGCCGGCGCTGGAGTTAATTTTCACCGAGGGCTACTGGTATCCCAGCTTTCCTAGCGACCTCTATCGGCCCCTCACGACCCTTACTTATGCGTTTAATTACAGTGGGCCAAAGCTCAGCTCGGCGGAGGGCGGGTTTATACGTTTCATTTTGTTCTGCGCACTGACGGGCGCGGGGTATATGCTGTTGCGGCGCTTTGCGCGGCCGTGGTGGGCGGGTCTGCTCGTGGCCGGCGCAGTGGCCGGACTGGTGTGCCTGCCGGGCTGGCGGTGGTCATTTACCCAGAATGGGATCAACCCGCAGGGCAGCGGCATCAACCCCGACTATGCTTACGGTTTCCATGTCACCAACTTACTTATTCATCTAGTCAACGTCATGCTGGTGCTGGCGGTCGCGCGCCGACTGACTACGCGGCCATGGGTGGCCTTGCTCGCGGCTTCGATCTTTGCGGTACATCCGGTGGAAACAGAGTCGGTGACCAACCTCGTCGGTCGGGCCGACGAGCTCAGCACGTTTTGGATGCTGCTCGCGTTTTGGTGCTATCTGCGTTCGACCGTCGCGGGGCTAACACGGCCGCTGTGGCTGCTCGCCCTGATGGTGCCGGCGACAGCTGGGATGTTTTCCAAGGAGAGCGGCTTCATGCTCGTGTTGCTGGTGCCACTCTACGATTTTATCTACCGCTGGCCGAAGCTCACCGGCTCCCTCCGGGAGCGCGTGCTCTCGGCCATCGTAGAATTTGGCCTCAAGGGCTGGGTGGCGGTGATCATACCTGCTTTGTTTTTTCTCGTCATCCGCGCTGGTATGATCGAATCCACGCCGACCTACGGCCAGCTCTTCATTGACAATCCCATCGCTCGGGTACCGGCGGCACTGAGCACCGTGACGGCTGAGCACAAACTGACGGCAGTCGAGGGCCTGCAAAAATGGTGGGCGCAGATTACACTCTCCGGGGAACTAACGGGGTTTAAAGTACTTGGCCGCTACCTTTGGCTACTGGTTTACCCCGACACGCTTTCGTGTGATTACTCTTACAACGCTATCCCGCTTTACGGCGAGGGCGCTCCGTTGTGGGAGGATCTCCAATGTTGGATCGGTTTGGCAACTGTGATCGGTCTCCTCTGGCTGGCGTGGATCCGGCGGCTTGCGGCCCCGCTGTTTTCCTTCGGGGTCCTATTCTTTTTTGGGATGATCCTGCCGACGGCCAACATTGTGTTCCCCATCGGTAGTATCATGGGTGAGCGCTTCCTTTACCTGCCCTCAATTGGCTTCTGCCTCGTGGCCGCTGCCGGCCTAGCCTGGATCGCGGAGAAATTGGCTGCGAGCCTGACGTTGCCCGACGATTGGCGCGAATTCGGTCTGGCCGGCGTGCGACTCGGTCTACCGCTGGTTTTGCTGTGCGCGCTAGGCCTCCGCACTTATGCACGCAACGCTGACTGGAAAAACGAGTTTAGCCTCTGGAAGAGCGCCGCCGCCGCGCAGCCAAACAGCTTTAAAGTCCACAAAGGCTATGCCAACGGCTATTTTAACCAAGGTGTCCGGAGCGATGACCTGACCGTAAAAGAAAAAGGGGTGGACGATGCCATCGCCAGAGCCGAGATCGGGCTGGCGGTCATTGACTCGAAGCCCCTGCCGATCAACCGGCAGGATAATACGCTGTTTTGCGACCTGGGAATGTACTATATCGTCAAGGCTCGACTGCTCATGGATCCAAAGCGCCGGGAAGGGGCAGTGCCATTTGAGGCTGCCAAATTTTATCAAAAGGGCGTAGACATCATGATCCGCGCGCGGAACGTGGACACATGGGTCAACGGCGCTTCGCGGGGCGACCGCCTACAACGCGGGGCCAAACTCGACGAAATCTCCAATGTAGGTAATCCCCGTGTCCATAACCAGCTCGCCGAAGCCTATCTCGGCCTAGGCAATGTGCTGAGCCAACTCGCCGGGGCACATTTTGACCAGCTCCGCCGGCAATTGGACGAATTGGTCAAAAAGGCGGGTATTGTGGAGAGGGTGACGTTGGAGGACACCCTGAAATCTATGCAACCCACCGGCGTATCTGTGCAGCAGGCGCAACGTCGGTTAGAAGATTTGGCCAAAACTGCCACCGGAGAGATGAAACCCGCGTTGGATGCCGCAAACGCCACCGCTCAGACGGCCTTGGTGCTCATTGCCCAAATGGAGCATGCGTTTGACGAGACAATCACCGCCTCCACTTACGCCCGCAACTTAGCACCTAATCAGCTCAGTTGTTACCAGTATTTGTCCCAGGCCTTGTTTAGTCGGGGGCGTCACGAGGAGTCCGCTATCGCCTGGCTGCAGTTCGTACAATTGCTGGCCATGCAGCAGCCGGACAACATCAACGGACCCGCGGGCAGAGAGATTTGGGGTTTTCTCCAAACGGTTTACACGGCGCTCGGACAGTCTGATGCCATCATGGTCAGAACCGAGCAGGACAAACCTGTTGCCTTTGCGCTGAACACCGCTGGTAACGCCCTCGTCCGTCGGCATTATTACGCAGCGACGGCAGGCATTTTGCAGCACATGATTGACGTGAAAGATTTCGCCAACGCCGAGCAGTTCCGGCAGCTGGCCTCGAATGAGAAATATTTCAATGTGCCTTCGTCGGAGTTGCCAGATGTGCCTCCCGCGCCGCCCAAGTCTAAGTTTCTCGACAAAATCTCCAAGAAGGTCCGCGGCTTCTTTCGGTTCTGAGTCGGCTAGTTAAAGTCTTAGCCGTCGGATCTTACCAAGTATCCAGCGTGGCGCGTGAGGCCGCCTGCGCGAGCTGCTCGGCGAGCAGCGGGACAGCATCGTATTCGGCCTGGAGCTGGCCGCTGTCGGTAAATATTTGCCGGTCAGCATGCAATGGCCGACGCTCAAACAGGGTGCGTCCCGTGCGGCGGTCGGTGAGGGTGGCGGTCGCCTCAAGCGCGAGGTTGAGCTTGCGGGCACGGCCCGTATCAGCGGCCAGCGCCGTTAGCGTCTCGCGGCCGTAACGGGTGAGCGTGACCACAAGCAGGGCGTCTGCCTCCTCGGGTGCGGCCGTCAGTGCGACGCGGCCGTCGCGGAGAAACGCCTCACGGAGCCGGGCGCTGACCACGGCCGTGGCCTGTGGCGCATCGGCTTTGTTTTGCACCGGCGCGATGTAAATAGAGGCAAAGGTCGGCCGAGAGCCGGTACCCAGCCGATAATGCCCACAACCAGTGAGCGACACGAGTGCAGCCAGCGCGAGGGCAAAGCACGGAAGAAAAAACTTTGTGATCGCGGATTTCACGGATGGGCGTGGAGACGTTGCCATTTGGCGAGTTGACGCTGACAGCGGCGGCACCGCAACACCCAAAGGTGTTTGGCCCGAGGAAGAATAGTGGCGGCGGCTGCTTGGGTGCGACTGTGGGATTGCTACGCGACGTTTCCCCCAGGCCATTCCCCCCGGTGCTAGAGGGTGCCGCCCGGTGTGGGGAAATTGGAAGCTCAGTCTACTTGCAGCACTCTGCCGCACGGTGCGCGGGCGGAACGGTCAGAACAGGCCGAGGAACTTTTTGCGCGCGGGGCCGACGGCCTTGGCTTTGGCTTCGGCGGTATCCACCTCGGTGAGCCGTTGGCGCGCAAGCTCAGCGACGGGCGAATTGGGATAGGTGGTGATGGCCTCGTTGTAGAGCACACGAGCGGCGGTGAAGTTCGCGCGTTTCTGCAGATAAAAATCACCGATCTCAAGTTTGCCCTGGGCGAGCACAGTCTTCATGTCGGCGAGGCCTTTGGCAGCCGAGGGGACGTTGGGGTCCTGTGGAAACTGAATCGTAAAATCCTCGTAGTAGGTGATGGCCTGCTTGGTTGCGCCTTGGTCGTAAGCCGGCCCCTGCACGTCGCTGGCGTACGCTTGCGCGAGGCGGAGGTAGGCGTCGGGCACCAGCAGGCTCTGCGGATAATTGCTGATGAGACGGTCGAGGGCATCCTTGGCCTCCTCCGGATTGCCGACGTGTTCCTGACCCTGGGCAATTTTGATTAAGGTGAGCGGGGCGTAGTCGCTGTGCGGGGCGTTGAGGAGAACTTTCTCAGCGTATTCGATGCCCTGCGAGCGGTTCGTGAACGGGGCGCGAATCCAACCGAACATCCGATTGTGGGTGCCGTCCACCAAGGCGGCGGCGATGCTGTATTGTTGACCGATGACTTGGTTGAAGTGCGACGTCTCTGGGTGCTCGGCGACGATGGCCTGGAAGTTCTCAAAAGCCGAGTGGAGTTGTCCCCGGTCGAGTCGGAGCTGGGCCGCGTGGTAAAGCGCCTCGCCGGCGAGTTCGGAGCGCGGATATTTTTTGGCGACGCGCTCGTAGAGCGAGAGCGCGGTAGACTTATCCGCTCTTTCCTCGGCGGCGCTTGCTTGGTTCATCAGGTCGAGCGCAGTACGGCCGCCGCCCTCGGGGGAGACGAGTGGAGCCAGAACGCCGCCTTCGGCTTGCCAGCCTTTCGCGGGCGTCCAGACCAAGTCTGCGCGGCCGATAGGGGCCAGCAGGCAAAACGACAAGGCGGCGAGGATGCGGGCGGGCGGGGCGAAGATGGTGAACATTTTCACCAGCGAACCAACGCGGAGCCATAGGTCAAGCCTGCCCCAAAGGCGACGAGCAGCGTTGTGTCGCCCGCCCGCACGCGACCGGCGCGGCGCGCCTCGTCTAGCGCGAGAGGGATGCTGGCGGCGGAGGTGTTGCCGTAGCGGTCGAGATTGACGACAAAACGTTCGAGCGGAAGGCCGAGATATTGCGCGAGCGACTCGATGATGCGGCGGTTGGCCTGGTGCGGCACGACACAGGCGATCTGGCTGGCGGCGACACCGTGTTGCTCGAGGATGTCACGCACGGCGTCCTCCATCTCGCGGACGGCGTTTTTAAACACCTCACGACCTTTCATCTGGATGAAAGGTTTAGGGCTGCGCGGCACGCAGAGGAGACCAGCGTGCGCGCCTTCGGCGTAGAGGCGGGCGCCGAGAATTTGGGCGGTGCCGCGCGCTGGGCCGAGCACGGCCGCACCCGCGCCGTCGCCGAAGAGCACACAGGTCGAGCGGTCGGTCCAGTCCACGAGCGAGGACATCTTTTCCGCGCCGATCACGAGCGCATGCTGGTGGCGGCCGGAAGCGAGCATGGCCCACGCGGTGTCGAGCGCGTAGAGGAAGCCGGAGCACGCGGCGTTAAGGTCGAAACAGGCCGCGCCGGCCGGCACGCCCAGTTCGTGCTGCACGAGACAGGCTGTCGCGGGCATCGGCTGGTCGGGCGTAAGCGTGGCGAGGATGACGAGGTCAATCTGCTCGGCCGTCACGCCGGCGTTGGCTAAGGCGGCGCGCGCGGCGGCGGCGGCCATGTGGGAAGTCATCTCTGTCTTGCTGGCGATGCGGCGCTCGCGAATGCCGGTGCGGGTGACGATCCACTCGTCGGTTGTGTCCACCATGCGCGCGAGCTCGTGGTTGGTGAGCACTTTCGCCGGGACGTGCGCGCCGGTGCCGAGGATGCAGATGTCGGTGGTGGCCATGCTCAAAATTTAATTGGCCGTAGCCTCCGGGCTCGCGGCGGGCACGGTGAGAACATTGGCGCGGGCGATGTCGGACTCAATGTGGCGGAGCATGTCGGCGCGGACGATGGCGTGGGCCGAGCGGATGGCGGCACAGATCGCATGGCGGTTGCTCGAGCCGTGGGCCTTGAGGACATTGCCGCGCAGGCCGAGGAGCGGCGCGCCGCTGTAGCGGTCGGGGTTAATGCGGCGCTTCAGCGCATCGAAGGCCCCGAGCGAGAGCACCGAGCCGGCGAAGCGCAGCGGGTTGGCCTTCAACTCGCGTTTGAGCGTACCTTTGAAAAAATGCGCGAGCGACTCCCAGCTTTTCAGCAGCAAGTTGCCCGTGAAGCCGTCGCACACGGCGACGTCGCAATGGTCAGTGAACACTTGAAAACCCTCTGTTGGCCCCGCGTAGTTGAGCACATGGGCGTGGGCGGCGCGCTTCAGCAAGGTGTGCGCGGCGGCGGTGAGCGCATTACCCTTGCCCTCTTCGGTGCCGATGGTGAGCAGGCCGACGCGCGGGCGAGCGACTCCAAGCACGACGCGTGCGTAGTGCGAGCCGAGGATGGCGTTGTGCAGCAAATGCTCGGCCGTAGCTTCGGGATTCGCGCCGACATCAATCAAAATAAAATGCCCGCCTTCGCGGGGAATGACGGCGGCCAGCGCGGCGCGATCCACGCCTGCAATCATGCGGAGCCGCAATGTGCCGCCGGCCATGAGTGCGCCGGTGTTGCCGCAGCTTACCACGGCGGCGGCGTGGCCGGTCTTGAGTTGCTCGATGGCACGCACCATCGAAGAGTCGCGCTTGCGTTTCCATGCGACGAGCGGCTTGTCGTCCATCGTGATTACCTCGGCCGCATGCAGTACGTTCACGCGACCGTCGCGCGCGAGTCGGGCGTGCGAGAGGAGCGGGTGCAACACCGCCTCATCGCCAACGAGGGTGAGCGGGCTGAGGCCGCCAATCTCGTCGAGCGCGAGCCGGGTGGCAGCGACCACCTCGGAGGGGCCGAGGTCGCCACCCATCGCGTCAACGGCGATATGGGCCGGGCCGCCAGGGGAGTGGGTCATCGCCGGGGAGAGCGGAGGGGCGGAGAATTTTTCCGCGCGTGCGCGTCTCAGGCCTCGACGGTGAGCACTTGGCGACCGCGATACATCCCGTTTTTCGGGTTCACGCGGTGCGGGCGGAAGACGGAGCCGTCGGTGGGGTCGGTGGCGAACTGGGGGGCGACAAAGGCATTGGCCGCGCGGCGGTTGGCGCTGCGGCGTTTGGAGGTCTTGCGTTTTGGATTGGCCATAAAAAATTGGGCGACAAGGGAGGATGGTCGCGGTCGCGCGGCGAAGGGCGGCGAGGCGGTGAGGGCGCAGTAGAGATTTTGCATGGGGGGCCGTCAAGCGCCAACAACGGTGCCTATACCCCCTGTATCTGAGGCTCAGTTGTTTGCGATGTCTTCGTTGGCGAGCCCGCCTTGGAGTCGGTGGGCAAGCTTGTGGCGGTCAATTTGGCGGCGGAGGTGCTCGCCGAAGAGGCGCAGGCGCGCGGCCACATCCAGCGTTTCCAGAAGGGTTTGTTTTAACCCGGGGTCGTCGCACAGGCTGAAGGCTGCGATATCGACGAACGCCTCCGGGTCGTCCACTGTGCGTAGAAAACGCAGCAGATCGTCTGGCGCACGGCCAGTGAGGCGGTGGCGGGCGGAGAGTAGCCGCGCGAGGACGGCACGGGCACGGAGGTTTTCTGCCGGGTTGGCCCCGGGCGCGCTGACAAGCGGGCGGATGCCAATGCGGCGGTAGGGCTCCTCACTCAGGATGCTGCTCGCCTCGACGCGAGTGAGGCCTTGGAGGAGCAGGTTAGAGGTGCCGTCGTCATTTATTTGGCAAGCGCGTACGATGCCGACGGTGGCGATGCGATACGGGGGCTCGAAGCGACCGGCGGCCAGAGGCGACTCGTCGAGGCCGGCGACGGCAAATAGGCGGTGGGAAGCAAGTACATCGCGCAACATCGTGCGGTAACGCGGTTCGAAAATATGCAGCGGCATCAAGGCCTGCGGGAACAGCGCCGCTCCCGGCAACGTCATCACGGCGATCTCGTCGGGTAGTGTGATCTCTAGTTCCATAGTGGCAGGGTGGGCGGGGAGTAAAAAACTTCAACTGCGGACAAGCGAAAATACTCGAGAGGATGACACGTAATCTACCTTACCCGGGGGCTTTCTGCTTGGTAAGCTGCGAGTTAGCACGCCCCCCAGATTTAATACACCTCACCCCACAGCCTCGGCGCCTGCGTTCGGCAATTTTTGCCGTTGGGCAGGGAGTGAAAATGGTTTTGACGGTTAAGAAATTTGTATAGAATTATATAGCAACGAGATATAAACGTGGCACATCCATTGCTAATATAGCGGCGTGAACATTGGCCTCTACCAAAACGCTTCCGCGCTCAATGCCCTTGAGCGTTGGCAAGACGCCGTGTCGCAGAACATCACTTCCAGCCAGGTCACCGGCTTCAAGCGGCGCACGGTACAAGTCAGCGGTGTGAGCTCGGGGGAGATTCTTTACAGCCCGGACATGAAACCGGATCGTGGTGATGGGGTACCGGGTATTCTGCCGCAGACGCGCTACGCCATCTCGTTTATTGCTGGTGAAAACCAGCCGACGGGTCGTGACCTCGATTTTGCCGTTTCGGGCGAGGGATTTTTCGGCTTCAAGACACCCGACGGCCGGACGGCTTACACGCGGGCGGGACAATTCCAGATTCGCGCCGACCGCATGCTAGTCACCACGCAGGGTCTCGAAGTGCTCTCGGAGGACGGCAACCCGATCCAGTTTCCGGCGCAGAACGGCAAGCTCGTCGTCAATGCCGACGGCACGGTGCGCTTCGGCGACTCCATCTTGGGTCGCATCGGGGTGTTTAAGGCCAGCAATCCCTCGCAGCTCTCGTCTCTTTCGGCGGGCGTCTTTAGCGCAGGCCCGAGTGCCGGCATGAAACCAGCCGAGAAACCCGAGATCCAGCAGGGCTATCTTGAGGCAAGCAACACGGCCCCGCTTCGCGAGATGGTGGATCTGGTCAATATTTCCCGTGCCTACGAGGCCAACCAAAAACTCATTCAAACCCGTGATCAGGCCATGGGGCAGACGCTGGAGGCGCTGACCTGAGCCGCCCGGCATCATCCCCTCCGTCCCCAAAAATTCCCGCCATGAATCTCTCCCTCTACTCCGCCGCTACTGGTATGGAAGCCCAGCAGCTCAACCTGAACAATATCGCGAACAACCTCGCGAACGTGAACACCGTCGGTTTTAAGCGCAGCAAAATCCAGTTTCAGGACCTGCTTTACCAGAAGCCACGTAATGCAGGCTCAGAGTCCGACGGTGGCAACCGTGTTCCCACAGGCATTGAGGTCGGCAATGGCTCGCGCGTCGCCGCCACGTCGAAGGATTTTACTCAGGGCCAACTCACTAACACGGGTGCGCAGTTCGACCTCGCGTTGCAGGGCGATGGCTTTTTCGAGATTCAGCGGCCCGACGGCACAACCGGATACACCCGTGATGGCTCCTTCAAGCTCAACGCCAGTGGCCAAGTCGTCACCACGGATGGCATGCCGGTGCTCAGCGGCTTCCAAAATGTCCCCCCCGGCACGACCAACATCAGTATCTCGCAAAACGGCCAAGTCACCTACCAGACCGCCGCTGGCAACACCAGCTTTCAACTCACGCTAGCGCGCTTCGCGAATCCGAGCGGTCTCAATAGCCTCGGCGGCAATCTCTACGCGGAAAACGCCGCCAGCGGCGCGCCCGAGTCTGGCCAGCCCGGCACCCAAGGCTTCGCCAGTGTCATGCAAGGCTACACCGAGACCTCAAACGTCAACATCGTCGAGGAAATGGTGAACCTCATCGTCGCCCAGCGCGCTTATGAGGTGAACAGCAAGGCAATCCAAGCCTCCGATGAGATGCTCCAAAACATCAACCAGCTCAAACGCTGACCGCGTCATGCCCCGTTGCCTCCTCCCCTCCACGCTAATCAAGCTCAACCAGACCAGCCAAGCCTACCAAGCGGCGCTTTCCTCCGCCGCCAAAGTCCTCAACCTCTCGCTCCTCGACTACCTCCATTGAGCGCGCTCTCCGCGCCGCCTGTGTCCTATTATTATTTTCTCCTCCATCTATGAAAGTCCTCGACGAAACCGCCACGCCCTTCGCGCCCGCTGGCCCGCCTGCGCTCGCACTCCATTTCGCCGCCGGTCTCGTCGGCTTCCCCGAACACCGGCGTGGCGAGGTCTTCCACATCGGCGAGCAACTCCCGTTTCAATGGCTCCGCCTGCACGGCCCCGATCCGCTGCACTTTGTAGTCATTGACCCCGCTGGCATCGTGCCCGATTATGCGCCCGAGCTCTTCGACGACGACGCCGCTGCCCTCGGCATTGTCACGGCCGCCGACGCGCTCGTGCTCAACATCGTCACCGTGAGCGGACGCGATAATGCCACCGCGACGGCCAACCTCGTTGGCCCCGTCATCATCAACCGCCACACTGGCGCGGCCCGGCAGGTGGTCATTGCCAACCACGCT
>CAIQKQ010000114.1 GCA_903872425.1 uncultured Opitutia bacterium | reverse complement strand
GGCCGCCATCGCGCTCTGGTCCGGCGTCGCGCCCGGCTCGGAGGGCAAGCAGGCCGAGAAGGAGCAGGTCGTCCACAAACTCTGGGAGGGCATCCACTATATCAGCGTCACCAACATCCATACGCCCACGCTCACGCCGTATTTGCCGGCGAAAGACAAAGCCACCGGCGCGGCCATCATCGTCGCGCCCGGCGGCGGGCACACCAACCTCGCGATTGACACCGAAGGTTACAACGTCGCTGCGTGGCTCGCCGACCACGGCATCGCCGCCTTCGTGCTGAAATACCGCCTCGCCAAGGCTCCCGGCTCGACCTACGCCGTCGAGAAAGAGTCGGCCGCTGACGCGCAGCGCGCGGTGCGCCTCGTCCGCAGCCGTGCTGCCGAGTGGGGCCTGCGCGCCGACGCCGTGGGAGTGATGGGCTTCTCCGCCGGCGCAGAGGTCGTCGCCCGCGCCGCGATGTCAGCCGACCGGACCGACCACGATGCCGCCGACCTCGTTGACCGGCTGAGTGAAAAACCCTCCTTCCAAGTTCTCGTCTATCCCGGCAATGCTCGCGCCTACACCGCTGATGCCGCGCCGCCGACCTTCATGGTCTCGGCCTCGGACGACCGCGCCATCTCCGACAGCATCGCCAACCTCTATTTGCGCCTGCACCAGGCCAACGTGCCGGTGGAAATGCACGTCTTTGCCAGCGGCGCGCACGGTTTCGGGCTGGGCAACTTCAAGTCCGCGTTGCCAGCCGCGTGGCCATCGCTGCTCGTGAGTTGGCTCGGCGACCGGGGCTTCACGGTGACAAAAAAGTGAAGCTCACCTCGGCGGCGTAACGTGGGCGCGCCGGCCTTCGGTAAACTCACGCACCGGCCGACTCGCTCAGGCGCGCGATGACAGCGGGCAACAGTTTGTGCTCCGCGGCGTGAACTTTTGCGGCGAGCGTTTCCAGCGTGTCACCCGGCTCGACGGGCACCTGCGCCTGCTCGATAATTTTTCCTGCATCCACCTCCAGGGTGACATAGTGCACGGTGCAGCCTGTGAGCTTCACCCCAGCGCGAAACGCCTGCCCGATACCGTCGAGTCCGGGAAACTGCGGCAGCAGACTCGGGTGCAAGTTGATGATTTTACCGGCAAACGCGCCAAGAAAACCCGGTTTAAGCACCCGCATAAAGCCCGCTAACACGACCAAATCCGGCGCACTCGCGCGAATGGCTGCGACCCAGCGCGCTTCGCCCTCGCCTTCTAATTTCGTCTTGAACGGCGCGGGATCCAAGAAACGCGCCGGCACGCCAAAGCGCGGACCGAGCGCCAGGATACCGGCCTCCGGTTTGTCGGCAAAAATCTGCACCACCTGCGCGCGGCCCAGCCGCCCGGCCTGCTGGGCAAGGAGAATGGCCTCAGCGTTGGAGCCGCGGCCGGAGCCTAGGATGACGATGCGCATGGTGGTCTGGCGATTATCGCTCACGCGCCCACCCTACTGGCAAGCCGCAAGACACACTTTGGTTTTCAGCGCAAAGATACGATGCGGCTAAGCCGGAGAGTTTAAGGGAGAAGCCATGAAGCCAAGAAGGGGATCAAACCGATCCTGTATCCGTGTTAAGGAATTGCTCCTGGTTGCATGGCTTCCTCCCTCAACGCTGTCGTCTCGTTTCCGCGCCTTCGCCGCTTTGCGCTTAATGATCGAAAAAGCTCCCGCTCAGAAGAACTTTTTCGCCTTTTCGAAGAATCCTTTTGAGGTCGGCTCGGCGGCGTCGCCGCTCACACGGGCGAACTCTTCCAGGAGTTTCCGCTGCTCGGCTGTCAGGCTTTGCGGCACCTCGACATGGACGCGCACCAGCTGATCGCCTTGCCGCCCACCGCGCAGGCTGGGCATGCCTTTTTCGCGCAGGCGGAAGGTCGTACCACTCTGCGTGCCGGCGGGAATTTTCAGCGAGCCTTTGCCGAACAGCGTCGGCACCTCGATGCTGCCGCCCAGCGTGGCGAGTGTGAACTTCACCGGGATCTCGCAAAACAGGTCGTCGCCCTGCCGCTGGAACAGCTCGTGGTCGCGCACACTCAGCACGATATAGAGGTCGCCCGATGCGCCACCCGCCAGCCCGGCCTCGCCGTTGCCCGAGGAGCGTAGCCGCGAGCCCGTGTCCACCCCAGGTGGGATTTTCACTGTGAGCTTGGTCGTCTGGGGCACGCGGCCCTCGCCGCGGCACGCGGTGCAGACCTTGTCCACGCGTTGCCCCGCGCCACCGCAGGACGGACAGGTCTGTGTGAACGTGATGATGCCGCCGCTGCGCCGCACCTGGCCTGCGCCCTTGCAGGTCGTGCAGGTCGTGCGCTTCGAGCCGGGCTCGGCCCCGTTGCCGTGGCAACGTTCGCAGCCCATGTTTTTGCGAAACGAAATCTCCTTCTCTAGCCCGCGCGCCGCCTCTTCCAACGTGATTTCCAGATCGTAGCGCAGGTCGGCCCCGTCGCGGCTGCCGTCGTCGCCCCCGCCACCGCCGAACATCTGGTCAAAAATTCCGCCGCTCCCACCGCCCCCGCGGCCAAAGACCTCGCGGAAAATGTCCGCCGGATCGTGAAACCCGCCCCCCCCTGCGAACCCGCCCGGCCCGCGCGGGCCCGCACCGCCGCCCTCAAACGCCGCTGCGCCGTAGCGGTCGTAGGCCGCGCGTTTCTCCGCGTCGCTCAGCACCTCATAGGCGTGCGAGACTTTCTTGAACATCTCCTCGGCCTCCTTGTTGCCGGGGTTTTTGTCCGGGTGGAACTGCACCGCTTTTTTGCGGTAGGCTTTTTTGAGCGCTTCGGCGTCGACGCTTTTCTCGACGCCGAGCAGCGCGTAATAGTCTTCTTGGGCCATGGTTGGATTAAATTGGATTGGGCGGGCGGCGCGGTTGGGAGGTGTCCGCGCGGACGGCTCAGCGAGCCGTCCCTACCCTCAGATCACTTTCTCCTCCGCTTTCGCCTGGCCGCTGGAAACCACCACGCTTGCCGGGCGCAGGAGGCGGCCGTTGAGTGCGTAGCCGGTGCGTACGACGTTGAGGACATGCTCTGCCTTCACATCGGCGCTGGGCGCATGCGCGATCGCCTCGTGTTGGTGCGGGTCGAAGAGCTGCCCGGCGGGGCTGATCTCCTTGAGCCCGTGGTTCGCGAGCGCGCTCTTAAGCTGCGCGAGCACCATCTCGACGCCACCGGTGAGGGTCTTGAGGTCGGCGTTGGGCGCCTTGGTGGCGGCGAGGCCGAGGGCGAGATTGTCGAGCGCGGGAAGCAGGTCCTCCAGCACACGCGACGCGGCGAATTGCCGAAGCTCATCCTTCTCGCGCACGGTGCGTTTGCGGAAATTCTCTAGGTCGGCCACGGAGCGCAGGTGCGCCTCGCGGTTGGCGGCGGCCTCCTTCTTGGCGGCGGCAAGCTGCTCGGCGAGCGCGGCGGCCTCGCCCGGAGCGGATGCACCGGCGGCGGACGCGGCCTCGGAGGTCGGCGCGGCGGAAGCGGGTGGATGGTCGGGTGAAGTATCGGCGGTTTCAGGCATGAGAGCCGCGAACCATGCAAGGCTCGCGCGATTCTTCAAGCTTGTCCGTCCGTTCAGATTCACGGCAGACTTCACGCACCTAAGAGAAATGCGCGATTCAGCCAAAGAATTCTTTAGCCATCTGCATAAAACGCACTTGAAGCCACACGGATACACGAAGCTGCGTCACATTTTTTCTCGCGACATGGGGAGCTACACCGAGCGCGTGCAGTTTCAGGGCAGTAATTGGAGCGATCCAAACTGTCCTTTACGATTTTACATCAACTTCGGTGTCGAGTTTCATGATCTGCCGCCACGCTCTCCCTGCAAAGACCTTCCCGGCACTCACTGTTGGACACGCATTAGACACATCGCGCAAAATGCCCCTTCTCATTTTGACCTGCCCGATAATGAAACGTCAGCGTTTGCAGCTGAAATTGCCGCCTATCTCGATTACTCAAGCCAGCAAGTTGCCGTGAAAATTCCGCAGATTCGGAAAATTTACGACGAGAAGAAATCGCCGCACTTGCAGATGGCCTAAAATCCATTCACACGAAATCGTCCGTCGTCAGCACGAGAGCGCTCTCCGTCGCCGTGAAGGCGAACCCACCCGCGAAAGGCAGCACGACATTGTCGCCACTCGTTAGCTCTCCGGCAGCCGATGCAAGATGGCCTTCGACAACGCTCAGGATGCGCGGTTTTTCACCTGCCGCGAAGCGCAGCGATTCACCTGCCACCAGCGGCACGCGGAAGATTTTAAATTCGGACGCGTTGGCCAAGACATTAGGAGTTTTTCCGGCCTTAATCACCGGTGGCGACGAGGCGTCCCAGCGAATGGCTTGCAGCGACTCGGCGAGGTGGAGTTGACGCGGCTTGCCATCGAGGCCGACGCGGCCCCAGTCAAACACACGGTAGGTCGTGTCCGAGTTTTGCTGGATCTCGAGGATGAGGTTGCCGCCGTCAATCGCGTGGACCGTCCCGCTGCGCACGAGCACGGAGTCGCCCGCCGCGACGGGAAAACGGTTCACACACGCCTCGGCCGTGCCGGCGGCGACGGCGGCCTCGAACTGCGCGCGCGTGACACCGGGCTTGAGGCCGACAATGAGGTGCGCATCCGGTGCGGCGGCGGCGATAAACCAGTTCTCCGTTTTCGGCTCACCGCCCAGCTTCGCGGCGACGGCGGCGGGCGGGTGGACCTGCAAGGACAGGCGCTCGCGACAGTCGAGCCACTTGACGAGGATCGGAAACGGTTTTCCCACCGGCCAGCGCGGGCCCATGATGGCGGCGGAGTGCTGCTCCATCAACTCGCGGAGCGTCAGCCCGGCGAACGCACCGCCCACCACGACCGACTGGGCCTCGGGGCGGTCCACGATATCCCAGCTTTCGCCAAAGGGCCGGTCTCCCGGTGGCAACGCGCGACCGAGCGCGGTCTCAAGCGCGCGGCCACCCCAGACCCGCTCTTGGGGGAGCGGAACGAAGCGGAGGAATTCGTTCATGGCGGCGGAATGAGAAAGGCGTTAAAATTTCGTTAAGCGACACGGCGAGTGCGGCGCGGCGGCGGGATTGCGTTTGACCGGCGCGCGAACGGGCGTGAACTGTGGACCGCGCGGCCAGCCGCGCCAACCTTCATGGCGAAATCCACTAGTTCAAACCCAAATGATGAACCGTCGGCCAGCGCGCCGCGTTACCAGCCCAACTGGCTGGCGGCGTTCGTCTGCCTCGGGCTGGGGCTGTGGCTGCTGGTGGCGCTCATCAGCTACAATCATCTCAAGCAGGGCTTTTTCATCAAAGGCGATTTTCAGGGCGACCCCGCCGCGCAGGACAAGCTCGACGGCAACTGGTCGGGCTCGCTCGGCACCGATTTGACGCGGCTGGGCTTTATCTGGCTGGGCGCGGCGACGTGGTTGCTGCCGGTGTTTTTGCTGTGGTCGTTCTGCCTAGCGATCTGGCATGCGCGTCGGTTGGTCGCCACCCGCTTCTCTGCCATGGTGCTGGCCATCATCGCCGCCAGCGGGCTGCTCGCCATGCTCAATATCAGTTTCAGCAAAACCTGGTATCCGTCCGGGCCAGGCGGCGGCCTGGGCGACTGGCTCTACCATGCGGAGAAAAACAAAGTCGGCGGATTCCTGGGCGGTCCGCTCGGACCTTTTGGAGCGGTGCTGCTGCTGTTTTTCACCTATGCGGTGGCGCTGGTGTTTATTTTTTCGCGCGACATTACCCGGTCGTTTGAGCGGACGCTGCAGCAGTTTCAGGAATGGCGCGCGGCGCGGGCGCAGGCCCGGACAGAGGCGCGGGCAGCGGCGGCCGAGCCGAAGAAATTTGCGCGCACGCCACCCCCCGCAGTCGCAGCGCCGCCGCCAGCGGCATTGGCCCGGCCAGCCAGCAGCGTGGTGCCAGCTTCCGGTGTGTTTCCCGCCACACCCTTCAACGCGCCCGCACCGCGCCCGGCCGAGGCGAAGGCTCCGCCCGCGCTTAAGCTCGTGCGTCATCATCCGACCGACGCCACACCCCCGCCCGAGAAGGAAAAGCCCCCCGTCACCGCACCGGTCAAGACCGTGAAGGATGGCCTCGCGATCGTCAAACCGGCTGAGCCCAAGAAGGCGGCGAAAATTATTTTACCGCAGAGCGACGACGCCAATTATAAGTTCCCCCCGCTTACATTGCTCAAGGAGCAGGCGCGCCCCGCCGCTGACAGCGACGAGGAATACCAAAAAAACATGGCCGACCTCGTCCGCATCCTCGGCGAGTTCGATGTCGCCGTGACACCTGGCGAGATCCACGTGGGCCCCGTGATCACGCGTTACGAGCTCTCTCCGGCCGCTGGGGTGCGCGTGGAAAAAATCGCCGGCCTCGACAAGAACATCGCGCTCGGGATGCGCGCGCAGTCCGTCCGTATCCTCGCTCCCATCCCTGGCAAGGCCGCCGTCGGCGTCGAAGTGCCCAACCTCCATCCGACACCTGTCGGCCTGCGCGAAATTCTGGAGAGCGAGGAGTGGGCCGGCGCCCGAGCCGACCTACCCATCGCGCTCGGCAAGGATGTTTCAGGCAAACCGCTCGTCTCCGATCTAGCGAAGATGCCCCACTTGCTCATCGCCGGCGCGACGGGTTCGGGAAAATCCGTCTGTATCAACGCCATCATCGCTTCGCTGCTCTACTCGAAAAGCCCGAAGGATGTGCGCCTCATCATGGTGGACCCGAAGGTGGTCGAGCTGAAAATTTTTAACCCGCTCCCGCACATGCTCATCCCGGTGGTGACGGAGCCAAAGAAAGTCCCCGCCGCGCTCAAGTGGCTGCTCAACGAGATGGAGCAGCGCTACCAGATGTTTGCCCGTGAGAACGTCCGCAATATCACCGGCTTCAACACGCGCAAAAAAACCGCGGAGGCCGCCGCGCCCGACCCCCAGGCGGCGTTTACCGACGTGGATCCGCTCGAAGGCGTCGAGTTGCCCGCGCGCCTACCCTACATTGTCGCGATCATTGACGAGCTCGCCGACCTCATGATGGTCGCGCCCGCGGAAATTGAGACGAGCATCGCGCGCCTCGCGCAGCTCGCCCGCGCCGCCGGCATCCACCTGATCATCGCGACGCAACGGCCGTCGGTTAACGTTATCACCGGCGTCATCAAGGCCAACCTGCCCTCACGTATCGCGTTCCAAGTCGCCTCGCAGGTGGACTCGCGCACCATCCTCGATGGCAAGGGTGCCGACACGCTTATCGGGCGCGGCGACATGCTATTCTCGCCGCCGGGCAGCTCACGGCTTGTGCGCGCCCAAGGGGCGTATGTCGGCGACGACGAAGTGCAGGCGATGGTGGAATTTCTCAAACAAAACGGCCCGCCGCAGTACGCCCACGCTGTGCAGGAGCAAATTGATCGCGCCGCCGCCGAGGACGAGGCCGAGGAGACAGAAGCCGCCGAGGACAACTCCGACCTCGACGACGAGGCGCTGCTCAAAAAAGCCCTCGACGTGCTCCGCACGACCAAGCGCGCCTCGACCTCAATGATCCAGCGCCGCCTCCGCATCGGCTACAACCGCGCCGCGCGCCTCGTGGACCTGATGGAAGAGCGCGGCATTGTCGGTCCGGAAAACGGCTCCAGCCCGCGCGAGATTTTGAAAGATCTGGACTCGTTCTGAGTTGAAGTAGGAAGCCAGAAAACCAGGATTCGGATGGGCTGACGGTGTTTCTTTGCTGGCTGCTCGGCCTCCCACTTTAATCCTTTTCATCCCCTCTCAATCCTTCTAACTCCACCCCATGCAGACCATCGGCGAACGCCTCGAGGAAGCCCGCAAACGCAAGGGCGTGTCCCTACGCGAGGCGGCGGAGGCGACCAAAATCCGCGGTGACTATCTCCAAAAGTTGGAGGCCAACCAGCTCGACCTCGGTCTCTCCCCGATTTACCTGCGCGGCTTTATCCGCGGTTACGCCCATTATCTCGGCCTCTCGGCCGAGAAACTCGTCAACGATTTCGACGACCTCAATCCCGACAGTGCACGCGCCGGCCGTTCGGCCAACCGCGAGATCTACGGCCGTATGGAATTCGGTCCGGCCGAAACCACCCGCGCCGAACCGCCAGCGGCCGGTACTATGCCATCGTCCGCCGCGCACAAACCAGCGCCGCGCGCCTCGCGCCCGCCGAAACACCTCGGCAAGTTTCCGGTTACCGAATCGTCGTCGGAACGTGGCCTGCTCCTGCATCTGCTCAAACTAGTAGGCGGCGGCGTGCTGGCGATCGCGCTCGTCGTCTGGGTCGTCCTGTGGTCCGTCAGCAGTAAACCGAAGCCGGTCTCGGTTCCGGCCGCGCCCGAGCACGCCGCGGTGAAACCCGCCCCAGCGGAGCTAGCTCCACTCAAGATCTACGCCAAGGGTCCGGTCAAAATCACGCTCCGCCAGAAATCCGATTCAACCGTGCTGCTCGACGCCACGCTCCGCGCCAACGAAACGCGCGAGGTGCCGCGCCGCGGTGCCATCCAGATCACCGTGGATACGCCCGCCAATGTTGATTTTGAGACAGTGTATGCCGGCAAGCTGATCCGCTTCCCGGCGAGTAACGGCGAACTGCCCGGCGAATAACCGGCGGCAGGGGTGGCCGGTCGCGTGTTTTTTGCACAATCGGCATTGCCTTGGCCCATCGCCCGCTCTCACGTTGGCCCCACTATGGCCGATTCCCCATCGCATCCCTTCCTCCAAGGTCTCAGCAAACACCGCGGTGCGCCGCCGACCGTCGTGGTTATCTTCGGCGCCTCGGGCGACCTCTGCGCCCGCAAGCTCATCCCCGCCATCTACAACCTCGGCGCCGACGGCCTGTTGCCGGCCGAGTTCTCCCTCATCGGTTTCGCCCGCAAACCGATTCCCGATGACGAGTTTCGCAAGCTCGCCCACGCCGGCATCACGGAGTTCTCGCGTCGCGCGCCGACGCCCGAGGTATGGGACCGCCTCGCGCCCAACGTGACCTACGTCTCCGGCGGCTACGATGAGAAGGCGGCGTTTGACCGGCTCGCGGAAAAAATCACCGGCATCGAGAAGAAACTGGGCCGCGAGGTGCAGACGGTGTTTTACGTCTCCACGCCGCCGAATGTATTTTCCTCCATCCTCGTCAACCTCGGCTCGAGCGGCCTCGCGAGCAAATACCTAGGCCAGCCGCACCAATCCAAGGTCATCGTCGAGAAACCGTTTGGCAAAGACCTCGAGACGGCCAAGGCGCTCAATAAGACCATCAATTCCGTCTTCGCTGAACCGCAGGTCTACCGCATTGACCACTACCTTGGCAAAGAGACGGTGCAGGACCTCCTCGTGCAGCGCTTCTCCAACTCGATCTTCGAACCGCTGTGGAACCGCGACTTCATTGATAATGTGCAGATCACCGTGGCCGAAGAGGTCGGAGTTGGCACGCGCGGTGGCTATTACGAGCAGAGTGGCGCCACGCGCGACATGATTCAAAATCACACCATGCAGCTCCTGGCGCTCACCGCGATGGAGCCGCCCAGCTCGCTCGACGCCGAGGCGATCCGCGACGAGAAGGTGAAGGTCCTCAAGGCCATTCAGCCGCTCACCGTCGGCCCGCATGGTGACGTGGCCCGCGCGCAATATTCCGCCGGCCTCATGGGCGGCAAGCCTGTGAAAGGTTATCTGGAGGAGGAAGGCATCAACCCGCAGTCCGGGACCGAGACCTACTCCGCGATCCGCCTCGCGATCAACAACTGGCGCTGGCAGGGCGTCCCATTTTACCTCCGCTCTGGCAAACGTATGGCCCGGCGCGTTTCCGAGATTGCCATTAACTACAAGCGCCCGCCCGGCACGCTGTTCGCCGGCGAAGGTGCGAAGTTCGACCTCGCGGCCAACACCCTCGCCTTCCAGATCCAGCCCGACGAGGGCCTGAGCCTCGTGTTCAACACCAAGATCCCCGGCCTGGAAACACGCACGCAGCCCGTGAAGATGAGCTTCCGCTACGCCGCCACCTTTGGTTCCAACACTGCCGAGGCCTACGAGCGCCTCATCCTCGATTGCATGATCGGCGACGGCACGCTCTTCATCCGCGGCGACGAGACCGAGGCCTCCTGGAAAATCTACACCCCGGTGATCGACTACTGGCGCAGCGTCGGCCGCGCTGGCATGGATTCCTACGCCGCCGGTTCTTGGGGTCCGCCCAACTCGGACGCGCTCCTCGCCCAGCGCAAGCGCCGCTGGCGCGAGCCTTAAACGCGGCGTAAGCTGGGCATTTTAAATGGTTATGGTGGTCGTTTGCCTGGAAATTCCCCCCTCACGTCACGGCGTCTGCCGGTTGTTTCCGTCCATCTTCCAAATCGCGATCACCCATAAACCATGATTAATCCTGCCTCCGATATTTTCTCCGCGCTTCCTGGCCTCGAGGTGTCCGTTGGCGGCATCGCCAAGGGGCTGACGCAGATGTGGCGCGAGCAAACCGCCCAGAGCGAGACCGCGCCTGGCTCCGATGACTCCCGGGCCACACAGGTCAATTTCGTCCTCCACCTCGGCCCCGCCACCACGCCCGAGGATGCGCTCGTACAGTTTCAGGTGGCGGTGAAGTTCTCGCAGCGCTGCCCAAGCCGCGTCGTCATCCTTTGCCCGCAACTCAACCGTGACGCCCCCGCCGAGTTGCGCGCGAAAATCTACGGCGAGTGTTTCCTCGGCAAGTCCAAGGCCGATAAACGCTGCGTCGAGTTCGTCATCCTCAGTTACCCACGCACCGCCCGCGAATTTTTAGAGAACCAAGTCTCCATCTGTCTCTCCGGGGACCTGCCACTCTACTACTGGGCGCACCGCTTCACCAACATGGCGCGCGTGGCTGACTACCGCTACCTCGTCACCCGCGCCAACCGCATCCTCATCGACAGCGCGCACGCGCCCGCCGACGCCCTCAGCTATGCGTGGCCGCGCCCCGAAGCCGTGCGCGACCTGGCCTTCTCGCGCCTGCTGCAATTGCGCCAGACGCTGGGCCAATTCCTCAGCCGTTACCCGGCGGCGACGCTCGCCGACGGCCTGAAAACCGTCACCCTCACCCACGCCCCCGCGCTCCTCCCCGAGGCCCGCGTGCTCCTCGCCTGGCTCAAGGATCGTCTCGGCCAATGCGGAAGCCAAGACGCCGGGTTCACCCTTGTGCCGCTGGCGGCGGGCGCACCTGGCTCGTTCACGCTCACCTTCGGCTACGCGGGCAAAAAATCTTTCCGCTGGACGGCCGACTTTGCCACCCGCCACGCGCAGTTCGAGGCCGACTTCGGCAACGGGCCCACGACACTACCTGCGCCCGCCAGCCTGCTCGCGCCCGACTCCGCCCTCAGCGAAGCGATGTTCTTCTGAGCCAGCAGGTGGTCGGACGGAAGTAGTCGGGCACCTCTCAGGGTTGTAGTCACTCAATCGTATTTGAGGGCTCATTACGCTGGCGGTGCAGCTCCGGCTTCACCACTGCGGCGGCTTTGTCGGCGGCGAATAGCCAGCGGGGGCCGAGGAACGCCGCGATGCGCGGGATCCACGCGGCGGGATTGCGCACGAGGTCGGGATACGAAACCTCCAGCACCTCGACCCCCTTGAGGTGGCTGAGCATTTTCAGGATTTCATCGCGGTGCGTCCGTAGTGCCCCGGCCATCTTTTCAGGAGAGGCGTGGGTTTTGCCCGGAAATCGGCGCTGCAGCATCTTGAGCTGGGAGGCGGCAACCTCCTCGACGGGGCGCTGCATGAAAATGATTTTGTAACGGTGCATCTTCCTGACTCCTCCCCGCTTGACTACTGCCTC
>CAIQKQ010000113.1 GCA_903872425.1 uncultured Opitutia bacterium | reverse complement strand
GTCATCTACACGACGTTCTGCTGCTGGGCCCAGGCCGAGCGACGGAAGGGCCGGCTGCCGACGGCCGCGGCCGGCGGGAAGCGCGGGCGGAGGGAGGGGGTGCCGTCGGTGCGCTTTGTCGAGGCGGCACTGGACTGCGGGCCAGCGTCCGCCGCCTTGGAGGTGCGTTTGCCGGACGGCACGGTGCTGCGCGGTGGGACTCCGGCGGAACTAGCGGCGCTGGTGCGGGCCTTGCGCCCCTGAACCCGATGCTCGCGTTCCCCGCCGCCATCCGGATTTTCGTGGCCGTCGGGCCCGTGGACATGCGCAAGCAATACGACGGGCTGTGGGCGGCCGCGCAGGAGCAGTTGGGCGAGGACCCGAAGAGTGGTGCGGTGTTCTGTTTCACGAACAAGGAGCGCACCCGGCTGAAGCTGCTGTATTGGGACGGCACCGGCGTCTGGGTGCTGGCGAAGCGATTGGAGCAGGGCCGGTTCTCCTGGCCCACCCCCAGCGAAAAGAAAACCAAGCTCTCGCTCGCACCAGAGGCACTGGCGTTGCTGGTCGGCGGGATCGAGCTCAAGCACGGCTCGCTGAAGCCGTGGTATGAGCGCTGAGTTGATCCGCCTGCTGACCATGAGAGTTGGCAAGATACTTGCTAACAACAGCATAAGTGAACACGATGGCCTCAGCCCCCGACGAAATCCGCTTCCTGCAACAGCAGATCGCGGTGCTGCGGGCCCAGATCGCATGGTTCAAACAACAGCTATTCGGCTCCGGTCAAAGTGAAAAGCTGGACCGGGCGCAACTGGCCTTACAACTCGGCGAACTCGAAAAGCTTCTCCCCCCCGGAGCCGGCACCGCAGACGGTCAGCTACGAGCGTCCGGCGGGGCCCGCGCCCAAGCGCACCCTGCCGACGGAGTCCTTTGCGCACCTGCCGGTGGAGGAAACCGTGGAGATTGTCCCGGCGGCCGTGCAGCAGGATCCTGATCTCTACGAACGCATCGGCGAGGAGCGGACCTTCGAGGTGGAGATTGCTCCGCCCCGGCTCTTCAAACGCGAGATTGTGCGGCCCAAGTTCAAACACCGGCTCGACCGGAACCGCGCACCCTTGCTCGCGGCGGCTCCCGCGCGGATCGCGCCGGGCGGCTTTGCTTCCGCCGGTCTGATCGCTTGGGCGCTCACGGCTAAGTATGCCGATCATCTGCCGTTCTACCGGCAGGAGAAGATGCTGGCCCGCTGGGGTGCGCCCATCTCCCGGCAAAACCTCTCCGAATGGGCCGGTCTGGCCACCGCGCTCTTGGAGCCTCTGGTCAAACTCATGAAGGTCGACCTGCGCCAGAGCGGGTATGTGCAGATCGATGAGACACCCATCAAATGCCACGACCCGGACCTGAAGGATGGCAAAAGCGCCTCGGGCTGGTTGTGGGCCCTGAGCCGGCCCGGCGGCGAGGTCGTGTTCGAGTGGCGGCTGTCCCGGCAGCATGCGGAGGCAGAGCGCTTGCTCGGCGACTTTGCGGGGGTGCTGCAGTCGGACGGCTACGAGGCTTATCCGGCCTATGTGCGCACGCGGCCCAAGGTGGTGTGGGTGGGCTGCTGGGCGCATGCCCGCCGGAAGTTTTTTGAGGCGGCGGCAGAGCGCCCGGCCGACGCCGCGCGGGTGCTCGGGCTGATTGCCCAGCTCTACCAGCACGAGCGCGAATGGGACGAGGCGAACGTCGGGGACCGGCGCGCGGCGCTCCGGCAGGAGCACTTCGCCCGGCCCTTGGCCGAGCTCAAGGCGTTCGCGCAGGAGTTGCTGGCCGGCCCGGTGCTGCCGCAGTCCGGGTTCGGCAAGGCCTGCGGGTATCTGCTCGGCCACTGGGCTCCGCTCACCGCCCATCTCCAGCACAGCCAGACCAAGCTCGACACTAACTCCGTCGAGAACGCCATCCGACCGAGCAAGCTCGGCGCGAAGAACTGGCTGTTTGTCGGCCACCCCGCCGCTGGCGACCGTGCGGCCGTCCTCTACTCGCTGCTCGGCACCTGTCAGCGTTACGGTCACAATCCGCACGCTTACCTCAGGGATGTGCTTTCCCGCCTGCCCGCGATGACCTCCAAGGATGACCTGCGGCCCCTGCTGCTCGCGAACTGGCGCCAGCCCGGCGCGGGTGCGTAAGTCTCGTACCGACGAAACTCCTGATGTTCGCTGTACTGTCGTAGGTCTCGTACCTCCAGCCCGGTCAAGTCCCGTGCCACCGACATGAGGCACCCAGAGCGACGCTTACTATTCCTCCAGCATTGGGCCGGCTCGGCATCCGATATACTGGTAGCTGCTGGCCGTTCCAAATAGCGCTAAAATCCACCGGGCAGGACAGCGTCCAGCCCATTTGGTTGGCCATCGTTAGCGGGAGGCAGCGGTAGGCGAAGCCATCCGGCGTCTGATCCATCCACGCGCGCTTGTGCGAGGCCGGGGCGAGGTTCCAGCCGTCAACGTACCCGACTGGATGAGCCGTGAGTGTGGCGGGTGAAGGGGTTGGCATAGGGTCAATTTATGTCCGGCGGCGGATTGCGCTGCGAATTGAGATCACGCCCACTAAACGCGCCCCTTTCCTTTGGCTCAACGACAATGTCGCGCTCGGCACTTGGCTCGCCGAGCTGCGGCTAACTGCGGCCGTCTCACCTCCACTCAATCGCCGTCAAATGGCAGTGACCAAGGGCCAGTGAAGACCCATTTAACTAACAGGCCCACGACCAATCCGATCAACGCGAATAAAAACAGCACCGTGATCATGCCTACACTATGTCCCGGCCTCCCGGCCAGCTCAAGCTGACATGCTCAATCCCTGCGTGCCCCCTGCACGGGCCTTGCACGGCCAGTGCCGGCCCCCTTCACTGCCTCGGTTCTTCCCCCTCCCAGCCCGATTTACTCAAACCTTCGGCACACCTTCTCAAACTCCGTGGCAATCTTCACCTGATTTCCTGCTTAATATTTCTACCGCTCCGTGTTTTCGTCTTTCCGCCCTGTGCGATCTTGGCCCGATTAAGCAGTAGGCTTGTCCTCCAAACCGAAAACCGCGCGGGCGTAGCTGACGGCGTCGAACGGCTGCAGAT
>CAIQKQ010000112.1 GCA_903872425.1 uncultured Opitutia bacterium | reverse complement strand
CAGCGCCCCACAGGCGCACCGCAGCCACCCGCAGAAACGAAGTCCGCTCCCGCCGAGCCAGCGAAGCCAGCACGTCCACCAGAGGAGGTCTTCGCGTATCTCGACACCGATGCGGATGGGAAGCTGACCGTGTCGGAGTTCGAGGGACTCGCCGAAGCCATCCCGTATTTCAAAGAGCATCCGGAGGCGGTGCCAGGCATCTTCAAGAAATTCGATGCTAATGGTGACGGCGCGCTATCGCTCGAGGAGTTCCGCGGATTCATGACTCGGCGTGTGCCGAATGCGGCTGCACCGAAACCCGGGGCGGCGAAGCCTTCTACGGCTGCAGACGCGCCACCCACCGCAGAAGGCATCGCGTTTTTCGAGAAGAACATCCGCCCAGTACTTGCCGACAAGTGCTATGAGTGCCACTCCTCTGATGCCGAAAAGATCAAGGGCGGGCTGGTGCTCGATACGCGCGAAGGCATTCGAACCGGCGGCGACAGTGGTGCCGCAGTCGTCCCCGGCGAACTCGCAAAGAGTTTGCTCATAGAGGCCATCCGCTATGCAAACAAGGACACGCAGATGCCGCCGAAAAAGAAAGGAGGTAAGTTGCCGGACGCGGTGGTCGCAAACTTCGAGAAGTGGGTGCAGATGGGCGCGCCTGACCCCCGCGAAGCAACCGGTACGAAGGTCGCAAAAAGCAGCATCAATATCGAAAAGGGCCGGGAACACTGGGCGTTTCAGCCGGTGAAAAAAGCTGCACCGCCTGCGGTGAATGACGCCGCGTGGCCCCACTCGGACATCGACCGTTTTCTCCTCGCAGGAATGGAAGTGAAAGGTCTGAAGCCGGTCGCCGATGCCGAACCCCGAGCGCTCATCCGCCGCGCGAGCTTCGACCTGATAGGACTTCCACCAACGCCGGAGGAAGTCGATGCATTCGTCGGTGACAAATCATCCGAAGCGTTTTCCAAGGTCGTAGACCGTCTCCTTGCGTCGCCCCAATTCGGCGAGCGCTGGGGACGCCACTGGCTCGATGTGGCCCGCTACGCCGACTCGACTGGGCGCGGGGCAAACATCCTTTACCCGCAAGCGTGGCGGTATCGCGACTACGTCATCGCGTCGTTTAACGCCGACAAGCCTTACGATCAATTTGTACGCGAGCAAATCGCAGGCGACCTGCTGCCCGCAAAGGACGACGCTCAGCGCGCCGAGCAAATCGTAGCGACCGGATTCTTGGCGCTCGGGCCGAAGCAACTTAGCGAACGCGACCGTTTGCAATTCCAGCTCGATGTCGTGGATGAGCAACTCGACACTCTAGGCCAGGCGATGCTAGGAATGACGGTCGGCTGCGCGCGCTGCCACGACCACAAATTCGACCCCATCCCGCAGCGTGACTACTACGCGCTCGCCGGCATTTTCCGCAGCACAGAGACTTGTTACGGCACCGTTCC
This sequence comes from uncultured Opitutia bacterium, assembly GCA_903872425.1. Taxonomy (GTDB): domain Bacteria; phylum Verrucomicrobiota; class Verrucomicrobiia; order Opitutales; family Opitutaceae; genus CAIYUN01. The sequence continues at coordinate 4,700 of CAIQKQ010000112.1, read as the reverse complement.
TGTCGTAACGAATAACCAGGCGTCAAGGCTCATTGACCTTCCCGCATCAACGCCGACCGTGCCGCTGCAATCCTCTGTAGAGCGGCTGCGTAGTGAGCAGGCGCGGCTCGACAAAGTATTGCGCGAACTCACCGGCGGCTTCGGTCTCGACAAATATCGGCTGCCCGATGACGCGGAAAAAGCGCGCAAATCCATCGGCGTGCGCTCGAGCCTCATCCTCGTGAACCAGCAGCTTAAGGAACTCGGTGATGACGGCCAACCGCGCCCCTTTGCAATGGGCGCGCGCGACAAAACGGTGCCCGGCGACATGCCGCTCTACCTGCGCGGGGAGCCGAATAAACCCGCCAACACCGTGCCGCGCGGCTTCCTTCAGGTTGTGCCAGTGAAAGGCATGCCCATCACGGCGGGCAGCGGTCGTCGGGAGCTGGCGGACTGGATTGCGTCGCCCGAAAACCCCCTCACCGCACGCGTAATCACGAACCGGGTGTGGCATCACCTCTTCGGGCGAGGGCTCGTCGCGAGTGTGGATAATTTCGGCACCATGGGCGAGACGCCGAGCAACCCCGCGCTGCTCGACCATCTCACCGTGCGCTTTGTTGAGCGGAACTGGAGCGTGAAAGCACTCATTCGCGAAATCATGCTCTCGCGCGCGTACCGGCTCGCCACAACCTACGAATCCGCGAACCACTCCACCGACCCCGACAACACCCTCGTCTGGCGCATGACGCCGCGCCGACTGGACGCCGAGGCCGCACGCGATGCGATGCTCTCTGTGTCCGGCAAGCTTGAGACCGTACCGCCCGTCGGCTCCACGCCCGCGCGCCTCGGCGACAACTTTGCCGGCATCGCTGCCACCCGCGCTACGACCGAGGCCACATCGGGCTATCGCTCCGTGTATCTCACCGTCATCCGTGACCAGCTCAACGACGCGCTCGGTCTCTTTGACTTCGCAAATCCAAACGCAGTCAGCGGCAATCGGGACGAGACAACCACGCCCGCGCAATCCCTCTTCCTCCTAAACAGCCCCGTGATGCAATCTCTCGCCGAGGTGTGGTCAAAGCGCCTGCTCGCCATGCCCGGGGACGGCTCTGCGCGCGTGCGCACTGCTTACGTGCAGGCCTTCGGACGTGATCCAACGGACACCGAACAACGCGCGACAAAGCAGTTTTTTGACCGCTTTCTCAGCGATGCCGGTAGCGACGGGACGAAACGCCGCGAACTTTTTGTCACCGCCCTCAACGCCTTCTGCCAGGCGCTCTTCTCGAGCGCTGAATTCCGCACACTCAATTAATCCATCAACATGTGCCCCAATTTTCTCACCGCGTCTCATTCCCGCCGCTCGATGCTACGCACACTCTCGAGTGGCTTCGGCTATTTAGCGTTTGCCGACCTAGCGCAACGCGCCGTCGCCCGATCAACCGGTCCGCTCGCGCCTAAAGCGCCGCACTTTGCGGCAAAGGCAAAGCGCGTGATTTTCCTCTGTATGAACGGCGCACCCTCCCATGTGGATCTGCTCGACCCCAAGCCCGCGCTCACCGCCGCCGACGGTAAACCAAGCCCGCGCTCACCCGGCGGCTTCACGAAGCTCATGGGTTCACCGTGGAAATTTTCGAAACACGGGCAGAGCGGTTCGGAATTCAGCGAGTTGCTCCCAGAAATGGCAAAGCACGCCGATGAGATGTGTATCATCCGCTCGATGCAGACCGACCTGCCTGCGCACGGTCCGGCGAGTATCCAAATGCACACGGGTAGCCAGCAATTCATCCGCCCGTCGCTTGGCGCGTGGACGCTCTACGGCCTCGGAACCGAGAGCGAAAATCTCCCTGGATTCATTAATTTAAGCGCGACAAGCAACAACGGCGGCGCGCAAAAATACGGCAGCGCTTTTTTACCCGCGATCTATCAAGGCACACCCATAGGAGCACTCGGCCCGTTTGGACGCGCGGTCGGTGAGTTGAAGGTGAGCAACGTCGCCAACACGAAGCTCAACCGCTCGCAGCAGCGTGCGCAGCTCGACCTCATTCAGACGCTCAATCAAGAGCGGCTCGCACGCGACGTGGCGAATCCGCAGGTCGAGGGACTCATCGAATCGTTCGAACTCGGCTTCCGAATGCAGAGCGAGGTGCCATCGTTGCTCGATCTTGCAGGGGAAAGCGACGCGACTAAAAAACTCTACGGCATCGGCGAGGCCGAGACGGATTACATGGGTCGCCAGTGCCTGCTCGCGCGCCGCTTCGCCGAAGCTGGTGTGCGTTTCATTGAGGTGAATCACGGCGACTGGGACGACCATCGCGACCTCCACACCGAGCTTCCCAAGCACACCTCCGCTGTGGACAAGCCTGTCGCAGCGCTACTCACCGACCTGCGCGAACGGGGCCTCCTGAAGGACACACTCGTTATCTGGGGCGGCGAATTCGGCCGCACACCGCACGCTCAAGGCAGCGGCCGCGACCACAACAACAAAGGCTTCTCTCTCTGGATGGCCGGTGGCGGCATACGCGGCGGCCAGACCTATGGTGCCACCGACGAACTCGGTTACGAAGCCGTCGAGAACCCCGTCCACATCCACGACTGGCACGCGACCATCCTTCACCTCCTCGGCCTCGACCACGAAAAGCTCACCTACCGCCACGCCGGCCGCGACTTCCGGCTCACGGATGTGAAGGGCAACGTCGTACGCGATCTTCTGGCGTAGGCACCGAAAACAACCCACCGATGAGAAAAGCAGCCATTCTCCCCGCGGTATTAGCGATCGCGGCCGTTTCATCTTCACTTGCCCAAGCACCCGGCGTTTTCCAGCGCTTTGACAAGAATGGGGACGGCAGGATCACCAAGGACGAATTGCCGAAAGCCGAAACGTTCGAGCGCTTCGACCTAAACAAGGACGGCGCGATCACACTCGCAGAATTCGAGCAAGTGATGAGCGGGATGAAGACCGGGCCGTCCAACCCGGCCGCTGCGGTTAAGCCGGTTCAAACACCCGTAACGCCGCCGGCTCCGAGCGCGAGTCAAATCGATGCGATTCTGAAGGTCCTCGACAAAAACGGAGACGGAAAAATCAGCCGCGAAGAGGCGGCGGGCGCAAAGTGGTTCGACACCGTGGATCGCAATGGCGACGGCGTTATTGACGCGGAAGAATTGGCCCTCGTCAAAAAAGTCAGCGCCGCAAACAACGCCGGAAAGAATCCGCTCGGGACACCCTCAAATGCGCCTGCAATTTCGCCGGATGATGTGAAGAAAGTATCTGGCGGTCCGGAGATTCTGAAGCCGGGTGATGTCGGCGTGGGGCGAATGGTCGCGGACGCGGCGTTTGTGGATCTTTCGGGTAAGACGCATCGACTGAGTGAGCTGAATACCCGCAAGGGTGTCGTCCTTGTGATGACCAGCGCGACCTGTCCCGTGAGCAAGCGCTACATTCCGAACCTTGCGAAACTGGAAAAAGAACTGTCCGCAAACGACATTGCGCTGTTGCTGGTGAACCCTATTGCCAGCGAGAAGCTGGACGACATCAAGTCGCAGTTTTCCGGCTTCGCAATCACCGCCCCTTACGTTCATGACAAAGACAGGGCCCTCACCTCGGCGCTGCAGGCTCGGACAACAACAGAGGTCTTCCTGCTTGATGCCGCGCGCACGGTCGTTTACCGCGGCGCCCTCGACGACCAATACGGGGTTCATTACAACCTGGATGCGCCGCGCCACCGCTACCTGGCGGACGCCGTTTCCGCCCTGCTAAAGGGCGAGATTCCCAGAATCGCCGCAACGGCCGCGCCGGGTTGCGAACTCGATGTGGACGGCGCTGCGCAATCCGCCGCTCCGGTGACATACCACCGCGATGTTGCGCGCATTCTTCAGCAAAACTGCGTTAAATGTCACCGCGACGGGGGCATCGCGCCCTTCGCCCTGGACGAACCGGGCGAGGTGAAAGACCGAGCAAAGGCGATTAAACGCGTAATCTCCGAGCGCACGATGCCACCGTGGTTTGCGGCGGGTACGAAGGAGAACGAAACGAACCCTTGGGCGAATGACTGCTCGCTTGCCGCGCGCGACAGGGCGGATCTCATCGCCTGGATTGACTCGAAAGACCGGCCTCTGGGCAACGCGGCGGAGGCGCCTGCAAAACGCGTCTATCCCGACGAATGGGCCATCGGCAAGCCGGACCTCATCGTTCCCCTGAGCCGGGCGTATGACATCAAAGCCGATGGCTTCATGCCGTATCAATTCGACGTGGCCGAGACGCACCTCACCGAGGACCGATGGGTCACTGCCTATGAAGTGTTGCCGAGCGCGCGCGACGTGGTTCACCACGTCATTATCCAAGTGCAGGAGAAAGGCGCGGACGCCAAGGATCGCGAGGAGGGCGCAGGCGGCTACTGGGCCGTGTATGTTCCAGGAAATGGGAGCCACATTTATCCCGATGGCTTCGCTAGAAAGATCCCGGCGGGCGCGCGCGTCAGCTTCCAAATCCACTACACCCCGAGCGGAAAAGCGACCAAAGAGCGGCTTCGTCTCGGCCTTGTTTTCGCCAAGACACCGCCCCTTTACGAAGTAAAGACCGTGGCCGTCGCAAACCCAAAGCTCGCCATACCACCCGGCGCTGCGCAGCACGTAGAGAAGCGCGCTCAACGCGTGCCCTTCGATATGCCGGTCACCAGTTTCATGGCGCACATGCACGTGCGAGGGAAGGCATTCAAATACGAGGT
>CAIQKQ010000111.1 GCA_903872425.1 uncultured Opitutia bacterium | reverse complement strand
TTTCATTTGAGTATGTGTTAGAGTGTTTTCCGTGGGCGCGGACGGCACAGCTTGCCGGCCATCCGCGATCCCACGGTCAAGTTAGGTGGTTAGGGCAAAACCAGCACAGAACGGGTTGCCGAAGGTCACCGGGCCGCCTTCCACGGTACGACCAACTTGCATGTTGGAGATGAGCTCTCCCACAGAAGCGGCGTCGGCGTCGTGGATTTGGGTGGCGAGCAAGTCGGACGCGTTTTTGGTAACGCCGCTCAGCGAGCTTTTATACATCAGATGCTCGTATGACCAGAAGGTGTAGGTGCCGTTCTGGATATTGGCGGAGGTCTCAGCCACACCATTGTAGGTCAGCGAGGCACCGTTGGTGACGGTCAAAGCATCTGACCGGCCCAAATAGCCAATAGTGAAAGTGCTGAGCGAAGGATCGATCGCACGGTTTAGCTCGGTAACCAAGGCGCCACCACCGGAATAGCCCGAGTGTCCAATCGGAAAGCTGATACCGAGGACGGTGTTAGCGTGAAACGGATTGAGGGCGGTGATCACGTTAGCCAACGTGCCGGTGCCAACGGTGGTCTCGTATTGTAGCGGGGTGGACTGCGGTCCAAAGCCGGGTTCGGCGAAGGAGACGAGGCGGGTGCCGGAATCTTCGTCGCGGCCCATGACCTCGACCGCGATGCCCGAGTCAGCCGGGTTGCCAGTAAACTGCGAGAGCGGCAGGCCGCCGTTGAGCAGGTTGATCGCGTTGAGCGTGGTCATGTTGGTGATGCTGGCGAAGGACGAGTTAGATGAGGTGGTCAAACCGTTATTGGTAGCAGCGTTGCTGCGTACCCAGCGGAAGGGGACGACACCCACGACGGAATCAACTAGCGTGGCATACCCCGCGCCGGTGAAAATCGAGGAGCCCTGGAACGTGTCAGACATGGCGACGTCGGCCGGCTGCGTCTCAGTGATCGTCGCGTTAGCCGTGCCACCATTGAAAGTGGGGCTGACGGAGGTGCCACTCAGCGAGATGGACGACATGGTGTTAGCCGTGGTGAGCCAAGCTTTGGTGAGAACGGGGCTCTGCTGGGCAACCGTCTGGATGCCACCGGTCGAACCCGCCCAAGTGACCTGAAACACAACCGACTGGCCGGCCGAGGGTCCAGACTTGAGGGTGCCAGCGAAAACCGCAGAGCTGACGCCGGAGACATTGGAGGCCGTACCGCTCCAAGCGGCCGTCGGGCTGTTCAGAATGTTGATGATCGCGGCGTGCGTCGCCTTACGGAAGGCGGTCGAGCCAGTGATGCGGATTTGGGTCACGGCGGAAGCGGAAGCCAGCGTGGCGACCGAGAGGGCGAGCATGCTCGCAGCGAGGACTTTGAAGGTTTTCATTTTCTGAGTTTCCCTACGGAGGTTTTGTTGTTGCGGTTATCGGTTGTTTGACTGTTTGAGCGGTTGACGAACTGTCCTCCAAAACGGAGCGCAGCCCGATTCCCCACGCGGAAGATAACTGCGCTCTGCAACAATCTCGCGGCGTCTTTGCGACAATTCGGAAACAATTCACCTAGCAATGGAACCGCCGTCGCCCTCGGTGTGGGCAGCGATGGGCGCGGGTAGCGTTGCCGCCACCCGCGCCGTTTTCGCAACTGAACGCCCCCGAATGGACGCCCAGAAATTATCCCCGACTTGTGCGTGTCCCCAGACTGCTCGACCAACGCACTTTATATTAATCGCCGGAAAACTAATCGGGATCTGTGACAATCTCGCGGCATCCAAGCCACAATCTCGCAACGATTGTGTGACAGTGGCTCACCCCACAGTTATGGGACGGTTTCTAAAGATGGCCCGCTACAGAAAACCAAGTCGCCGAGTTAAGTCGTACGCGGCGGCCGGCAGCCTCCGCCCGGCTCGATCAAGCAGCGGAATCGATTACGGTGTAGAGCATAGAGACGCCATGCATAGCACAGCTGTTTTTCATAGCCTCCTTCGCGCGAACCGCGGATTCCATTCCGCCCGGCAGAGAGGTCGAGATTCTCGTCTCTCACCATGCTCATTGGCTGCAGCCAGCGCGACCGCATCACCTTCACTGCGCCCAAACGCCCATCTCTGTACTCATCCCGCTCACCACGTTAGACTCCGTGCGGCGCATCCACAGTCAAGGTGGCGGCATCGTCGTGCCCGTCGGCCTGACCGCCGCGTGGAACGAACTGAAAAAGGCCGATACCGGCACACGGCACATCATCATTTTTGCCGACGCGAACGACTCGCGGCAGGGCGTGAACGGATACAAGGAGCTGGCCGCCGCCATTGCTAAGGACAACATCACCATCAGCGTCATCGGTATGGGCAAGGACACCGATGGCGACGCGCAGATTCTCAAGGACGTGGCGGACCTTGGCGGGGGACGGATTTTTTTTAGCGCCGACCCGGCAGACCTTCCCGCGGTGTTCGCGCAAGAGACGGTGTCGGTCGCACGCTCGGCGTTTATCAAGGAGCCGACGCCCACCCAAGGCACGCCCGGTTGGAAGGAGATCGC
>CAIQKQ010000110.1 GCA_903872425.1 uncultured Opitutia bacterium | reverse complement strand
CTCCTAGCCTCCTACACTCGAATGCAAGCGCTGACCGCCGAGGTGTTGGCAGTAGCCGGGGCGCTGGCAATCCCCGTACTCATTTATCGACCATCTCGCAGTTGGAGTCTGATGAACTTTTATATTTTTTCCCCGGAGGACTTGCCAGCAAATGCTGGCGTGGATGATGCCAAGGGAAAACCATAACCATAACTAACTCTCTACTCTGCGGCTGGGGCACTACGCTAGGCCATTAGCCAAAAAGTGCTCAACGTGTTTATCTTCATTTTGGCATGCTGAATTTTCACCGCGCTATGGTTGGCTTGTGGGATCAACCTTCGCTATGCTGTTATACACATAATCCATAGAGTAGTAGATGGAATTATAAACGGTAACTTGCGACGGTTCTATCGATAATGGTCCATACCTACCAGCACTCTGAGCCAATCGAAACGAGGTAGGGAAAACTGCGCTAACATACCTTTCCAACGATTGGGGGCCACCGCATTCAGCCCCTCTCGGCATGACTCACTTGCGGCAACAGCCGTCGTGCGCGTCGCACCGCGCCAACTGCGCCCTCTCAGCCGCCGGCATAGAGGCAATCGAGTTCGATGCGTTCGCCACAGGCGCAGGTAATAACGAGGCGCGTGATCTTATCGCCTTGGCGGATACACTCGACGCGGGAGGGCTCTGCGCCATCGGCGGTGCCAGCACCATGGGCGCGAGATTTGGCCCCGTTGAGCACGATACCGAGGGCGGCGGTATCAGCCGCGTGCGGATGAAGCAAAATCGGCGCGGTGACGCGAGGACGGTCAGAGAGAAAGGGTTTCATGGAGCGTATGGTGTGCGTTGGGAGCGGGTTATTGTGGTTGGGACCGCGGCAAGCGGCGGTTTTACAGTAGCTGGAGCACTCGGTGGCGATGAGAGTTTCGTGGCCGTGGTTGTTGGTGGTACGACCGGAGCGTCTGCGGAGGTGGCGGTAGTAGCGGCTGCACGTTCCGCCGCATCGAGCAGGGGTGACGGCGTAGGCGCGGCAGATGTTTGGGCGATGCCAGCTGCGGCTTTGTCGGCCGATTTCGTGGATACCTTACTGGCGGCGGCCTTGCTCTGGCCGACGCGGAGGCTGAGCGTGATGCGTTGGTTGGTATCCGATTCGGGTGGAGAAAGCGGCACGGGGCGGGTGTCGGCGTAGCCCGTGACACGTTCGATAAGGCGGTCAGAGACAGCGTAATGAACGAGACTACGGCGGGCGGCGTTGGCGCGATCGGCGGAAAGCTCCCACGCGGTGTAATCGGGCTCGGTGATCTCGAGGCCGCGCCGCGTGTGGCCTTCGATGACGACACTGAAGGTGTGGCGATCAATCATCCATGCGAGACTTTGCAGAACGAAGTCGCCCCATACGCTGAACTTCGCGGTGTCACCCACGAAGAGCGGCCGGCTGGCACGGTCGAAGAGCGTGATACGGAGGCCGTCGCTCGTTACCTGCACATCCACCGGCTTGTCGGCGAGACTCTCGTCGAGGTTGAGCATCCGCATCAGATCCTTCGCAGCAGTGTTGAGGTATTGGAGGTCGATACTTTTG
>CAIQKQ010000109.1 GCA_903872425.1 uncultured Opitutia bacterium | reverse complement strand
TGCTCGCTGGCCTTAGCATCGAGCGCCTGCTGGAAGAGTTCGCGATGGAGGTAGAGCGGGAGTAGCGCCTGCAGCACCGCGGCGGCATCCGGTTCGAACAGCATCTGGCTGTCGGAGGGTAGGGCGGCGGGAGGGGAAGCGTGGCCGGCATCGGACTGGAGGTCGGTGATGACTGACTTCACGCTCGAGAGCGGCAGCAGCGACATGAGGGTCGGCACCTGCACCAAGGTATTGCGGAACCGGGGCCAGATGATTTCGACCGTGTCCACCACACCTTCCTCAAACTGCTTCACCATGAACTCGGCGACCGCGCGGATATCGGTGAACGTGGTGCGGTCGTTGGCCGGGAAGTCGGCGAGCAGATCACGCTTGGTCCGGGCAATGAACTGCGCCCCTTTGCGACCGATGACCGCATATTTCGCTGGAGTCTTGATGTCGGTCACCAGCTTGAAGACGTTGGTGTTCAAAGGACCGCAGAGGCCCTTGTCTGAGGTGATCAGGATGATGCCACGCGTGCGGATTTCGCGCTTGGCCAAATAAGGGTGCGAGAGTTCCTCCACGCGCGGCCCGAGCGCGGCAAGCATCCCTGCCATCAGTTCGGCGTAAGGCCGACCGGCCAGTGCGGCCTGCTGCGCCTTTTTCATCTTCGACGCCGCGACCAACTCCATCGCCTTGGTAATCTGGCGGGTGTTCTTGACCGATTTGATACGGCGGCGGATGTCTCTGGTTGATGCCACGGGAATTTATTTATTGGCCACAAAAAACATGAAAAGACACAAAAAGCAGGAATCTGTTTTCGTTGGTTTTGGTGTATTTCGTGGCAATTGGACCGAAGATTTTAAGAGGAGTATCCGGCCTTCCATTCGTCGCAGGCGGCCTGGAGCTTGGCCTCGAGGTCCTTGTCGAGGGCGGCCTTGGTGCGGATTTCGGTGAGGAGGGCGTCCTTGCGGGCGGTGAAAAAATCCTTCAGCGCCGCAGCGGCGGCGACGACCTTCTTCGCGTCAATTGGGTCGAAGAAATTCTTTTGCATCGCGAACAGCACGGCGACCTGCAGCTCAATGGGCAGGGGCGCGAAGGCGGGCTGCTTGAAGAGCTCGACGATGCGCGCGCCACGTTCGAGCTGGGCCTTGGTTTTGGCATCAAGGTCCGAGCCAAACTGAGCGAACGCCGCCAGCTCGCGGAACTGGGCGAGCTCGCCTTTCAGCTTACCGCCGACCTGCTTCGTGGCCTTGATCTGGGCGGACGAGCCGACTCGCGAAACGGACAGACCGACCGAGACGGCGGGACGAATGCCCTGGTTGAAGAGGTCGGTCTCGAGGAAGATCTGACCGTCGGTGATCGAAATGACGTTGGTCGGGATGTAGGCGGATACGTCGCCGGCTTGGGTCTCAATGATCGGCAGAGCGGTGAGCGAGCCCTTGCCATCGAGGCGCGCGGCGCGCTCGAGCAGGCGGGAGTGGAGATAGAACACGTCGCCCGGATACGCCTCGCGGCCGGAAGGGCGCTTCAAGATGAGTGAAATCTGGCGGTAGGCGACGGCGTGCTTGGAGAGATCGTCATACACGATGAGCGCATCCATGCCGTTTTCCATAAACCACTCGCCCATGGCGGCACCGGAGAACGGGGCGAGGTATTGGTTGGCGGGGTTATCGGCGGCGGGTGCGGCGACAATGATGGTGTACTCCAGCGCACCGGCGGACTCAAGGGCACCGATCGTGCGGACAATATTGGAGTTCTTCTGCCCAATCGCAACGTAGATAGAGTAAACGGGGCGGAACTTCGGGTCGCCGCTGGCCAGGCCGACCTTGTTGATCTTCGCCTGGTTGATGATGGTATCAATGCAGATGGTGGTCTTGCCCGTGCCGCGGTCGCCGATGATGAGCTCGCGCTGGCCGCGCCCGATCGGGATCATGGAGTCAATGGCCATGATGCCGGTGAAGAGGGGCTGATTGACAGATTTGCGCGCCATAATGCCGGGAGCGATCTTCTCGACGGGATACGATTCAGTCGCCGCGATGGGGCCCTTGCCGTCCACCGGGTTGCCCAAGGCATCCACGGCGCGGCCGAGCAGTGCTTTGCCGACCGGCACGGAGAGCAGCTTGCCCGTGGTCTGGACTTCGTCGCCTTCTTTGAGCTTGGAAACGTCGCCGAGAACGACGCAACCAACCTCATCCTCCTCGAGATTGAGCGCGATGCCGATGGCACCACCAGGGAACTGCACCATCTCGTTGTACATGACGGCGGAGAGGCCGTCGATCTTGGCGACGCCGTCGGCGACCGTGCGGATGTTGCCGGTGTTCTTCTTGACGGCCTTGCTGGAAAGCTTGGCAATCTGCTGTTCGATTTGTTCGAGGACGGTGCTCATATCGGGAAAGTTGGGAGTTGCAGGGGAGGGAAAGCGAAATCAGACGGCGACGCTGAGTGCGGCGAGTTGGCCGGCGACGGACGACTCATAGAGATCATCGCCCACGCGGATCCGGAGACCGGCGAGTAGCGTAGGGTTGGGCCGGGCGCTGGCGGTGATCGGGCGGGAATACTTGTTCGACATCGCGACGGCGATCGCGGCCAGCGTGGCGTCACCCACCGCGCCGGCGTGCTCGACTAGTGCGCGACCACGCGCGACTTCGGCAACGGCCAGCCGATGATAGGCCTTGAGCACGGCGGAGGCGTGGGCGGGACGGTGCTTGTCCACATAGGCCATCACGCCGGCAACCCGGTCGGCCGTGAGCACGCCGCCATCAAAGCTCAGCTTGAACAGCTGGCGTGCGAGCGTCTGGATTTGTTTTTTGCCGGAAGCCATTGAGGCGTAGATAGATAATATTAGTGGCGATCAGACACCGGCGAGCTCGCGGGCGGCGGCCTCGTTGTAGGCGGTGCGGTCAGCTTCAGAGAGCTTCTTGGCGAGCACGCGTTCGGTCGTGACTACCACAAGTCGGGCGATTTCGCTCCGGGCCTCGGCCAGCATCTTTTTATGCTCGAGCTCAATCGCCTGCTGTCCTTTGGCGAGCATCTCAGTCGTCTTGGCGGCGGCCTCTTGCACCTGCTTGTCGAGCAATTCCTTGGCGGACTTACGGGCCTCATCTACGATGCGGCCAGCCTCAACCGAGGCCTTCTTCATCAGGGCGGCGCTCTCCTGCTGAGTCGCTTCGAGCTTGGCCTTCATCTCCTCGGCGTATTTCAGGCCATCGGCGATTTTTTTCTGGCGCTCATCAAGCGTGGCGGTGACGGGCTTGAAGGCGAAATACCACAGCAGAACCGCGACGATGCCAAAATTAAACATCTGCGCGAGCAGGCCCGGCACATTGATGCCAAACTCATCAGTGAGCTTGGTGAGACCATTGGCGGCTTCAGCGAGGAGAGGAAGATGCGGGATCATGGCTACAATTGGAAAGAGAGGGGCCGCGCCAACGGCAGGTGCCGTGGCGCGGCGATCAGACAGAAGGGTTCGGCTTACTTACCGAGGAACAGCGAGTAGAAGGCAACGGCCTCGGCAAAGGCCATCCCGAGAATGCCGATGACAAGAATTTTGCCGAACGCGGCGGGATTGCGGCCGACGGCTTCAGCGGCCTTGAAGCCGACGAGGCCGACGCCGACAGCGGCGCCGAGACAGCCGAGACCGCCTTGGATGCTGCCGGAAAGACCGGCGGCCGCTTCAGCTGCTGCGAGGATATGGGTGGACATGGTGGTGTGTGGGTTGGGTTGGTGTTGTTCCGCCGTCCACACGCTTGGCATGGTCCCGGCGGGAAAGGGGTCAGTGGGCGTGGGGTTGGGATGTGCCGTGGCCGGCGTGGGCATCATCATGGCCATGGTCGTCGCCGTGATTGCAGATGAGGCCGACATAAACGGCCACGAGCAGGGTGAAGACAAAGGCCTGAACAAAGCCGACCATCAGCTCCATACCATAGAACGGCACCGGGAGCAGCCACTGGCAGATGGCGGACATCGAATGCAGTAGGTTCTCGCCACCGAAGACATTGCCAAACAGACGGAAGGAAAGTGAGACAGGCCGAAAGATGATCGAGATGATTTCTAGCAGGCCAACAAGGAAGAAGATCACGAATAGCGGATAATAAATGGCTGCGTGTACATCCCGCTTGTCCGCCTTGTTGCCAAACAGGTCGAGAAACACTGCCTTCGGTCCGGCAAAGCGGAAGATGAGATACAGCCAGGCAAAAAAGGAAACCAGCGCAAGGGCGACGGTCCCGTTCATATCGGCATTACCAGGGCGGATGATGCCGTGCCATTCACCTTGGTGTAGTATCTGAATAGTCCCGACACCAGGCACTAAGCCGCTCCAATTCTGAATGAGAATATAGGTGAAAAACGCCATCAGCAATGGGAAAGCAGACTTGATGGCCTTGGGGCCAACGATCGGACCGACCAAATCCATAATTCCCTCCAGCATACTTTCGATTACCGCCTGTCCCCGCGAAGGGATTAACTTTGGGGTCTTCACAATCAGGCGGACCGCAATGATGAGCAACGCCGCCACCACCCAACTGGTGATCATGCTATTCGACACCGGCAAGGGCCCGACGCTGAACAATTTTTCCGCCTCCGCATGCAACGCATGCTCCTCGGCGGCAAACGCCGTCCCGCTGGTGGCGAGAAAGGGCAGCAGGCGGAGAATTTTTTGGGTGGCGCGGATCATGAACACAGGCGGACTGGGTAATTATCGAAAGGTTCAAGAAGGCAAACGTTAGGTGATGCGTCAACCCCCGAAATAGGGACGACCATGTCACCCGGCTAAACATTAGCCCCGCCCGCGATGGTGACACGGCAAGCTTATGACTGCCTTCGTTCTCTATAAAAACTGTGGATTGTTGGGACGGGCGGCAGCGGTTGGATGGTATTTGACTTAACTATGGCATAGTGATGCTCCCGCTTTTCTGAGAGTTTAAACCCCGATTTAGGCCCTCTTAAACTCTCGCCACCCGAACTCACTTCCACCTATCATACCTAAGGCTCCCCAGTCTGATACTTTTTGCCCAAAAATGAACCGGCACTTTATTGGTAGATTACCGAGCCACTTCCTGGCCGAATTTTTTGGCCCATGAAAATCGCGATCCTCAGCGAGTCACCGGCGGACGAGGCTGCCATCGCGGTGTTGGCGGCCGCCGTGCTCGGCGGGCCATTTGATCTCGTGCAGCCGGCCTTGCGCGCGCGCGGCTGGCCGAACGTCGCACAAGTACTCCCTGCTGTTATCCGCCACCTGCATTTCAACACGCGGGCCGATGCACTCATCGTCGTCGTGGATAGCGACGACTCTCCCGTCCACACCACACGACACGACGCGCCCAGTTATTTCCACCCGCGCTGCCGCTTGTGCCAACTGCGCGCGATTTTCCGGCAGACGACGAAAAACCTTCCGCCCGCGCAAGGCCGCGAGCGGGTGTTGCGCGGCGCAGGTGTCGCCGTGCCCGCCATCGAGGCCTGGCTACTCTGTGGCCGCGATCCGCAGGTCACGGAAGCCGCTTGGTCTGAAGGTCAGGCTGCCGGCCACCGGCCGTACACCCGTGCCGAGCTGAAATGGCGTGCCTATGGCACTGATCGACCAAGTTTGCCGCATGAGACAAAGTGCGCCGTGGTCGCCGCCGAACACCATCGCCGCGACCCGCGCCGTTTGGAAAATGATTTTCCCGGTTTCGCCTCCCTCGCGCGTGATATCCGCGGCTGGGTGGTTCCCAGCATAGGCAATTGAATACATGGGCTAAGCTAAACCAGACCAATGGGTAAGAAAACAATGAAAAATAAACCGTTGACGTATCAACAATAATATTAATCAGTATTCGCCATCCCATCTTTCGCATGCCCTCCGAGACCAACTTCGATCTCATTATTGCCGTGCTGGCGACGGCGGACGGATTCCTGCGCGAGGGATCGCGGCTGTTCAAACCGCTTGGTCTTACCAGCGCGCAATACAACGTCCTCAACATCCTCGCCGAGTCGTCTGCGCCTGGCGGTCTCAGTCAGCGCGAGCTGAGCGACGAGTTGGTCGTGGACCGTTCCAACGTCACCGGTCTACTCGACCGCATGGCGAAGGCCGGTTGGGTGCGGCGTGACGACGACCCGGCCGATCGTCGTATCTACCGCGTGCATCTCACGCCCGAGGGTCGACGGCTCTGGGAAAAGGTCGCCCCGCGCTACGCGGCCGTCGTTGCGCAGGTCACACGCGGCCTGACCGAGGAGCAGGTCTCTGCCACGCTTGCTGTACTTGCCCGTCTTAAAGCTGCCGCGCCAAAGTGGAAACTGGCCGACTGACCCGGCCGTACGCAATTTTCATCAATCAGCCCTATCTGCCCCTGGAGCTACCTCATGAACGTCCAATACGATCTCAGTCTTCTCAAGTGCCGGCTCGTGGGCCTCGCGCTTGCATGTTTCGGATGCGGGTCGCAACGCACCGGTGGCGGGCTGCTCAGGTTGGGTTTTTCCTACCAACGGGTCCGACATTTGCGCGCTGTGCAACTGGAGGCAATGACACCCAACCTTGTACCAAGATCGGAAACCTTAACCGGCACGTAGGACGAAACATGAAAACATTCGAGGAACGGCTGCGGCACGAGTCGGACGGTTGGGTGGCGGATGGCCTAGTGACGGTCGGGCAACAGACTGCGTTGCTGGCGCGGCATCCCGCGGGCGAGGGCGGCGGAAAATTTCTTGCTGTGCTTGCGACCGTCGGTGGCGCGCTGGTGCTGGCGGGGGTAGGCCTCCTCATTGGCTCCAATTGGCAAGACATCGGTGATTGGACAAAAATCCTTGGGTTGCTCGCGCTGCTCGTCGCAGCCAACTTCGTCGGCTGGCGTTGCCTGATTTCACCGGGCCGCTGGCCACGTCTCGGCGACGCGTGCTTAATGCTAGGTGCGGGGCTGTTTCTCGCCGGTATCGCGCTCGTGAGCCAAATTTATCACCTGAATGCACGGCCGGCTACAGGTATGCTCGTCTGGTGGCTCGGCATCGCGGCGGTCCCGTGGCTGACCGGCTCAAAGGGCGCGCAGTTCCTGAGCACGGGTGCGTTGCTGACGTGGCTCGGTTGGGAAATGAATACGCCGGGCTCGTGGCTGGCGCTGGCCAACACTTCCCGCTGGTGGGATGACACCTTTGCCCATATAACGGTACTCACGTTGTTGACACTTGCCGTCTGGCTCGCAGGTCTGGGGCTGCGCGGGACCCGGTACACGATGTTTGCCGGGATGCACGAAACTTGGGGCGCGGCGCTGACGTGCTTCGGTATCTATCTACTGGGATTGGTGCGGCATGACTGGAACCTACGGGATCGCGAGATACACGCCATCGCGCTGCCTCCGCTGGCGTTAGGAGTAGTGCTAGTGCTGATCACTGGTTGGTTGGCGGGGCGGCAGAGTCGGCGCGAATTGCAAGCGCTCGCGTCTTGGTTTGGCCTGGCGCTCGTGCCGCTCGTGGCGGTATATCTCCAGTGGGACATCGGCGAGGGCGGCTGGCTGTGGAGCATGCTCGCGTGGTGCGCGTTGTTTGGGCTGAACCTGTGCATGGTTAACCTCGGGCTGACCACTGGGCGTGCGAGCTGGGTCAATCTCGGCATCGGCTTCATCGCGTTAAATATTCTCACGCGTTACTTCGACCTATTCGGCACGATGCTTCAGGGTGGTCTGTTCTTTATCCTCTCCGGCGCACTGGTGTTGGTGCTCGGCATTTTCCTTGAACGCAAACGCCGCGAGCTGCTTCGCGGGCTACGTGCTAAGCCGGAGGTCAAACCATGAAAAATAAACAACTTATCTGGGTCGTGGTGGCGGCGCAGGCGCTGTTTTTACTCGGCTGGGCCGGCTGGCATGAGCACGTGCGCGCGACTGCGCCCACGGTGCTCCTGAAGACACGTCCGATTGATCCGCGCGATATTCTGCGCGGTGACTACATGATCTTGAACTACGAGATTAGCCGTCATGCGGCCCCGATTGGCTGGGCCGGAGACGAGACACGGGCCGTTTATGTCATGTTCAAGTTGGAAGATGGCCACGGTGAGATTGACGAAGTTCAGCTGCACGAGCCGGCCGCGAGCGACCGCCGTCTTTATGCCCAGGCCGAGGCTGCGCAGGACTCGCGGGCGCGTGGAGCGCTCCAGCTCACCTACGGGATCGAGCAGTTCTTCGTGCCGGAGGGCAAAGGCACGCCGCGCTTCAAGACCTTGGAGGTTGAGGCGGCCGTCAGTCCGGCCCATCGGCTTTACCTCAAACGCGTGCTCCTCGACGGGAAACCCTATCCATGACATTACTGCGCACGGAAAGCGTTGAAATATTTCCCGCGACCGTTCGCATGGTCGCCGAACTGTGATGCGCCCCTCGTTTTTCTCCCGCCGTTCCAACCTGCCATGGTTGTTGGAGCCGCTCGTCCACTTGTTGGGGTGGCTCTGCTACCGAGTGCGCGTGCGGGGTGTGGAACATCTCCCTACGGGCGGGGCATTACTGGTCGCGAACCATCTTTCGTACGCCGACGTCATCGTGCTTCAGCTCGCGTGTCCACGTCCGTTGCGCTATGTGGGGCACGAAGAGCTGCTGGGGCAACATTGGTTTTTCCGGCTGGCGTTTCGCATGGCGGGTGTGATCCCGGTGTCGGCGGCCAACGCTCTCACGGCGACCCGGCGAGTGTCTGCGGCGCTGACCGCGGGTGAGCTGCTGCTGTTTGCTGAAGGCTCAATCTCGCGCACCGGGCAACTGATGCGGTTGGAGCGTGGGTTTGAGTTGATGGCGCGCAAGGCCGGTGTGCCCGTCGTGCCGGTCGCGCACGACGGACTGTGGGGCTCATTACTGTCCTTTTCAGAAAATAAATATGTCTTCAAACGTCCGCGCCTTGCGCGCACGGATGTGTGTGTGGCATGGGGCCGGCCGATTCCGGCGACCGAGGCGACGACCGCGCGAGTGCGCGAAGCACTGCTCGATCTCGCGGCGGAGGCGTTTGGGGAGCGACCAGTGCTACGTGGGCATCTCGGCCGCGAGGTCGTCCGCGCGCTGGCGCGTCACCCTGGCCGCGTGCAGCTCGTGGACCGCACGGCCGGGCGCCGCGAGCTGACGGCCGCGCAGCTGCTTGCGGCCGCCGCGCTGCTCTCGCGCCGGCTGAGGCGAACGACGCCGGAAAAGCGTGTGGGCATTGTGTTGCCGCCCGGCGCGGGCGCGACCGTGGCGAATCTCGCCGTGCTCTGCGCCGACAAAGTGCCGGTAAACCTCAACTTCACCGCCGGCCGCACCGCGCTCGAGGCCTGTCTCCGCACGGGAGAAATTACCACTGTAATCACCGCTAGCGCACTGCGCGAAAAAATCGCCGATGTTCCATGGCCGGCCCGTACGCTCGACCTCGGCACCGAGTTACGCGCCGCTGGCGTTGCGTGGCCGTGGTTTCTGGCCGCGTGGCTGCTACCGGGCACGTGGTTTGCCAGCCTGCTTGGCCTGCCGGCGCGCGGCGGCGATACTGAGGCCGGGTTACTCTTCACCAGCGGCAGCTCGGGCGAGCCGAAAGGCGTCGTGCTCACGCACCGTAATCTGCTCGCCAATTGTGCGCAGATCGCCGCGCTTGGGATCCTACCCGGCGGCGGCCGACTACTCGCCTGCATGCCGGTGTTTCACAGCTTCGGCTTCACGGTCACGTTGTGGTACCCCCTGCTGAGCGGCTGCCAAGTGGTTACACTGCCCAGCCCTCTCGACGCGCGCAAAATTGCCGACGTCATTCGTGACGAGGAATGCACCGCTCTCATCGGTGCACCCACATTTCTGCGGCCCTTGCTCCGCAAAGCCGGACGTGGCGATCTGCGCTCGTTGGAGATCGTTGTCTCCGGCGCGGAAAAACTGACGGCTGATCTCGCAGAAGCGTTTCAGGAAAAATTCCACCTTGATATCCTCCAAGGCTATGGCCTCACCGAGACTTCGCCGGCCGCCAATATCAACCGTCCCCACCCACCGCCCGACGGCGCGGCCGCGCCACAGCTCGCCAAGCGCGCCGGCTCCGTCGGCCGCATGGTTGTCGGCCAGACCGCCCGGATCCTCGACCCGGTCACCCGTGCGCCGTTGCCGGCCACAGCCACTGGCCTGGTGGTGTTTCGCGGGGCCAACATCTTCAGCAGTTACCTCGGTGACCATACGCGCACCCGTATGGCGTTTCATGACGGTTGGTTCGTCACCGGCGATCTCGGTCGCTTCGATGAGGATGGTTTTCTCTTCATTGAAGGTCGGCTCTCGCGGTTTTCCAAGATCGGCGGCGAGATGGTGCCACACGGTACGGTCGAGCAAACCCTCTTGCACGCGCTCGGCGTGGACGCGGGCGAGGGTTACAGCATCGTCGTTACCGGCGTGCCCGACCCAGGCAAAGGCGAGGCGCTCGTGGTACTCACGACGCTCGACCTCACGGCCAATACCGTGCGCGACGTTCTCACTGCGGCCGGTCTGGCCAACCTCTGGATCCCGCGGATCGTTCGCCGCGTGGATAAGATTCCTGTCCTTGGCACCGGCAAGCTCGACCTCAAGACCTGCGGAGAGCTGGCGGCGCAACTGGCTACTTGAGTATGCACGCGACGGGAGGGAGCGATACTCTCTCGCGGTGCGAGGCACCACTGCTTGCGGCAGAAATTTCGCCCTGAGAACTGGCTGTTCACTCTTGAGTGATGCCCTCAGGCTGAAATCCGCAGGCGTATGGCGAAGGAATCTTAGAGTGACCGCATCTAGGTCCCTCTGATTGTCTCGTTCATCACGGCGAGACTCATCGGCAGGGGAGAGGCTGAGAGGGTTTGTTGAGTGGGCAGCTTAAGTTGGCAAAAGAGCTGTCGCCATCATTGAACTGCCCCCTGTCTCTGGGTTGCGATTCGTGGCACCCGGAAAAACGTGATTTACAATCAGGTGACGGAACGCGTTACTGCCATCGAACCATGTCAGAACCTGCTCCGCATCACCCCGCCGCCAAGCCCGCCTCCGGTGGGGACACCGAGGCCGCGCTGCGCGATTCGCTCAAGCGCTGTTCCTCCGCCACTGTCGAGGCTGCGCTTGCCTACCGCCGCCGTCGTGACCCCGACCTGCTGCCGAGCATCATCATCGGCATCGTCGAGCGTTACGTCGAGTCCGACCTGCGCGCCAAGCTCGTTGAGGGCGACGACGACGTGCGCCTGATGGAGGACCTCGGCGTTGATTCGCTCACCATGATGGAGATCGTTATGTTGGTGGAGGAGGTCGTCGGGATGCAGATCAACAACGACGAACTACGCGACCTGCGCACGCTGGGCGATGTGAAGACCTTCATTGACTGCAAGGCCCGAGGCCTCCCGTTGCCCAAGCCGAGCAAGTTTCTCCCCATCGAGGGCATCGTGGCCGTCATGCCGATCTCGCCGCCGTTCCTGTTTTTGAACGAAGCGCGCGTCGGCTCCACCGGCGCGACCGCAAAATACCGCATCACTGGCCAGGAATTTTTCCTGCAAGGCCACTTCAAGGACAACCCGGTCATGCCCGCTTCGATGATGCTGGAGGCGCTCGGACAGCTCGGCGTGCTCTACCTCCTCGAGGGTCATCCGCCCGCCGACCCGGGCAAGATGGTTGGACCGGGGACGATTTTCTTCACTTCGTGCGAGGGCGTGCGCTGCCACCGCGTGTGTAAGCCCGGCGACGTGCTCACGCTCGGCATCAAGCCCAAGCGCACCAAGATGCCGCTCGCTACGTTCGAGGGTAGCATCCGCGTCGGGCAGGAGAAGGCCGTCGTCGCTGAGGAGATCACACTAACCTACGGCTACATCGAGCTGCCCCAGGCCCAGCCCGCTGTGGGCGAGACGGCCAACGGCGGCGCGGTCAATGAACCGATCCCGTTCAAGCCGGCAGTGAATGGGTGATGCGGAAAAATACTTATGGGTGGTTTTCGCGCCTCGTTGCCATCCGTATAGGCCGCCTGCTTGCAGGCGCTCAGGTTTAACCGTGTAGGCGCGAGGAAGCTCGCGGCCGACACGAGATACAAAAGGATATTCGCATTTTTGCCTTTAACGCCGCGCGCGTTTCCCGACGATGAGCGCAAAAATCGCGCCATGCCCAAAGTATTCATCACGGGAGTAGGCTTCATCACTAGCATTGGCAACGACGCCGCCGCTGTCGGCGACAGTCTCCGCGTGTTGCGGCACGGTATCGTGCGCTATCCGCCGTTCGACAAGCCCGAGGTGCCGGTCAAGGTCGCTGCACCGGTGCGCGAGTTTCAGACCGACGCCGAGGACCCCGAGGACTGGACGCTCCCCACACGCTACCGCGTGCGCCGCGAGGTGCTCCGCAGCATGGGCCCCGGCTCGCTTTACGCGTGGTGTGCTATGCAGCAGGCCGTGGCCGACGCGAAGCTTGCTGAGGTCGACGTGTCCGACGACGGAACGGGCCTCTATGCCGCGTCCGCGGGCTCGCCGGGCATCCTAACTCGGCACGTCAACCGCATGCACGAGCAGGGTGTGATGCGCTGCCCGCCACTCGGCATCGTGGCGAGTATCGCGGGCACGGTGCAGTTCAACCTCGTCGCACATTTCAAGATTAAGGGCGCCTCGACGGGCTTTTCGTCGGCGTGTGCATCGTCGTCGCACGCGGCGGGCTTTGCGTTCGACGAGATTGCGCTCGGCCGTCAGCGGCGGATGTTTGTCGTCGGCGCGGAGGACGGCAATGTGGAGACGATCCTGCCTTTCGCCGGAATGCGCGCGCTCTCACTGAACCCCGACCCGGACACGGCCTCGCGGCCCTTCGACGTGGCGCGCGACGGCTTTGTCGGCACCGGCGGCGCGACCGTGTTGGTGTTGGAGAGCGAGGACGAGGTGCGGCGCCGTGGGGTGACGCCATATTGCGAAATCGCCGGCTGGGGGCAGGCGTCCGACGGCCACAATGTGGCCATCTCACACCCCGAGGGCGCGGGCCTCGCCGCCGCCATGTGCCGCGCGCTCGTCGCCGCGCGGGTAACCGCCGCCGACCTTGACCATATCAACGCCCACGCGACCTCGACGCCCATCGGTGACATCTCCGAGTGCAAAGCGCTGCACGCTGTGCTTGGCGCGGAGGCGGGGCGGGTTGCCGTAAGCAGCACCAAGGCCCTTACCGGCCACGGACTATCGCTAGCGGGCGCGATGGAGACGGGCTTTTGCGCGCTGGCGCTGCGCAATGGCTTCATCCCCGGCTCGGCGCACATCCGCCAACTCGACCCGGCGGCAGCGGGGCTGAACATTCCACGCGAAACGCGACCCATCGCACCGCGTGTCGTGCTCAACAATAGCAGCGGCTTCGGCGGGGCGAATGTGTGCTTGGTGCTTAAACGCGCATGAGCCAACGCGTCTCAGACTTTTACCCAACGGCGTTTGTGACAGGCGCAAGCACGGGCTTGGGGAGGGCGTTTACCGAGATGCTCCTCGCCGACGGTGTGCGCGTGTGGGGCACGGCACGCGACACGGCGCGGTTGGCGGAACTGGCAAAGCACAACAACTTTACTCCCGTCGCGCTGGAACTCCGCGACAGCGCGGCGGCGGAGGGGGTGTTTATCGATGCCGACAGCTCAGCAGGCGGTTTCGCGATCGTGGTCAACAACGCGGGCTACGGTGTGTTCGGTGACTTTGCCGCGACTGACTTCGCCGTCTGGCAGGAGCAGCTTGAAGTGATGTTGCTCAACACCGCGCGTCTCTCGCATGCTGCGCTGCGTGGGATGAGAGCGCGCAACCACGGCGCGTTGGTCAACATCTCGTCGCTCGCGGCGGAGTTTCCCCTGCCGTTTCAGAGTGTCTATAACATGGCCAAGGCCGGCCTCACCGCGCTCAACGAGAGCCTCATGGTCGAGACGGCCGGCACCGGCGTCTTTATCCTCGATGTACGGCCGGGGGATTACCGCACTGACTTTGAGGGCAGCGTGCGCCGGCCGCCGGGTGAGACTACGCCCGCGATGGCACGTGCGTGGGTGGCATTTGGCAAAATGATGGAGACTGGCCCTGCGCCCGCCCACGCCGCTGCCGCGCTGCGCCGCGCACTGTTGCGCCGCCGCAGCGGTACGGTGCGCTGTGGGCGGTTTTTCCAGGCCGTGCTCGCGCCGCTGCTCGCGCGCCTCGGTTCGCTGCCGATCAAGCGCCGCGTGCAGGCGAAGTATTTCGACCTGCCGTAATCTTGGAGAGGGTAGGGGCTCCCCACGACTGTGCGCACATACCGCTTATCCGCGCATTTTTTCTAACGCGCCCGACGCGCCTACCTTATTTGCCCGATTTGCGCCCGTCATTTGTCCCGACTTTTCTTGGCAATGGGAGTGTTTCTTGCTTTGTTGCCCCTACTCCCCATGCCCACCACCGCCACGCTTAAGCTCCCTGCGAAGGAACTCTCTCTCCCTGTTATCGTCGGCTCCGAGGGCGAACAGGCGGTGGATATTTCCAAGCTTCGCGCCGACTCCGGCTTTATCACGTACGACGACGGCTTCGGCAACACCGGATCCTGCCAGAGCGACATCACGTTCATTGACGGCGATGTGGGCATCCTGCGCTACCGCGGCTATCCGATCGAGCAACTCGCCGAGCACTCAAACTTCGTCGAGACTGCCTACCTCGTCATCAACGGAGAGCTTCCCAACACCACGGCGCGCCGCCGCTTCGGCGACCTGCTGCGCGACCACGCCCCCGTCCACGCCGACATGGAGCACTTGTTCCAGGGGTTCCCGATGGGATCGCACCCGATGGCTATTCTCTCGGCGCTGCTCAACTCCCTCGGCTGCTACTACCCGCACCTCGCCACCAATAATCCCAGCGAGGACCTTGCCAACTTCGAGGAGGCCTCCGCCATCGCCATCTCCAAGGTCCGCACCATTGCGGCCATGTCCTACCGCAAGAGCCACGGGCTACCCTACATCTATCCGAAGAGCACCCTGCCATACTGTGAGAACTTCCTGCACATGATGTTCTCGCGGCCCGGCGAGGACTATACGCCCACGCCCGAGGTTGTGGCCGCACTCAATCTCTTCCTTCTCCTCCACGCCGACCACGAGCAGAACTGCTCCACCTCCACCGTCCGAATGGTCGCCTCCTCTGGTGCCAACATGTTCGCCTCGACAGCCGCCGGCGTGTGCGCGCTCTGGGGCCCACTCCACGGCGGGGCTAACATGGCTGTGCTCGGCATGCTCGAGAGCATCCACGCTGAGGGCGACGACGGCACGAAATTCGTCGAGGCCGCAAAGTCCGGTAAAGGCGGGCACCGCCTCATGGGTTTCGGTCACCGCGTCTATAAAAATTACGATCCGCGCGCCAAGATCATCAAGGCCAGCTTTGACAAGGCGCTCGCTAGCCTCGGCATTAAAGACGACCCGCTGCTCAACATCGCCCGTCGGCTAGAAGACGCCGCGCTCAAGGACGAGTATTTCCTCGCCCGGAAGCTCTACCCCAACGTGGACTTTTACAGCGGTCTCATCATGCGCGCGCTCGGTATCCCGCAAAACATGTTCACAGTGATGTTCGCCATCGGCCGGATGCCCGGCTGGATCGCGCACTGGCGCGAAGTGGCCGCCAACCCGAAGAACAAAATCTATCGCCCCCGCCAGATCTACGTTGGCAAGACCAAGCGCGACTACCTAGCGATCGAAAAACGGGCGTGAGACCGTTTTCGGCCGTACTGCGCGGCTCCTACGACAAATCAGGCGGCTCGGCAGTTACTCAAACAAAAAGCCCGTTCCTAAAAAACGGAACGGGCTGATTTGAAAAAAGCGAGTAAAGACTGGCTTCGTACTTACTTCGTCGCCGGCGCGGCGGCGGTCTTTTCCGCCGGGTGATCCTTGTTCAACTCGGCGAGAACATCGGCCGTGATGTCAACGGGGGCAAACGAGTCATAGTATTGGACGGTACCCCGGTCGGTGATAAGCACGGAGGCTTTGACCTTCTTGGCGATAGCATCGGCCGCCTGGAGGATATCCTGACGCGCCTGATTGGTGAGGTTGGTGTCGGCATCCCGAACCTTTTGCTGGCCGTTGGTGTACAACGAGCGCAGGCCTTCCTGCTTAGCCTGATACTCGATAACCTTTTCATTATACTCCTTCTGAAAGCCCGCCTTGTCCTTTTCAGAGGCCTTGCCGATCTTTTCGTTCAGCTCGGTCAACGCTTTACCAAGATCATTGACGCTGTCGTTCTGCTTGTTGACGTCGGACTGCAAGGTCTTTGAGAAAGTCTGGAGAGCATCTCGGTAGTCTTTCATTTTCCAGTAGCTATCGGCGACTTTGCCGATGTCCACCGACACAATCTTGGGTGTCGTCTGGGCTTGGGCGGAGGCGATGCCGAGAAGGGCGACACCAGCGAGGAGGAGGGATTTGATGATGGACTTGTTCATGTAGGTTTAGGTTGCGGGAAAGGTAAAATGCGCGGCTGCGCTGTTGGTCATGAAAAAAGCAGTCGGGTTCCATGCTGTCCAGCAATTATTTTGCTTTGGATGTGAACTTGGACCCACACTCAAAATTGCGCTTGCACCAAGCGGGGTGGCCTTGCTTGCTGCCCCTCGCTTTTCGCACCTGTAGCTCAACTGGATAGAGCGCCAGACTACGAATCTGGAGGTTCGGGGTTCGACTCCCTGCAGGTGCACCATGTTATATTCCACTTCGGCAATGTGCCGTCAGGGGCTTTGGTGTGTCGCTGAGACATTCACACCGTTAACGCCGTCTTAAGGCCGGGTAATCAAGGGGTAGAAGGGCCGAGATCAGAGTGCAACGAGGGGAGGCAGTGATCCCAAGAGTGCCCGAGCGGGAATGTGAGTATTCGGTCTCACGGGTGCGTTATGAAGAAGAGGCGGCCTGACCAATTCGCTCGCCGTCTCGCCGCCGCCCGTCTTAGATCCCAACCGTTTCCCATGAATCGCAAGGGTATCATCCTCGCTGGCGGATCCGGTTCGCGCCTCTTTCCGCTCACGTTGGCCGTGAGCAAGCAGCTTCTGCCGCTCTACGACAAGCCAATGGTCTATTATCCGTTGTCGGTGCTGATGCTCGCGGGCATCCGGGAAATCCTCGTCATCACGACGCCCGCCGACATGCCGCAGTTCAGACAACTTCTCGGTGACGGGTCCGGTCTCGGGCTGAAATATTCTTACGCCGCGCAACTCAGTCCCGCCGGGCCCGCGCAGGCGCTGCACATCGCAGGCGACACTGGCTTTCTGAAAAATGAGCCGGTGGCACTCATCCTTGGTGACAATCTTTTCTATGGGCAGGAGCTCGTTAAATCCCTGGAGACGGCGGACTCGCGTCCGGGCGCGACCATCTTCGGCTATCACGTTGCGCACCCTGAACATTACGGCGTGGTCGAGTTCGCACCGGACCGCCGCATCCTTTCGTTAGAGGAAAAACCGGTGCGGCCGAGGTCGAGTTACGCGGTACCCGGCCTGTATTTTTACGATGGTGAGGCGGTGAATCTGGCCCGCGGCCTTCGGCCTGGGGCGCGTGGCGAACTCGAGATCACCGACCTCAACCGCCTCTACCTTGCCGCCGGTCGGCTCCAGCTTGAACTGCTCGGCCGTGGCACTGCGTGGCTCGACACCGGTACACCCGATTCGCTGTTGGAGGCCGGTCAGTTCGTCAGCGTGATCGAAAACCGCCAGGGCCTGAAGATTGCCTGCCTAGAGGAAATTGCGTTTCGTAGGGGCTGGATCAGCCGCGCACAGCTCGAGAGCCATATCGCGCGTCACGGCCAGTCGGCTTACGCGAATTATCTGCGCCAACTGGTCGATACGGTTTAGGGGCGGAAACGTGCATCGTTCCGGGCCACTCACTGCTGCGGGTAGACGAGTACGCGATCGTGGACCAGGAGGATAAGGTCGTTCTTGCCGTCGCCGGTCACGTCGGCGATGACCGTCTCACGCGGTTGGAGCGGCGAGCCTTTCTTGCCTTGGTAATGCTGGTCGGCCTCGAAGACCTTGAAATGCAGCCGGCTTGCCCATGCCTTTGTTGCTGGGTCGCGCGCGAGGACTTCTACCATGTTTTCCTCGGGATCAACGGCCACCAACTCGGGCATGCCATCGCCAGTGAGGTCGCCCGCTGTCACGTCGAAATAGCTCACCTCTGGCAAGTCGGTTGTGAGGTTATCGATCGAGCGGACGGCGAGGACGCCTTGACCGAGGGGTAGCCACCAGAAACGGTTTTTGCCAAGGAGAAACAGTTCCGCCGCGCCGCCCGGGCCGGTCGGGCGCACTTCCGCACCGACGGCTTCAATGCGACCGGCGGGTGTGACCTCGCCGACCTCGTAGACGCCGTCCTTACCGACACGTAAGCGCTGGAACTGTTCGCCCTTGCGATCGTAAAGCAGTACCTCGGGACGCACCCCCTTCGCGGCTGGCGGAAGCACGAAAGCGGCGGCGATGTCCGCCGTGCTGTCGCGGGCGTTGGCCTGCTCGACCACCGTGAGCGCTCCGGTCGCGTTGAGCCGAAGCGCGCGGATGAACGCGCCTGTACTCACAAGTAGCTCGGGCTTGCCATCGCCGTCGAGATCGCCCGTGCCGACTGCACTCGCCTCCAAGTTGTCTACATAGCTCTTGTGAAACGCGGCGTTGGCCGACGCATCGGCGAAGCCTCCGTCCGCCGCCTGCACAAACAGACGCATGGCGTCGAGGGGAGTGAACACCGCGAGATCGAGGCGCCCGTCCTGGTTCGCATCCACGAGGCGTACGGCATGTGGGTCGGTCTTGAGACCATCAAGAGGGATCGTGCGCACGGTCTTCGTAGAGCCGTCGCGCTGGCGTTGCAAAATCGCGATGGAGCGTGCGCCTTTATCCTCGAGGAGTACGATTACGGAAATTTCTTTCCCTCCTGCGAGCGCACCGGCGGCGATGGCCAGCGGGCGGCCCTTCACGGCGAGCGGCTGCGGGTAGCTGAGCCGGCCATCTTTGCCGACCGTGGCGATGCCGAGCACCTCCTCCTTCGGGCTGACGACAAAGATATCGGGCCGGCCGTCGCCGTCCCAGTCGGCGGCGGCGAGGCCGCGCACGTCGGAGAGCGTAGGAAATTTTTTTGGCGTGGTGAAGCCGCCGTCGGCTTGGCGAAAATAGATGAACATCTGCGAGCCGTCGGGGTCGCTCATGGCGACATCCTCGCGGCCATCGCCGTCGAAGTCGCCGAACGCGTAGGCGGCGGCTGCGGTCTTGGCGGCGGCGGCTGACGGCGTGAAGACACGTGGGCGCGGTGCAAGGCCGGTGGCTTTACCGTCCGTCGTCTCCAAGCTGAAAAATTCCAACTGTCCCGTGCGGTCCTGGGCATAGGTAAACACTGGCGGTCCACCGGCGGTCGTCGGCGGCAATATTTGGAGGGTGCTACGCGCTGGCTTGAGCGCGTAGGCCAGCTCGGGGCCGAACTGGCCGGTGGCGGTTTGTAGGCGCACGCGGAGAATGTCGCGGCTGCCGTTGGCGAGATAGACGAGGTCGGGGCGGCCGTCGCCGTTTACGTCAGTAAACTCGAGGCCGTAGCAATTTTCGTCGGCCAGTGCGTAACGCTCAGGTGCAGCCAACGTACCGTCAGCCTGTTGATGGAAAATCGCGATCTCCTGCTTGCCCATCATGGCGAGATCAGGGCGCCCATCACCGTCGAGATCACCGCTGCGGAGGCTACCGAGCGCTTGCACCGGCATAGGCGCCTCGGTGATTTTTTTCTCCCGCCATAGGCCGTCGGCCTGCTGATAACGGACGGTGAGCGCCGTCGCGTCACCGGTGTAAACCAGATCGGGGCGGCCATCGCCGTTCAGATCACTGACGATAAGGTCGTACATCGTGAGGCCGGTTGTCACGCTGACGCGGCGGAAACGCGCGTCGTCGATTACGGGTTCCCAGCGGTTAGCGCGGGCGGGCTTGGCGGGATCGGGCGGCGCGCCGGGCTTGATTTGGTAGAGCAACTCGATGGTGGCGTAGTCGTTGTTAATGAGCGCGAGGTCGGTACGGCCGTCGCCGTCAAGATCAACGGGGGTGAGGGCACGGATATTCCAGTCGAGCTTGGTGATCTCTGGGCCGCCGAGCGCCACGGCGGGTGCCGCGGCGCGAAGGCTGCAGAAGGCGCCGAGCAGTGCCGCGAGCACGACACCGGACCGCGCGAGGGAGTGAAACACACAGTTCATGGCGACGGGTTGGCAATGCGAGCCACCCCAAAAAAGCTGGTGGGTTCTTTCACGAGATAGCCAGACATCATGCCCCAGTACCGCGCGAGCTGCGCGGGGTCGGGCTTGGCGGATGCATCCACAATCGAGACGGGAGACTGTGCCAGGACGCCTGCCAAGGTGTCGATCATCCCACCGACCAACGCGCGGGCATCGGTTGCCCACACGTCAGGGGAGGATGCGGGTACGTCAGCGAGGGCGGCCTTGACCTCCGACTTGTTCCAAAACGACGCGCGTTTTTCCGCCATGTTTTGCAGCACCGCTTCGACAGGGGCAGGCGAGCCAATGCCGAGTAGAAACGTGCGGTTGGCGATGGCATAGCTGAAGCCGCGGTAGCCTGCTGGGGCCCCGGGCGGTGCGAAAGTGTAGAGCGTCTGGCCGAGGTAGGTGCGCTTGACGAAGAGTTGATCGGCTCCACCGGGATCGTTGCCGGCAGCCAGACGTTTGAGGGCTTCAACGACCTTGGCGAAGGATTCGGGGTTTTCCAGAGAGAGCGCGATGAGCTGATCGGCCTTGTCGAGCGACGCGCCGTCAGGCACGTACTGGCCCATAACGAGATCCGCGCCAAGGCTGCCGATAAAGTCGCGCTTGAGATCAACGCCTAGTTCTTTGTTGAGGTCCGCGATTCCGCTCTGTGCCTGCGCGGAAAGTTCGGGACTGGCCGCCGCGAGGACACTCTCAAGTGCGACATATGCCGCGCGCAGATCAAATTTGTCGGAGGCAGCACTAAAAAATTTAGCGGGCAGCCACTCTGGCCGCTCGGCCGCGCCGGGGCCATAGGCGGCGAGCAGTTGCAGTAGGCCACGCTCCTCGGTGTAGCCAAGGCCAAAGGTCACCCTGGTCTCCTTCACGCCAAAGTTGATCGTGTAACAAAGTCCGCGCAGCGCGTCGAAGCCGAGAGCTTTGAGCGCGGTCGTTGGCTCGAAGGGGAGGTTAGTGGTGGGAACCTTTTCCACCGCTGCCTGCAGCGCCGGATAGATCGCCTGAAAATCCGCGTAGGCCGTCAGCTGCGCGGGACCGGCGCGCTTTTGGGCCCGGAGGAAATTTTCGCTGCGTCCGAGGGCGTTGGACAGACCGCCCCGTTTGATAGCATCAATTGCGGCGCACACGCGTTGGTAACTCGGGCTATTAAGCCAGATACCCTGGCACATGGCGGTGACATCAGGGACGCTTGTGTTGGATTTTTCCCCGTCTTTGGGCGCGGACTGAGTCTGGGTATGGACGAGCACGCCGGCGTAATTGGTCGTCTCGACGCGCAGGCCAGCATTCTTGGTAGCGGCATCAGCGGCCAGCTTTTCGACGGTCGCAGCGTTGGAGCCAAACTCGATGGCCAGTAGTAACGGCGGTGCGGTGATCGTTTTACCGGCGAACGCGTCGCTCAGAAGCGAAACAGGCAAGGCGATGATCGCGCCGCCCTTGGCCAACGCGAGCAGTTCGCGCACGGTCTTGCCTGTGGCGGCTTTGGCCTGGTCGTCCCACGTTTCAATGTTCATGGTGGCACGCAGCGGGCCAAAAAACTTGGCGACCTGCTGATCGTTCCAGGTGCGCGCGAAGGGGCTGGCGTCCCAGCCTCTGACAAGCGCCGGCGCATCGCTCACGAAAAGGGCGAGCGCGGTCTGGTCGTCCACGATGTCCGTGAGCGGCGGGTTGGCCGGAGCGGCGGCGAAGGCGAGCGGAGCGGCGAGCAGCGTGATGGCCGCGAGGAAGGTGGAGACTTGAGCGAGGTAGCGGGGAAAAATCGGGCGTAGGGATCGGAATTTCATAGGAGATGAATAGCAAAGGCGGACAAATTGCGCGCGAGAGCTGGCGTCACTTACGGACGCGCCGGGGAGGGGACATCTCCCGGTTCCAGATTAACTGCTCCTGTCTCTGGCGCATGCCCGCGCGCAGCGGGGAGGGCGAGCGGCGACAGGTAGCGGAAGCCGGCGTTGGGATTACGCGGATCGAAGGCGAAGGCGTCGCGGTTGCGGAGGAAGCTTTTCAGCGCCTCAGTCGGGATGGCGAAGTTCAGGCCCTCAACGCCGACTTGCATGGCCTTCATGTTGTTCACGCCAACGACCTCGCCGCGCAGGTTGAAGAGCGGGCCACCGGAGTTGCCGGGGTTGATTTGGGTCGTCGTTTGGATGAACAGCTGGCCGCCGAGCGGGCGATTGCGTGAGCTGATGATACCCTGCGACACCGTGCGGTCGAGGCCGAGCGGGCTGCCGATAGCGAAAACCGTCTGGCCGTCGGTGAGCGAGCCGCCCGCGCCGACTGGGACGGTGGGGAATATGGTCTCGCCGGCATCCTCGATCTTCAGCAGCGCTAGGTCGAGTCGCGCATCAAACGCGACGATGCGAACCTTGTTGAACTGCACCTTCTCCAACTCGGTCTTGCCTTTGCGAAACTGGGTGACGGTGAGGTTGTTTTCGCCCGCGACTACGTGCTCATTGGTGACGATGTAGCCCGACGGGTGGATAAAAAAGCCCGAGCCAAGGCCCGTGGGGGTGCGGACTTGGACGACCGCCTCGGCGACGCGATCCACGTTCTCCTTCATCGAGAGCGCGGGCGGATTGACGGCGACGTGGTAAAGGTCGGCGGACTCCTCGGCCCCGGCAGTGGCGGGCGCGGCGGCTTCGGCGGTGACTTTCTCAATTTCGTCGCGCGGCACGGTGACGACGGTGAAACCAAGATCCACGACGATGCGGTCGGCCTTCTCGGCGAGCACATCGCCGCGCAGGCTGGAGCCATTTTTTAACTGCACAGTGCTGAGGGCGAAGGCCGGGCTGGTGGCCAGCGCGAGAACGGTCAGCACACGTAGCGCGGCGTAGCGCGGGGAGCATAAGGCGGCGTTGTTCATGCCTTGAATAGTTGGGCATCATTCAGCTTTCCCGTCGGGCGCAAAGCCCATAATTGCGAGTTACACTTGGCGCGATAGCAGCAGTGTGCCCTCGCAAATTTATGCCGTGCCAATAGTCGGACCCGTGCGAGAAAATCAAACATCTCTGGTCTTGGAACGGATGGGCCAAGGCATTCTTAACGCACGCGTGCGCGGGTTCTAGCTCGATGGCATTTCAGGCCAAACCGCCGGATGTGATGTTGGTCAAACTGCCCAAGCTATAAG
Organism: uncultured Opitutia bacterium; assembly: GCA_903872425.1. Classification (GTDB taxonomy): domain Bacteria; phylum Verrucomicrobiota; class Verrucomicrobiia; order Opitutales; family Opitutaceae; genus CAIYUN01. The sequence continues at coordinate 75,617 of CAIQKQ010000109.1, read as the reverse complement.
CGAAGGAATTCGAAGCAACGGTGCCGGACGTCTTGGCAGCCATGCCCAACATGCAGCAAATGACCAAGGATTTCGCCGTCGAGCAGGCGGCCAGGATTCGAAACGCGCGAACCGCTGCGCCCGAAAACAGAACCGCGCCGCCCTTTTCAGGGCGGCGCGGTTGATGAAAACTAAATCCGTCGAGAATTTAATTCTCGGCGAATGGTGCGGCAGCTAACTAGCCCTCACTTCGCGATCTCGAGCTGCGGGCGGCCGGTCTCGGGCCAGTCAATGTGGAAGAATTTCCCACGCGGTTTGTCCGTGCGCTCGTAGGTGTGGGCGCCGAAGTAGTCGCGCTGGCCTTGCAGCAGGTTGGCGGGGAGGCGAGCCGAGCGGTAGCTGTCATAGTAGGAGAGGGCGCTCGAGAACGTCGGCGCGGGCACGCCGCACTCGGCTGCGAGGGCGACGACCTTGCGCCAGTTGGCCTGCGCTTTCTGTACCGTTTTGTTGAAATACGGGTCAAGGAGCAGGTTCGCGAGCGCGGGTTTCCGGGCGTAGGCTTCGGTGATTTTCTGGAGGAACGCGGCGCGGATGATGCAGCCGCCGCGGAAAATCTGGGCGATGCCACCGAAGTTGAGCTTCCAATTATATTCCTGCTGCGCGGCCCGCATGAGCTGGAAGCCTTGCGCGTAGGAACAGATTTTCGAGCAGTAGAGCGCGTCGTGGATAGCGGCGATGAGCGCCTTTTTCGAGCCGCGGTATTTTTTCGACGGGCCTTTGAGGATTTTCGAGGCGGCCACGCGCTCGTCCTTAATCGCGGAGATGCAGCGGGCGAAGACCGACTCGGCGACCGTCGGCGCGGCGACGCCCATGTCGAGCGCGTTCACCGAGGTCCATTTGCCGGTGCCCTTCTGTCCGGCGGTATCGAGCACGATATCCACAAAGGGCTTTTTCGTCACCGGGTCTTTTTGTTTCAGGATGTCAGCGGTGATTTCGATGAGGAAGCTGTCGAGTTTGCCAGCATTCCACTCGGAGAAAATCGCGCCCATCTCGGCAGGCTTAAGGCCAAGGAGCCCCTGCATGAGAGCGTAGGCCTCGCAGATCATCTGCATGTCACCATACTCGATCCCGTTATGGACCATCTTGACGTAGTGGCCCGCGCCGTTCTCGCCGATGTAGGTCGTGCAAGGCACGCCACCGCTCACGGGCTTGCCGGGCTTCGCGCCGGTGATGGGTTTGCCAGTCTTGGCGTCTACCTTCGCGGCGATGGCCTCCCAAATGGGTTTGATCTCCTGCCACGCGGCGAAATCGCAGCCGGGCATGAGTGACGGGCCGAAACGGGCGCCCTCTTCTCCACCCGAGGTACCGCTGCCGACGAAGCGCAGTCCTTTTTCTTTCAAAGCTTTTTCGCGGCGGATGGTGTCGGTCCAGAGCGCGTTGCCGCCGTCAATCACGATGTCGCCGGCCTCCAGCAGCGGCGTGAGGCTGTCAATCACTGCATCCGTGCCCTTGCCGGCCTGCACGAGGATGATGATCTTGCGGGGCTTGGCGAGGGAGCGGACAAATTCCTCGGGAGTCTTGGTGCCAACGATGCCGCCGGGCGTGTTGGGATTTTCGGCGACGAACTTGTCGGTCTTGTCCGTCGTGCGGTTGTAGACCGAGATTTGGAAACCGTGGTCAGCAATGTTGAGGGCGAGGTTTTGACCCATGACGGCGAGGCCGATGAGTCCGATGTCGGAACGGGATTTGGGCATGGGATAAATGGAGGGACAAGACGCTTGGCAGGACGGTGCAAGAAAACCAAACATAATTTCTGGCAAAGTTGCGGAAGTCATCCGCGCACTTGCGCCGTCGCCGCGACTTGTCACGGTAGCGTGAAATACATGCTCGAAACTCTTGGCCGCACCTCTCTCGCCGTTGTCGGCGAACTCGGCGACTTTGCCCTGTTCTTTGGGCAGTCGTTCGCGTCCGCCGTCGGCTCGCGCAAGCTCGGTCGGCGCATCATGCGTGCACTTTACGAGCAGGGGGTGCGCTGTCTGCCGGTCATAGTCATCGTTGGCTTATTCACCGGTCTCGTGCTCGGTTTGCAGGGCTACTACGTGCTCAACCGCTATGGCTCGACCAGCGTGCTCGGAGAGCTGGTGTCGTTGACGCTGATCCGTGAGCTCGGTCCGGTACTCGCGGCACTCATGCTCGTGGGCCAGGCCGGCTCGGCGCTTGCGGCCGAGTTGGGCATCCAGCGCAACAGCGAGCAGATCGCCGCGCTGGAGACGATGGGGGCTAGCCCGCACGCGTATCTGATCGCGCCGCGCCTCATCGCCGCGGCGGTGTCATTTCCGATCCAGACGGTGTTTTTTTCGCTGATCGGCATCTGGGGTGGATTTCTCTCCGGTTCGCTGCTGCTGCCGTTGTCGGGAGGGGTGTATTGGGCATCGGTCCATGCGTCGGTCCGCGGCCCCGATGTGCGCGAATGTTTTATCAAGGCCGTGGTTTTCGGTCTGCTCACCACCGCCATCTGCGCACACAACGGCTACAACACCCACCGCCGCAGCCGCACCACCGGTGCGCGCGCGGTGAGCGCCTCGACCACCCGCGCCGTTGTCGTGTCGAGTATTGCGGTACTCGCGGCCGATTACGTGATCACTTCATTGCTGGTCGGAAACTAAACCATGCAATCGCGCGCGACAAATTCTCCCACGCCGGGCGGTACGGCGGCCAGTGCCAGCGCGGCCCCGACCACCGTCAGTGGCGAATTCCTCCTTGATGTACGTGGCGTCGCCAAGCACTTCGGCGAGCTCGCGGTGCTCGTTGGCGTGGATCTGCTCGTGCCGCGCGGCAGCGTCGTTACCGTGCTCGGCAAAAGCGGCACCGGTAAATCTGTCTTCCTCAAATGCCTCGCCGGCATCGTCACGCCCGACGCGGGCGAAATCCGTTTTGATGGCCACGCGCTCAACGCTGCCAACGCTGTCGCCCGCGCCGAGTTCCGCCGCCGGTGCAGCTATCTGTTTCAGAGCAACGCCCTTTTCGACTCGCTCACCGCGCTCGAAAACGTCGCCCTTCCACTCGAGTCCACCACTCAGGTACCCAATTTCGAGATTCGTGCGCGCAGCCTCGAGGCGCTCCGCCAGCTCGAACTCGATCGGTTCCGCGACGCGCATCCCGGCGAGCTTTCCGGCGGCATGCAGAAACGCCTCGCGCTCGCCCGCGCCATCGTCACGCGCCCCGAGCTCGTGCTCTTCGACGAACCCACCGCCGGCCTCGACCCGCTGCGACGCAACACCGTTTTCGAGATGATCGCGAAATACCAGCGCCAGCTCAATTTCACCGCTGTGCTCGTCACCCACGACGTGCCCGAGGCGCTGGCCGTGAGCGACCGCATCGCGCTGCTCGACAGTGGCCGGATGCGTTTCCAAGGTTCTCCGGCCGAATTCGCGCGGTCGGACGACCCGACCGTGCACGCGTTTCGCGATAGCGCCGCCACGCTGCGTGATACCATCGCCGCCGTACGCCGTGGCGAGGCCCCGCTCTCGGCGGACTGATTTTCTATGATGAAGCAACAAACCAAACTCGAACTGATCGTCGGCGTCTTCGTCGCGGTCGGCCTCGCCGCCATCACCTGGCTCGCGCTTTCGACGGGCGCAGGCGCACTCGTCGGGGCCGACAGCTACCACGTGTCGGCCGAGTTCGCCAACGTCGGCAGTCTCAATCCCGGGAGCAACGTGCTGATCGCCGGCGTCCCTATCGGCCGCGTGGACAAGGTCACACTCAATCCGAAAAATTTTCGCGCGATCGTGAGCCTCCAGCTGGAGAAAAACATCCAGCTCCCCCTTGACTCCATTGCGTCCGTGAAAACTGCCGGACTCATCGGCGATAAATACATTGCGATTGCGCCCGGCGGGGACCCCGACATGATCAAGCCCGACGGCAAAATCACCGATACCGAATCCGACGTGGATATCGCTTCCCTTATCAGCCGCTTCGCTTTCGGCTCGGTGCAAGCTCCGGCACCCGACAAAAAATGAAAACGCCTTCCCTGCTTTTCCTCTTCACCGCCCTCGCTGGCACGAGTTTCGCCGCTGCGACCGCCTCACCGTCCGCGAGTGCCACCGCTCCTTCGCCCGCCGCCGCTGCGGCGAAGTCGGCCGATCCGACGACCATGCTCCGCGCCGCCGTGGACGAGGTCCTCGCCATCGCCTACCCGGAAAAAATCGCCGCCGACTCCGTTGCTCCCGCACCGCTCGCCGAGCGCGTGCGTCCCGTGCTCGAAAAATATTTTAGCTTCGACCTGCTCACCCGCAGCGCCGTCGGTCCCGGCTGGAACCAGATCAAGGCCAACGATCAGCAGCGCATTATCACTTTGTTCACCACGCTCGTAATTCGCACTTACTCCGACAAATTCGAGCCTGGCGCGCGCCCCGGCATCACCTACGCCAAACCCGTCGAAATTGATGCCGCCCGCCGAGAGCTACCGACCGCAATTGCCTACGCTGGCAAAAATTACTCCGTCTCCTATCGCGTCCGTCAACAGCCCGAAGGCTGGCGGATCTACGACGTGAACGTTGAGGGTGTGAGTATGGTCGCCAACTACCGTGCGCAGTTCGACCCACTTTTCCAAAAAGGCGGTGCTGCCGCCATCATCGCCGCCATCGAGAAAAACATCGCCGACTACGCCGCCGCCAACAAATGAAGACGTTTCTCCACCATCCTGCCCGCTGGAGCCGCCACGCCCTCGTCGCGTTTTCTGCTCTCTGGCTCGTGCTCGCCGCCACGCCTTCGCCCCTGCTCGCCGCCACGCCGACCGATGAACCGGACGAGTTCGCCGTTAAGCCTGTCTCCGACCCCCTCGAAGGACTCAACCGCGCCATCTTCAAGTTCAACGATGGCTTCTACTCATTCGTGCTGCGCCCGGTCGCACACGGCTATGAGCGCGCTACGCCGCCGCCCCTGCGTCACGGTCTCACAAATTTTTTCGACAACCTCCGTTTCCCCATTCGCCTCGTCGGCGACGTGCTCGCTGGACGGCCCAAACGCGCCGCGCAGGAAACGGGCAAGTTTATCGTCAACACCACCGTCGGCTTCGCGGGTCTCGCTCGTGTGTCCGATTCCGTCCCTGCGCTCAAAGATGTACCGCCCGCCGGCCTCGGCACCGCATTCGCCGCGTGGGGCATCGGCCCCGGCCCGTTCCTCGTGCTCCCGGTCATCGGCCCCAACGATGTTCGCGACACCGTTGGCTACGCGGGCGACGTGTGGCTCATCCCCACCAACTGGGCCGCATTTGACCATCTCGACGGCTATCATTGGTGGTGGCGCACCGGCATCCAGACGCTTGATGTGGTGCAAAGCAGCCCCGATTTCCTCAAAACCTACGACGACTTCCTAAAGTCCGCCGTGGATCCCTACCTCGCCGTCCGCAACGGCTACCTGCAATACCGCGAGGCGGCGGTGAAGAAATAAAATTTGAGCGACCTTCGCAACAATGCCGCTCGACTGTCGTTGTTGTACACTATCGGAGTCGTAACGTCACAGAAGAGTTAGTCTTATTTTGGCTCGCGCCATGCGATTCAGCGGAGGAGTGGCGCGGAGCGTACCGCTTTTACTGCCGACGGGCGATGTGGTCCGGCTAGCGACCGATGGGCGGCGGCCGGCCCTGTTTTCCCGACTGACGCCTAGACGACTTCAGGGTGTCGGCCGGGGGGCGGCGTCGGCCGGACTGGACGGCAGATAGACTCGGATGTAGGCGTTGGCGCGCAACCGCGCTATCCAGCGGGCTTCGTTCTCGCGACCGAGATTGTCGGTGAGTATTTTTTGGATCTCACCGCTGACGTCGGAGAGCGGCTGGATGCCAGCGGCTTTGCGATCTTCAACGAGGATTAAGTAAGCGGCCTCGGGCGTGACAATCGGGCCACCGATCTCGCCTTTTCCCAAGGTGAAGGCGAGTGCAGCGAACTCCGGCTTGAGGTCTGACTTCCGGTTCCAGCCAAGATCGCCGCCCTTGGAGCGATGCGCCTCAACATCTGTCAGCTCGCGGGCCAAGGCGTCGAATTTTTCTCCAGCTTTGAGACGGGCGAGCACCGTTTGCACGCGGGCGAGTAGCTTGGCGTCATCCATGCCGACGGCGCGGGAGAAGGTGATGAGTCGCAGGTGGGCGGCGTCCTCCTGGCGAAACTTCTCTTTGTTCTCGTTGTAAAATGCTTCGACTTTGGCCGGGCTGATGACGGTTTCGCCGCTGCCTTGTTGCCGGCGCATGATGTCATATATGAGGTCTTCCTCTACGTTTTTGCGGTGCTCACGCGGGGTCCAGCCCTTCGAGAGCAGCCAGGCAAGAAACTTGGAGCGGTCGCCATTGAACCGGCTTTGGACGGTGTGCGCGATGATTTCGTCAACGTAGCTGGCGGGGATACGGCGTTTGCCGTCTTTCAGAAACTCGTGCACGACGAGCGCCTTGTTGATCAACTCGTTGATCGTGACGTTTTGCAGCTCCTCCATGAGCTGGTAAAATTCCTTCTCATTGGCCGCCATCTTACGGACGCCATCCACGCGGTCATCCATCTCGCGGAGTACGTCGGCCAGAGTGATGATGCGCTCCTCGACTTTGGCGATGATAGTCGCGCCCGGCAACTCAGTCCCGGCTGAAGCGGCTGGGCTGGCAAGCAGGGTGGGCACGGCGCCAGCGGCGAATGCGCAGGTGCTGAAGGCGGCGGCGAGCAACAGGACAGAGGCGCGGTAGAAGCAGGGCATTAGGCGGAAGGAGCAGGCAAGTGGTTCAGAAACGTGATGATCTCTTTTAACCGTAGGAGCGGCTTCGTGGCGGTCAACCTCGGAAACCGCGCGCCGGGTTGGACCCAGTCGTCGCGTCCGCTGCCTGCGCGGCGGCATTTCAGGCGGCTACCCTCGGTCTCGACGGCCGCGATGCGCTTTGCCTCAGCCCGCACGCGAATTTCCGTGGTAAGCAGGAGCGCGCGCACCTCGTCACCAAACTTGCCGAAACGATCGCGTAGGTCGGCCTCAATCTCGGCCAGCACGGGCAAGGTGGCGGCGAGCGCGAGTCGCCGGTAGAAATCTATCCGCAGCCGCGCTTCGCCGATGTAGGCGGCCGGTAGGCGCGCGGCGATCCGGCGCACGCTGGCGGCTCCGGCCGCGGCGTGCTCGGCATCGCGCAGGGCGGTGTAGCTATCATGGTGGCGACCGTGGGCGGCGGCGGCCGGATCCACGGCCATTTCACCGAGCAAAACAAAATCGAGCTTCACGCTCGCGCGGATGGCGGCGGCCGTTTGGTCGCCCTTCAGTCGTGCGACCGATTGACGCAGCAGTTGGCAATACAGCTCAAAGCCCACGCCGACAATGTGACCGCTTTGCTCCGCGCCGAGCAGGTTGCCCGCGCCGCGCAGTTCAAGGTCGCGCATTGCGATGCGGAAACCCGCGCCCAGCTGGTTGTGCGTGCGCAGGGCGGTGAGACGCTGGCGGGCAACGTCAAGCAGCCGCGTCGAGCGGTGCAGCAGCAGGTAGGCGTGGGCCTGGTGTTTGAACCGCCCAACGCGTCCGCGCAACTGGTAGAGCTGCGAGAGGCCGAAGCGGTCTGCGCCCTCGATGATGATCGTGTTGCAGTTCGGAATATCGAGGCCGCTCTCGATGATGGTGGTGCAGACGAGCACGGAATATTTTCCCGCGACAAAGTCCGTCATCACGCGCTCTAGGTCACCCGCATCCATTTGTCCGTGGCCGACCCCCACGCTCACACTGGGTAACAGCTCACGCAGCCGAGCGGCGACCTGCTCGATCGTGCTGACACGATTGTGCAGATAGAAAACCTGTCCGCCGCGCCGCAGTTCGTGGCGGATCGCGTCAACTACCGTCGCCTCATCGTAGGTTTTAACGACGGTTTGGATGGGGTGGCGGTTGGTCGGTGCGGTCTCGATCACGCTCAGGTCGCGTGCTCCGGTCATCGCGAGGTAGAGCGTGCGCGGGATGGGCGTGGCACTCATCGAGAGCACGTCCACGCTGGCGCGCATGGCCTTGAGCCGCTCCTTGTGTCGCACGCCGAAGCGCTGCTCCTCGTCAATCACCACCAGCCCGAGTGTGCGGAAAACCACGTCGGGCTGGAGCAGTCGGTGGGTGCCGATGAGGATGTCCACCTGCCCCGCGCTGGCGGCGGCGAGAATTTTTTTCTGCTCGCGCGGGGTGCGGAAACGGCTCAGCAGCTCGACTACCACTGGGTAGCCAGCCATACGCTCGCGGAAGGTGTTGAGGTGTTGCTGCGCCAGCACGGTCGTCGGCACGAGCAGCGCGACCTGTTTGCCGGACTGCACGGCCTTGAACGCGGCGCGGATGGCGACCTCGGTTTTGCCGAAACCCACGTCACCACAGATGAGCCGGTCCATGGGGCGCGCACGCTCGAGGTCGGCTTTGGTGGCGTTAATCGCACGGAGCTGGTCGGGCGTTTCGGTGAACGGAAACGCTGCCTCAAACTCACGCTGCCAGTCTGTGTCGGGCGGCATTGCCTCGCCCGGTTGCGCCTCGCGAGCGGCCTGCACACGCAGTAGGTCGGCTGCGAGGTCGAGCGTGGCGCGCTCGGCGGCGGCGCGCGTTTTTTCCCAGCGGCCCGAGCCCACGCGGCCGAGCTGCGGCCGGGTCCGACCGAGGCCGACATAACGCGACACGAGGTGTGATTCCGTGAGCGGGACGTGCAAGGTCACGTTGTCGTCGAACTCCAGTGAGATAACCTCGCGGGTGCCGTCGGTGGCCTCTAGTTTTTGCAGCCCGCGAAAGAGTGCGACGCCATGCTGGAGGTGGACGACAAAGTCGCCCTCAACCAGCTCGGAAAAATCGAGCAACTGGTCCACCTGCGCGCGCGGCGGGGCGGCGACCTGCGACGCGGCCGCCGCACGGCGCGGGCGCGCGCGGCCGAATATTTCGGTTTCGGTGACGACGACCAGGCCGGCGGAATTTGGATTGAAATGGAGTGGGGCGCTCTCGCCCCGCTTGGGCGACTTGACCGGGCGAGTGCGCCCCGTCTCCACCCCGACCTGGGGCACTATTTCACCCAGCCGCGCCCCGTCGCGAAAGGTGACGCGGAATCCCTCGTTCAGTCCCCCGCGCAAATAGTGGGGCTGCAGATTTTTCAGGGCGGGATCGGCCGCGATGATTTCCTGCACGCGCTGCTCCTCGCCGACCCGTGCGGTCACGATGGTGACGGCATGGCCGGAATTTTTCCATGTGGCCAATTGACGCAGAAACTCGTGGCGGGCGTCCTCTTCGAATTGCAGGCGTTCCTGGGCGATGAGCGCGTCGGCCGGGTAGCGGCGGTGGTGCGCGAGGCTTTCGGTGTCCCACGTCGTTTCGGCGACACCCTCGACCTCGGCGAACAGTGCACTGGCCTCGTCGAGATCGCTGACCCCGACGACGGCGGCACAGCGTTGTAGGACCGACTCCAACCCGTTCGCGCCGTTGGGCGAGAGTGAACCGAATTCCTCTTCCAACGCGGTCGGCTCGATGAGCAGCAGCCGCGCGCCCGCGGGCAAATAATCGGCCAGCCCGGTGGCCGAAGCAGCGAGTTGCAGACGCGGGGACGCGGCGAGCGTGATGGTCTCGACGGTCGCACCGGAGCGTTGGGTCACGGGGTCAAACCAGCGGATTTCCTCCAGCGTATCGCCGAAAAAATCCAGCCGACACGGCTGCGTGGCGGTGACAGGGTAAACGTCAATGATGCCACCACGCACCGCGTAGTGGCCGGGCGACTCGCAAACCGGCTCCGAATCGTAGTCTAGCGTGCGGAGTTTTTCGAGCAGGCCGGTGAACGGCTGCACCTGTCCGCGCGTCAGTGTAAGCTCGGCCTGCGCGGCGGCCTCGCGCGCGGGGACGGGCTGCAGAAGCGCGGCAGGGGTGGTGAAAATGAGCGCGGCATGGCCGGGGCGGTCAGACAAGGCGCGCAGGCGGGAAAGTACCGCCATGCGCGCGGCGGAGGCGGCGAAGGCCTCGCGCATATCCCGACTATCGGCCAGCGATTCAGGAAAAACTAAAATCTCCGGCGCGGCGGCACCCGCCGTCGTCGGAAGAAACAACGCCACATCCTCAGCCAGCCGCTCGGCCTCGCGCGCGTTATCCGCGACCACGAGCCAGAGCGACGCCGGCTGGCGGCCGACCAACCCGCCCACGACCGCCCCGCGCGCCGGCGGACAAACGCCGAGGTGACGCTCACGAGCTGAGGGAAAATTATCCGGCATGATCTCAGCAGGAGACTAACAGCCGGTCATGGCAAACCCAGGCTGGCGGCATGGCGGGCGGCGAAATTGCTTGTCACCCGTTTCTCGTCGTGCCTAATCGCCTGTCGGTCCGACTGATGCTTCCTGCTGAATGCCGGACAGAGACAACAAGGCGCGGTAGCCAAGTGGTAAGGCCGAGGTCTGCAAAACCTCTATGCGTCGGTTCAATTCCGACCCGCGCCTCCAGTTTTTACCTCTGAAGAGGAAATCTTCAGGAGCTAGGCGTTAAAGTCCACGATGCGAGTGCGAAGGCCCATCGCGGGCAAGTTGGTTACGCTGGTGGCGGTTTGGTCAAAAGAGATTTTCTTGCCCTCCGTCCCACCGTCGGGACAGCGGCTTGTGGGCGAAATTTTCAGGGCAGTTGGATTTTCAGTCGGAGGGAGTGTGGGATTCAGAATCAGATAGTCGGGCAAGACCCCATAGGAGCCGTGGCAGCAGGGTGCTAACGTGCTGCGATGAAATCTCTCCTCCTCGCTTTGGCTTCATGCCTCGCCGGCCTCGCCTCGGTTCAGTTGCGCGGTGCGGATGGCATCGTAGGCAGTTCCCTACCGCCGACAACCCCACTGGCCAGCTATCAACTCACGCCCGTTCTGCCGTTGCCGCCAATCATGCCGGTGCCCGTGCCAGAACTTCCCTTACCGCCCCTCCAGCCAACCCCACCGCCGGAGCTGCCTTTACCCCCGATCCCGCCTGTGCCCCCACTGCCAGTAACCCCAGCTGTGATTCTGCCACCCAGTCCGCCGCGCCCCATGCCGGACTTTCCGCTTCCTCCCAATCCGCCAATCCCCATGCCGGTGAAGAAGACCGTGCCACCACCTACGCCGCTGCCTGTCATCGGGCCGAGCGATCCGGTCGCGCCCATCGCCAATCCTATCCACGTTTAAGCGGGCTTGCTGGACGAAATGATATCGGGCCATCAGGTTTTTCAGTCGGTGACAGAGGCGGAATTCGGATGAGAACTAGCGCGAGTGGCGTCACGCGATGCATCCATATGACAGTTAAATGTGACGGGAGTGATGAGGGCAGGATGTTTTCTGACCAGTCCACCAAATCCATCGAGCAACTGCCGGTGCTCTTCTTGACAGCTCGGCCTGCCCGCTCACCCTGCCTGTTATGCGAAATCTCTTCAGCCTTGCTGTGTTGCTCATCCTTTCCGTCATGACCACACAGGCCCAGTCCCTCTACGAGGTCGCCATCAAGGACATAGACGGTAAGGTCGGCACACTTGCGCCCTTCAAAGGCCGCGTGCTGCTCATCGTCAACGTCGCCTCTGAGTGCGGTTACACGCCACAATACCAGGGTCTCCAGGCCGCGTTTACGAAATACAAGGACAAGGGTCTCACCGTGCTGGGCTTTCCGTGCAACCAGTTTGGCGGGCAGGAACCCGGCACCAACATCGAGATCAAGAAATTCTGCACCGACACCTTTAAGGTCACATTTCCCCTCTTCGACAAAATCGAAGTCAACGGCGACAAGCGGCATCCGCTCTACACACTGCTGGCTGGCAAGGGGTCGCCTTTCCCTGGCGACATCGGCTGGAACTTCACCAAGTTTCTCATTGGCCGCGACGGCAAGATCCTCCAGCGGTTCGACTCGTCAGTCACCCCCGAGTCTCCCGAAATCACCAAGGCCGTTGAGGCCGCACTCGCGGCGAAATAGGCGCGGTTGAGCAGAGGACAATCAGTGGAGATTGGCGCTGGGAGGTACCCAGATTTAGAGTGCCTTAAGCGCGCCACAATTGATGTTTTTTGCTTACCCTTGGTGCGTCTGCCTGCTTCGTTCTGCCTGTTCAAACCGTTAACTAAGTCCGCCTATTTTAGCGGCTTAGATTCTGTGGCGGCAGGCGGTTCAAATTCTACCCGCGCCATCAGGCCTCCATTTTTTAGCGACTCAGCCTGCTAGGGCTTTGTCGGCGAGGCGCAGGCCGGCGGCAGCACAATCGGGCAGGCCGATGCCGTCGCGGGCTTGGCCGCCGATGAAGAGGCCGGGATGATCGGTCTCGCAGCGGGTGATTGCACCAAGGAAGCGTTCGTGTCCGAGGTTGTATTGCGGAATGGCGCGCTGCCAGGCGTGGTGCCGCAGGAACATCGGTTCGCCGCGCACACCGAGCAGCATGGCGAGGTCGGACTGTACCGCGGCGAGCAGCGCATCAGGCGCAAGCGCCGCGAGGTCGGGACGGCGGGTGCCGCCAGTCATGACCGTGAGCGCGACATGGCCTTCGGGGGCGCGCCCGGCAAAAAGGGTTGAGGAGAAAATCACGCCGAGCACGGCGCGTTTTTCCGCGGACGGGATGAGCAGTCCGAAGCCGTCGAGTGGGTGGGCGACTTGGTCGCGTCGAAATCCGAGATAGAGAGAAGCGACAGAGGCGTGCTCCATCTCCACCAGCGTGGAGAGCGGGCGAGCGGCGGCATCCGCACCGATGGCGAGCTTGACCAAGGCGGGCGCGGGAAGTGCGAGGATGACGCGAGCAAACTCATCCGTCTGAGCGACACCGGCAGGGTTCGTCCATGTGAGTTGCCAACCGGGCGTGCTGCCGGAACCGGTCGGGGTGAGGCGGGTGATGGCGGCGTTGAGCTCGACACAGCCAGTTGGCAACGCGGCGGACAAGGCGCGGGGTAGGGAGGCGAGACCGTCGGCGAAAGAAAAGATCTGTGAGGGGGGGCGGCCCTCAGCGCGTCGTTCGCGGGCGGCGGCGGCCTGCGCGCGCAAGAGCGAGCCGTGCTTCTGCTCCATCTCCCAGATCACGGGGAAGGCGTGGCGGGCGGAGAGTTTTTCGGCGTCGCCGGCGAAAACGCCGGAGACGAATGGATCGAGCGCGCGTTCGACCAGCTCCGAGCCGAAATGCTCGCGGGCAAACGCCGCGAGCGAAAGATCGGCCGCGCGCGGCTGTGGGCGGCGCAGCAACTCGGCGGCGAGGCGGGCCTTGGTGCCGAACGAGAGCAGCGGGCTAGAGAGAAGCGCTTGAGGTGAGCCAGGCGCGGCTACGAGTTGGCCGCGATGGACAAGGTAGCGATTTTTCGCCGCCGGCTCGGCGGTAACGACCGTGCCAGTGAGGCCCAGCTCGGCGATGAGTCGCGTGAGTTCAGGCAAGCCGCCGCGCAGGGAGTTGGGGCCGGCCTCGACGAGCCAGCCTTCGGCGCGCTCGGTCTGAATGACGCCCCCGACGCGGCCCGACGCCTCGAATAGCCGCACACGACGGCCGGCCGTGTGTAACCGGTGTGCGGCCGTCAGGCCGGTGAGGCCGGCGCCGACAACGGCGATGGAAGGTAATTCGGACTTAGCCACGAAAATCACAAGAAATCACAAAATGAGGCGCGGCTTGACGATGGGATTTTTACCTTTTCGTGATTCTCGTCGTCATCATTTCCACGTCGTAACGGTTTCGACCAACGCCTCGACACACTCGATCTTTGCGTCGGGGGTGATGCCATGACCGAGGTTGAAGATGTGGCCGGCAGTACCGCGCATGGACGCGAGCAGACGCGCGGCCTCATGGCGGACGATGGCGGGGGTCGTGGTCATCAACACGGGGTCAAGGTTGCCTTGCACGGCGACGTTGGCGGGGAGCGTGCGGCGGACGACGCTGAGGTCGCTGGTCCAGTCCACACTGAGGACGCGCGCGCCGGTGAACGACTGGTCGGCGAGATGTGGCGCGCAGCCTTTCGCGTAGAGGATGACCGGGAACTCGCGTGGCAGCGCAGCGATGATCTGGCGGATCCAGCGCAGCGACGCCGCCTCGTAGTCCGGCCCCGCGATGACACCGCCCCAAGAATCGAAAATCTGGATCGCATCGGCCCCAGCGGCGATCTGCATCTGGAAATACGCGATGAGCGCGGCGGTGAGTTTCTCCATGAGCGCGTCGAAAGCGGCGCGGTCGGAATAGAATAGCGTCTTCACGCGCGCGAAATCCTCCGAGCTGCCGCCCTCGACCATATAGGCAGCGAGCGTCCACGGCGACCCGCCGAAACCGAGGAGCGCCTTTTCACCGCGGATTTCGCGTTTCAGCAGGGCGAGCGTGTCGGCGACGTAGCGCAGACGCTCCGGCACGGCGGCGGCGGGGGCAAGGGCGTCAATCTGCGCGCGGGTGTCGAGGCGGAACTCCATCGCGATGCCGCCTGCGTCGCGGAACTTGTAACCCTGACCAAGCGCCTCGGGGATGACGAGGATGTCGGAGAATAGGATCGCCGCGTCGAAGGCGAAACGGCGCAGCGGTTGGAGCGTGACCTCGGCAGCGAGCGCGGGGGTGCGGACCATCTCGAGGAACGACGACTTGGCCTTGAGCGCGCGGTATTCGGGTAGGTAGCGGCCGGCCTGCCGCATGAGCCAAAGCGGCGGGCGGTCGAGCGGCGCGCAGGCACAGGCGGCGAGGAAGCGTTCGCGAGAGGTCATAGGTGATTGGCCACAAAAAACACAAAAAGACACGAAGAGGGAGACATACTTTTGGTCTTTAGTGGCACGTAAGGAGAATTTAGATCGGGTTTTAACCCGACGTATTGGGCATAAAACCTGACCTAGAGGAACGCCAACCGGGTCCCCCCCTTGATTGTGCGGCTTCGTGTTGTTTATGCTTATCCAGCGAGCCAGTCGCGGGGTTTGAGGAAAACTTCGTGTAAGCGGGCCTCGGGTGTGCCGGGAGCGGGGGTGTAGCCGTAGTCCCAGCGGACGAGGGGCGGCATGCTCATGAGGATGGACTCGGCGCGGCCGCCGCTTTGGAGGCCGAAGATGGTGCCGCGGTCATAGACGAGGTTGAACTCGGCGTAGCGCCCGCGTCGGTAGAGCTGCCACTGGCGCTCGCGGTCAGTGTGTGGCGTGGCTTTGCGGCGCGCGACGATGGGCCGGTAGGCCGGGATGTAGGCGTCGCCGACGGCGCGCATCAGCGCGAAGGATTTTTCGAAGCCCAGCTCGTTGAAGTCGTCGAAGAACAGTCCGCCAACCCCGCGCGGCTCGGCGCGGTGCTTGAGCCAAAAATAGTCGTCGCACCATTGTTTGAAACGCGGATAGATGCCCGCTCCGAAGGGTGCGACGGCCTCGCGCGCGGTACGGTGCCAGTTGACGCAGTCCTCTTCGAAGCCGTAATAGGGCGTGAGATCAAAGCCGCCGCCGAACCACCAAATGTCGCCCGCGCAAAAACAGCGCACGTTGGCGTGGCTCGTCGGCACATAGGGATTGCGGGGATGGATGACCAGCGAGACACCGAGCGCCTCCCACGGGCGGCCGGCGAGCTCGGGCCGATGCGCAGTGGCGGAGGCGGGAAGCTTGTCGCCGCGCACATGGGAAAATGCCACCCCGCCTTTCTCGAACACATTGCCCTCAGCTATGACCCGGGTGCGCCCGCCGCCGCCGAGCGAGCCTGGTGCGGACGTGCCGGCCGGCCGCGCCCATTCGTCGGTGTGGAATTTTTTTACGCCATCCTCCGCCTCCAGCGCGGCGCAGATGGAATCTTGCAAGCCGAGCAGGTAGGAGCGGATAGCGGGAAGGTCGGGTTGGTCAGACATGGTGGGCATAGGAGTTCTTCACGTTTTGTTAACCGTTTTCTGGCGCGCAAGTCGAGCGAGGAAGATGGAGAAAGATGGTAGCAAATGGAGAAATGAAAGCGTGGTGGGGAACCAGCAGGAGGGTCAGGATGTGAGCGAAACGGCTCGGGGTGCTTGACGACTTTGCTAGAGTTCGCGTTCGACAGCGCGGCCGGGCCGTGTTGCCTCAATCCTCTCAACCAACACATGGACTTCGCCGCTCTTACCAGCATTGCCGCGACCGGCTTCACCGTGGCATTTTTCCACGCGGCTATCCCGACGCATTGGCTACCGTTCGTGCTAGTGGCACGGGCACGGGGCTGGAGCCGTGGCAAGGCGCTGGCGATCCTCGCGCTGGCTGGGGCGGGACACGTTCTCCTTACGAGCCTGTTGGGGCTGGCAGTGGCTTGGTTTGGATTCCGGCTCGACGAAACGGTCGGCGCGGCGTTTCCGTGGATCGCGGCGGGGCTGCTGAGCGCGATGGGGGCGTTTTATTTCTGGCGACAGTGGCGGGGCGGCGGCATCTGCCACCATCCGGTGCCAGGCGGACATCACCACGCCGACGAGCATTGCGGGCAAGAGGAGGAGCACTCCCACATGGAAGCAGAGCTGAAGGATAGCGCGTTGGTGTCAGAGAAAAACGGCGACCGGGCGACGGTAGGCGGGCTGTTCGTGATGCTCACGCTGTCCCCGTGTGAGGGCTTTCTGCCCGTCTATCTAGCGGGGGTAAAATTCGGCTGGCAGGGCTTCGCGGTCCTGAGCGTGATCTTGGCAGTGGGGGCACTGGCAGCGATGATGCTGTTCACCGGGCTGGCGCTGCGCGGGCTAGAGAAAGTCAGGCTGAAAATTTTTGAGCGCTACGAGGCTGGCTTGCTCGGCTCTCTTTTCATCCTGCTGGGGGTGTTGGTGGTGGTGCTGGAGCGCTGACGGGTTATTTCTTTTGGCCTGGCGGCGTAAAGATCACCATGGGCAGACTGTCGGTTGCTGGCGGCGGAGACGCGGGGACGATCGGACTACCCTCTTGTGCTGCTGTGGGGACAACGGGAGTGTTGGTAGTGGGCGCAGTGGGGCCGGTGAATTTGGCTCCGTTGGCGGGTAGTGCTGCAAAGCCGCGCTCAATCAGCTCGGTGGCCTTTATGTCGCGGAACTTGCCGAGGTCAATCTGGCCATTCGGTCCGAACGAGCCCATGATCACGACTATCACGCGCTGGCCGTTGCGTTGCGCGGTCGAGCTGAGGCAATAGCCGGCCGCCTCGGTGTAGCCGGTCTTTAAACCGTCCACGCCGTCAACGTGGAGCAGGTGGTCGTGATTGATCATGGTTATGGCGTGGGTCGGCGAGTTGGCGCGGAATACACGCTCTTTCACCGAGGTGTATTTGAGCACTTCAGTCTTCGTCAGCAGGTAACGACAGAGTAGCGCGAAATCACGTGGGGTGGTGAGGTCGCCGTCGGCAATTTTCCGGCCAACGGGCGGCAAGCCGTGCGGAGTGACGAAGGTGGTATGGGTCATGCCGAGCGCGCGGGCTTTGGCGTTCATCAGCGCGACGAACGCCTCCACGCTGCCGGCGGCGGTGCGCGCAAGCGCGTGCGCCGCGTCGTTGGCCGATTGGATCATCATGGCGTACGTCAGCTCTTCGACGGAGAACACTTCCTTATCCGCCAGCCAGACCTGCGTGCCGCCCATCTTGGCATCGGCCGCGGTCACGGTGACGGGAGTTTGTAGCGTGAGCACGCCGGCGTGGATCTGGTCGTCGAGCACGGCGAAGGTCATGAGCTTCGTCATGCTGGCCGGTGGGCTGATTTGGTCGGCGTTTTCCTCGATCAGGACTTGGCCACTCGTGGCGTCCATCACGATCGCGCCTTTGTAGGTGCCAGTTGGGGCGGGGGCGGGCTTTTTGGCGGCGGCCGGGAGCGAGGCTTGGGCGCCGAGCCAGAGGAGGAAGAGAGTGAAAAGCGAAAAACGACGAAAGGACATGGGCGCGAAGCAACGAAACTTTTTCCGGCGCGACGAGAAGAATTCGATAAAAAATACCTAGTCATCTGCGCGAACCGGCGCGGGTAGTCACCGTGGCGGCACGTCCGACGGCAGCTTGCGCGTCGTGCAACGCGAGCGCGAGGCCGGCGCGGAGTGGCAGCCCGAGGGGAGTGTAGCCGAGTGACACCGCCGCGTGGTCGCCAAAGAGGCATGGGATGACCACGGGCAGGTCGGCGGCGTCCGCGCCGAGATAGGGCGCAATGATTGCGCGGTCTTGGGTGAGCTGATTGGGTGCAAGCACGGGGCCGACGCAGCCGGCGGAAGCCATGACCCGGCCCTCTTGCGCGAGCAAGTCGCGCAGCGTGCGGGCGGAGCCGTGTATACCGAGAAAGACGGCACGAAAAATGGCCGTTAGGACGGCTTCAATAACGGTTTGTGCGGTCGGCTCTTCGCTGGTCCACAAAATGGCGGATAGCCATCCATCGCGGGCGAATTCACGGATGGAAGTACGCCATGCGAGCTCGACGCTAAAACGGTTGGTCCAGCCGCCCTGCGCATCATCGGCTAACACGAGGCCGAGTTTGAATTCGCCGGGCGCGTCTGCGAGCCGCGTCGCCGCGTCGGCGATGGTGCGCGCGACAATGCCCTCGGCGTCGAGTGCGAGCCATGCGTCGAGCCGTGCCGACACATGGTCTTTGGCCATCGGGTTCATCGCCACCAACGGCAGCAGGCTGACACCCTGCCCATCCGGCGTGAGCATGGTTTTCAGGTAGGTCTGAAAACGCTCCCTCCCGCGCGGCAGGCGGTAAAGGTCTCGCTGGATTTGCAAGAGCGGGACGTGAGCGAGGTTCATGGCGGAAAGGTGGGCAACATTCGGGCTAGGCTGCCCTGATCCTAGAACAAATGTCCGGCAGGTTTTATATGTTGGAGCGCGTTGACCCCAACGCACTGTTTGGTGGGCGGAAAATCAAGCGCGTTGGGGGTCGACGCGTTCCACCTGTCACGTCGTCTGCTCAATCGGTAGCTCGTGCAGCTTCAGCGACGGATTTTTCTCCTGAAAATAGCGCATGGTCCATTCGTTGGGGAAGAGCACAACGGGTTTGCCGAACTTGTCGGCACCGAAACTCACACCGGTGGCGACAACGTAACGGGTCGAATCCAATGCGCCATCGCGGGTGAGTTCGGCGGCGGGAGCCTCGACCCAGCGGAGCATCGTCCATGGTGTGGGGGTGAGCCGCGACTCGGCATTGTATTCGCTTTGGAGTCGCCATTGCACGACCTCAAATTGCAGCGGGCCGACGGCAGCGAGTAGGGTCGCGCCCGGTGGGGCGTTTTTGGCGTTGAACGATTGTACCACCCCTTCCTGTAAAAGTTGCTCCAAGCCGGCGCGGTATTTTTTGGCGTCGCCGGAGTTGGGGTTGGAGATGTAGCTGAAGACCTCTGATGGAAAACGCGGGATCTCGTCGTAGAAGATGCTGCGGTCGGTGGTAAGCGTGTCGCCGATGCCGAAGCTGTCGTGGCCAACCAGTCCGATGACGTCGCCGGGCCAGGCCTCGTCCACGGTCTCGCGCTCCTGGCCGAAGAGTTTGTGCGAGGAGGAGAGGCGCACCTGTTTGCCGGTGCGTTGGTGCGTGACGACCATGTCGCGCTCGAACTTGCCGGAGCACACGCGGCAGAAGGCGATACGGTCGCGGTGCTTCGGATCCATGTTAGCTTGGATTTTAAAAATGAAGCCGGAGAACTTGGGGTCTTCGACCGAGATCACCCGAGACTCCGCCGCGTCTGCTCCCGTTTGGAGTTTGGAATTAGGAGTTTGGATCGAAAGTGAGCGGCGAGGGGCGGGGGGGACGCTGTCCCGCAGAAAGCCATCGAGTAAAAGCTGGATGCCGAAATTGTTCACGGCGCTGCCGAAGTAGACGGGGGTCTGCCGGCCGCCTTGCACGGCGGCGAGGTCGAAGGGGTGGCCCGCGCCGTCGAGCATCTCTAGCTGCTCCTTCACGTCGCGATAAACATCGTCGTCGAGCTTGGCGCGAACAATGGGGTCGTCGAGCGAGGCGACGCTCACGGGAGCCTGAAATTTTCCGCCCGGCACGCGCTCAAACAAATGCACCTCGCGCGTGCGACGATCGAACACGCCCTTGAACGACGGGCCGTTGCCCAACGGCCAGATGACGGGCGACGCCTGGAGTCCGAGCACGTTTTCCAGTTCGTCGAGCAACTCGATCGGACTGCGCGTGGGGCGGTCGCACTTGTTCATGAACGTGAAAATCGGCACACCGCGTCGACGGCAGACCTCGAAGAGTTTGCGCGTCTGCGTTTCGACGCCCTTGGCGGCGTCAATGACCATGAGCGCGGCGTCCACGGCGGTGAGCACGCGGTAAGTGTCTTCGGAGAAATCCTTGTGGCCGGGCGTGTCGAGGAGGTTGACGGCGCAGCCGGCGTAATCGAACTGGAGGACGGTCGAGCTGATGGAAATACCACGCTGCTTCTCGAGCTCCATCCAGTCGGAGGTGGTGGCGCGCTGGTTCTTACGGTCCTTGACGGCCCCAGCGAGGTGGATGGCGTTGCCGTAGAGGAGGAATTTTTCCGTAAGCGTGGTCTTGCCCGCATCGGGATGCGAGATGATCGCGAAGGTGCGACGGCGGGCGATTTCGGCGGCGGGTGACATGGCGGAAGGGGGAGAGCGTCTACGCGCAAACTCTGGCGCTCAACCTCCAACTTTCGTTTTTCGGGTTTCAACTTTGCGCTTCTAACGTGGCGAAGCGGCGTGATGATGGGCGACCATGTCGTCAACGCCCGTCCTGCCCACCCTTAAGCTCAAGCCCAACGCCGCCAGCGCACGTGTTCTGCACGGACACCCCTGGGTGTTTGCCAACGAGATCGAGACACTGTTGCCGGCCGAGCACGACGGTGAGGTTGTCGGCTGCCGCGACCGTACTGGTCGACCATTGGGCACGGGCATCTATAACTCAAAGTCGCAGATCGTGTGGCGGCGGCTGTCGACGGGGCGTGTGACGCTGGACGCAGAGTGGCTGCGCGCGGCGCTCAGTCGTGCGCTGGCGCGGCGCGAGAGTGATATAGGGAGGGGTCGCCGAAACCTGCCTTCCGCAACACCCGAGGCGTTCATTGCGAACAAAACACAGCGGGGAGCAGACACTGACCGGCGGGGTTCGGCGACCCCGCCCTACATTGGCCGGCTCGTATGGGCCGAGTCGGATGAGCTGCCGGGGTTGGTCGTGGACCAGTTTGGCGACACGTTGGTCGCGCAGGTGCAGACGCTCGCGCTGGAAAAACGCGCCGCGCTCATCGGTGATCTACTCACCGAGCTGACCGGTGCGACCGAGATCATTTTTCGCAACGACTCAAATCTTCGTAAACTGGAGGGGCTGCCCGCCGAAATTCACACGCGCTCGGGCAAAGCGTGGGAACCGCGCTGGGCGAGCATCGGCGGCTTCGACTATTGGCTCGATCTCGCGGGTGGGCAGAAGACCGGATTCTATCTCGACCAGCGTGAGCAGCACCCCGCCGTGGCGAAGTACGCTGCCGGCAAGCGGGTGCTGGATGCATTCTGCAACCAGGGTGCGTTTGCACTGCACGCTGCGCGCGCGGGCGCGGCCTCGGTGCTCGGCCTCGACAGTGCGGACGACGCCATCGCGGCCGCCCGCCGCAACGCCCAGCGCAACGGCGTGACGGTCGCCTTCGAGTTGGCCAACGTCTTCGACTGGTTCACCGCGCGGCGAGACGCTGCGCCCGCATGGGACCTCATTATCCTGGACCCGCCGCCGTTCGCGAAGTCGAAGAGCGCGATCGAGAGCGCGCTACGCGGGCACAAGGAACTCAACCTGCGAGCGATGAAGTCACTCGCGCCCGGCGGCGTGCTAGCGACCTACACTTGCTCGCACCATATGGGCGACGCCGAGCTGCGCAGCGTGCTCGCCGAGGCGGCGTCCGACGCGAAACGCCGCGTCCAGATCCTCGATTTTTGCCACCAGCCCACTGACCATCCCGTGCTGGTGACGATGCCCGAGAGCGAATACCTACGCGGCTGCATTTTGCGGGTGGAGTGAAGGGCGAAGCAGGTTGGGGGGTGAAGCAGGAAGCCAAGAAGCCATGAAAAACTCAGCGCCAAACAGCGAAAAATGAGAGGCATATTCTGATCCTTGGTTTCTTGGTATCCTGCTTCAAACTAGCTTGGCGACGGGTTCTTTTTCGCTGCGGGCTTGCGCGGCGGGGCGGGATGGCCAAGCTGTCGACGTATGAGCATTCCCGCGAGCGCCCTCATCATTGACGATGAGAATCACATCCGCATCTACCTTAAGATGCTGCTCAAGAAGTTTGGCGTGGCGAAAACCTACGAGGCATCCAACATCGCCTTGGCGCGCGAACAACTCGCCGCATTCAAGCCCGAGTTGGTCACGCTGGACCTCAACATGCCCGGAGGTAACGGGCTCGACTTTCTCAGGGAGATCCGGGCGCACGATGCGGACACCTATGTGATCGTGATGAGCGCCGACGCGCTGACCTCCACGATTCGCGCCGTCGTCGAGGCCGGGGCGGATGGCTTTATCCGTAAAGACCTCCCGCCACCGCAAATGCTGGAAGAATTGAGCAAGATTTTCGCAGATGATCCGTCGGCTTCGCCGAGCGGCTGATGGGGTGCAAAAAAAAGCCGGGCGCATGGCCCGGCTTTGGTGAGGATAAAGGCGTGGGGGCTACCACATTCACAGCTTCCCGCCGTAGATCGCGCTGGCGCCGAGTTCTTCCTCGATGCGGAGGAGTTGGTTGTATTTCGCCACGCGGTCGGTACGGCAGAGCGAGCCAGTCTTGATCTGGCCGGCGTTCGTCGCCACTGCGATGTCGGCGATGGTCACATCCTCTGTCTCGCCGGAACGGTGGCTGATGACGGCGGTGTAATTCGCCTCTTTCGCCATCTCAACGGCGTCGAACGTCTCGGTGAGGGAGCCAATTTGGTTCACTTTCACGAGGATCGAGTTCGCGGTGCCTTTCTCGATGCCCCGCTTGAGGAACTCGGTGTTGGTCACAAAGAGGTCGTCGCCGACGAGCTGCACCCGATCGCCGATGGCGTCGGTGAGCTTCTTCCACGTGGTCCAGTCACCCTCTGCGCAGCCGTCCTCAATGGAAATGATTGGGTATTTCGCGGTGAGCTGTTGGTAGAACGCCACGATGTCGTCACCCGACAGGACCTGGCCGGTGGATTTCTTGAAGACATAGCTTTTCTTGTCTTTGAGGTAAAACTCGGAGGCGGCGACATCGAGGGCGAGATTGATGTCCTTGCCCAGTTTGTAGCCGGCATTTTTCACCGCGAGGGCGATGGCGTCGAGCGCGGCCTCGGCGGAAGCGAGCTTGGGGGCGAAGCCACCCTCGTCGCCGACAGCGGTCGCGAGCCCTTTATCCTTGAGGACTTTTTTCAGCGAGTGGAAGACCTCACAACCCATACGGAGAGCCTCGGAGAACGAGCGTGCGCCGGTGGGCATGATCATGAATTCCTGAAAATCGATCGGAGCGTCGGAGTGAGCGCCGCCGTTCATGATGTTCATCATGGGGACGGGAAGGACTTTCGCGTTGGGGCCGCCGAGGTACTTATAGAGGGGCTGGCCGAGCGCGCCTGCGGCGGCCTTGGCGGTGGCTAGGGAGACGCCGAGGATCGCGTTTGCCCCGAGGCGCGACTTGGTTTTCGTGCCGTCGAGCTTGAGCATCGCGCGGTCCACGCCGATCTGATCACAGGCGTCGAAGCCGATGAGGGCAGGGGCGATCTTGGCCTTCACATTGGCGACTGCCTTGAGGGTGCCTTTGCCGCCATAGCGTTTGGGGTCACCGTCACGGAGTTCGATGGCCTCGTGCTCGCCTGTGCTCGCACCCGAGGGGACGGCAGCGCGGCCGAGGACTCCGCCAGCGAGGCGAACGTCAACTTCGACAGTGGGATTGCCACGGGAGTCAATGATCTCGCGGGCGGTGATGGCGGTGATGGTGGTTTGGCTCATGGAAGTAAGAGGATGGAGAAGGGAGGACGGAGACAGGAAAGCAAGGAATGAACCAAACGCGGGGCGCGAGGGAAGAAGAATTGAAAGGATGACGATATTTAGCCCGACAACGCAAAAGGGTCGAAGGAACAGAGAGGCCGAACGAATTGAGGGTAATCAAAAGCTAGGAAACCAGAAAAATTAGTCTTTGACGTACACGGATAAGTTGGCGCTGGCATTCGCAGATGCGCTCGCACGGGTGGCGTCGAGCGCCGTCCTAGGCCAGCAAGGCGCGGTCGCGACCGGCGTGTTTCGCAGCGTAGAGCGCGGTGTCGGCGGCATGGATGAGGCCGGGAGCATCGGCGGCGTGCGCAGGCAATGCGGCCACGCCGGCGCTCACGGTGAGCCGCAGCGTGCTACCGTCGGGAAGTACGATGGGTTCGCTGCGTATGGTGGCGACGAGGCGTTGAGCGGTTTCGAGTGCAGCGGCCGGCGGAGTTTCCACGAGCAGCGCGGCGAACTCCTCGCCGCCGAAGCGCGCGAGTCGGTCCACTGCGCGTAGCCCAGCCGCGAGTCGCGCGGCGGCCGCGCGCAGTACGGCGTCACCGGCCGGGTGGCCGTGGGTGTCGTTGACGGATTTGAAATGGTCGAGGTCGAAAAGCGCGAGGGCGAGCGGGCGGCCAAACCGCGCGGCGCGCTCGGTTTCCTCGGCGAGTAGGCGGTCGAACTCGCGGCGGTTGAGCAGGCCGGTGAGACCGTCGTGCGTGGCGAGGCGGTGGAGCTGCCCCAGCGTATCGCCGAGTTTGAGCGCGTAACGGAGCGAGCGTTCGAGGGCGGCGGGGTTGAGCTCGCCTTTCACGAGGTAGTCGAGCGCGCCGGCGTTCATCGCGGCCGTGTCCACGCTGTCGGAAGTCTCGGCGGTGAGAAATATGATCGGCGTGCGGCAACCGCTTGCGACGGCCTCGCGGATGAGGGCCAAACCGTCGCGCGGGCCAAGCTGGTAGTCGAGCAGGCATGCCGCGTGGCCGCCGGCGAGTAGTTGTGCTAGGCCATCCTCGTAACTAGCAGCGTAGTCGAGGGCAAACGGTTCACCTCGGAACTGTGCGAACTGTGCCCGCGTCAGCACGAACTGCAGGCGGTCGTCGTCAATGAGCAGGATGCGGCGCATGGGAGAAGTGTAAGGCAAGGTCGCCCAACCGAGCAAGCGGTGGCGCCTCGTAGGATTGCAGAACGTCGCAATAAATTCTGAGACGGCAAGCATTGCGTACTGGCCGCGATCTGTGGCGGCGACCAAAGAGCATGCCCTTTGTACGGCACCCCTCGTATCCACGAATCAAGGTAGTCACCGGAGCAATTGCAAAGACTCGGCGCAAGAACACGCTAAAGGAGATTAACGACATTTGACGTTGCGAAAGGAATGAGGCTCGCCACGTGCCCACCTAAACTGCATCGTGCCGCATGGAAAAACTTCCGTTTGCCGCGCTCGGACTCTCACCTGACGCCCTCAAGGCTGTCGCCAAGATGGGTTTTGAGGAGGCCTCGCCCATCCAAACCGCCGTCATCCCCGCGATCCTCGCGGGTCGCGATGTCGTGGGCCAATCTTCTACCGGTTCGGGCAAAACGGCCGCGTTCGCACTCCCGGCCATCGAGCGCGTGGACATGAAGCTACGTGCGGCGCAGGTGCTTATCCTCTGTCCGACGCGTGAACTGGCGGTGCAAGTCGCCGAGGAGGTCGGCAAGCTCTCATTTTTCAAACGCGGCCTTTCCGCCGTGCCGATCTATGGTGGGCAAAGCTACGAGCGGCAGTTTCGTGCGCTGGCCGCTGGCGCGCAGGTGGTTATCGGCACGCCCGGCCGTGTGATGGATCACATGGAGCGCGGCACGTTGCGGCTCGACCAACTGAAACTCGTCGTCCTCGATGAGACGGACCGAATGCTCGACATGGGCTTTCGTGACGACATCGAGAAAATCCTCAAAGCGGTCCCGACCACGCGGCAATTAGCGTTTTTCTCGGCGACAATCCCGCGCGCCATTCAAGATCTGATCAGTCGCTACTCGAAGGATCCGGCCTGGATCAAGATCGAGTCGGTCGCGCAAAACGCACCGCTGGTGGAGCAGATTTATTTCGAGGTGGATCGCCGCTCGAAAATCGAGGCGCTCACGCGGTTGATTGATGTGCATGACTTTCGCTACGGCATCATTTTTTGCAGCACGAAGATCATGGTGGACGAGTTGGACGAGCACCTGCACGCGCGCGGCTACATGACCGACCGGCTGCACGGTGACATCACCCAGGCACAGCGCGACCGCGTGATGCAAAAGTTTCGTGAGCGGAAATTTGAGTTTCTGGTCGCGACCGATGTGGCCGCGCGCGGTCTGGATGTGGACGACCTAGAGGTGGTGTTTAATTTTGATCTGCCCAATGACGCCGAGGACTATACACACCGTATCGGCCGCACCGGCCGGGCGGGCAAGTCGGGTCGCGCCTTTACATTCGTGAGCGGGCAAGAGATCTATAAATTGCAGAGCATGGTGCGCTGGGCGAGGCTCGACATCCGTCGCGAGCGCATTCCCTCGCTCGATCAGGTGGACGAGGCGCGCGCGAACGTGTTTTTCGAAAAAATCCGCGCCACGCTGGAAGCGAAAAACTTCAAGCCGCATGACCGCATGATCGACCGCCTACTCGACCAAGGCTACGCGAGCACAGATATTAGCTCCGCCCTTATCCATATGCTGCAAGGCGGAACGGGCGCGTCCGCCGCGGCAAAACCGGCGGGTGCGGCAGGCCAGACTGCTGTCGCGCCGGGCAAACCGACGGCTCCCCTTGCGCCGCTCGCGCGTACCGCGCCCGACCCGACCGCGCCGGACGCACGCCCCAAGCCGCGCTACGGTGGCCCACCGCCGCATGCCGTGGCGCTGAAGACGGCAGCTAAAGCCGAAGCGGGTAAGTCCGCGATCCCGCCGGGTGCGCCCGCATGGGTGGCGAAAAAAATGCGGCCACCCATCGTTGCGCCAACGGCTAGCCAGGTCGCCGACACGGCTCCAGCCGTCCCTCC
Organism: uncultured Opitutia bacterium; assembly: GCA_903872425.1. Taxonomy (GTDB): domain Bacteria; phylum Verrucomicrobiota; class Verrucomicrobiia; order Opitutales; family Opitutaceae; genus CAIYUN01. The sequence goes on along the minus strand of CAIQKQ010000109.1, from coordinate 48,854 downwards.
CAGCACCAGCAAACAAGCTGAGACCGATGTGGCGGTCGCTCCGCCCGCGCGTAAACCCAAATACGAGCGCAAGCCGCGCACTGGTCGCGAGCCAGGTATGACGGTCGTGCGGCTCAACGTTGGCCGGGCGCAGCTCATCACTCCCGCAGACATTGTTGGCAAGATTGCCGGCGTCACCCGGCTACCCGCCGGTGTCGTCGGTGCGATTGACATCCACGAGGATCACACGCTGGCCGATGTGGCGAGTGGTGAGGCTGAGTTCATCGTGAAGAAGCTCGCCGGTATTAAGCTCAAGGACGTGTCACTCGCGCCGGCGCTGGCGTAAAGGCGGCGCAACGGAGCCGCTTGGAGTTGGCCGGGTGGAAATTTACCTTCTGGCGTGGCCCGCGGCGGCACCCTTCCTGGTGCCCACAGAAAATTTACGCAAATATTTCAGCGCCACTTCAAACTCGTTCGGCAGCGGTGCGGTGATGGTTAGCAGTGTCTCCGTCGTCGGGTGTTTCACCGTCAGCGAACTGGCGTGGAGCGCGAGGCGACGAATGAGAGGCTGCTCGTCATCCCGGCCTTTGTAGCCGCGTTTGAGCGCGGAGAGACGCAATTCGAGGTCAGGTTCGCCGTAGAGCGCGTCGTTTAGCACCGGTGCGCCGGCGGCGGCGAGGTGTGCGCGCTCTTGGTGCGTACGGCTGGTGAGCGCGCAACATTCGACCCACGCGAAGGGGCCGAAATTTTCCAAGACTCTAAACTCGGTGGTCGCTGGCCGGCCGCCGCGGTGGCTGAAAACGTGCATCCGGCCTTGCTGGTGCTCATCCTCCTCAAGCGACAGTTCGACCGTAAAGGTTTCGGGCAACGCGCCGGTCGCGGTGCGCTCGGGAGCGAGTACGGCCGCCAGCCGCTCCGGTGGCTGCACGGCGACCAGAGCGTGGTATTTTTTTTGTGTGGTCTTGCCTTGGAACTGTCCGCTGAGGAAATCCAGTGCCCGCTTGGTCTTCGCGCAGAGCAGCACGCCGCTCACGGCGGAGTCGAGGCGGTGAACGCTGGCTACTCCGTAGCCAAATTTTTCCCGGACAAGTCGCAGGAGATTTTCGTTGGAGATGCCGCCGACACTCCGGCCACGCTCGACGGTGATCGGTAGGCCGGGCGGTTTGTCGAACGCGATCAGAGCGTCGTCCTCGTGCAGGATGGGTGGCAGTTGCATGGCGGCTTGGCTAGGCCCGTCGACTCAGCGGGCGGCCGGCAGCGGTTGGGGTAGGGCGGGCATGACGACCCCCGGGGTAGATTCCTTGAGCACGGTCGCGACCAGGCTCTCATACCACGAGGCATCGACCACGCCGATTTTTTGATGGCGCACGCGGCCTGCGCGATCCATGAGGAACGTTGAGGGAATGCCCTCGATACCCCCGAACGCCTTCACCGTCACGTCATCGGCCATTAGTAGCGGGTAGTTGATCATTTGCGCTTCGCCAAACCGTTTCACCGCCGCCGCACCGATGGTGTCGACAGAAATACCCAACACAACCAGTCCTTGCGCCGCATACTTTTTCTGGAGCGCGATGTAATTAGGGATTTCCTTACGGCACGGCTCGCACCAGGTCGCCCAAAAATCTACGATCACGACCTTGCCCTTGAAGTCTTCAGCGCGCACGTCGCGGCCGTCCACATCGTGCAACGTCCAAGTCGGAGCGGTGGCCAAGACGGGTAACGTGCCGGTGAACGGCGCAACCGGGCTGCGCGGCCAGAAAGAAACGAGCGCACCGATTGCGCAGGCCGCGAGGAAGAGCCAAGCCCATCTCATGTTTCACCCGCCTCGCCGGGCAGGCCTTTCACTAAGATGTCCACGAATTTTTTCATCGCCGGCGTGAGCACACGGCCTTTGCGGTGCATGATGGCGAGCGGGCGAGTGAGCCCTCCGCCCTTGAACGGCCGTACGGCGAGTGTCCCCTGTTTGGCCTCCTGTCGCACGGTGGCCTGCGGGACGATGGCAATGCCGTGGTCAATCTCGACCGCGCGTTTTACCGTCTCAATGTTGTCAAATTCCATCACCGGCTCAATCTCCAGCTTGTGGTCGCGTAGAATCTGGTCTACGGCCTTCCGCGTCGGGATGTCTGGGTCGAAGCTGATGAACTTTTGCCCAGCCATGTCGGAGATCTCCACCTCGGTGCGGGCCGCGAGCGGATGCTTCGGATGCGTGATGAGGACGAGTCGGTCCTCGCGGAACGGGATGATCTCAAGCTGCCGCATCTTGACGGGAAACGCTACGAGGCCGAAGTCCACCGCGTTGTGCAGGATGTCCTCGTAGACGAGGTTTGAGCGGCGATACTCGACCCGCACATTGACCGATGGATAGTCCTGCAGCAGCCGCTTGATATAGGGCGGCAACTCGTGCAAGCCGATGGAATAAATGGTCGCGATGCGGATGGATCCACTAATGACCTTCTTCATTTCCTGCAAACCGCTGAGGAGGGTATCATAGTTATGCAGAATCTCTTTAGCCGTCTCATAGACCCGCGTACCCTCGCGGGTGAGGTGAAACTGTTTTTGGCTGCGGTCAATGAGCAGCGCCTTGAACGTCCGCTCCATCATGCGCGCCTGCTGGCTCACAGCGGATTGCGTGATGCCGTTTAACTTCGCCGCCTTCGAGAAGCTCTTCGTCTCGACGAGGTCGGCAAAAATTTTAAGATTTTCGATTTGCATGGCTCAGGTAATGTAAGGGCACGTTAAATCGCCCGGCCAGCCGCCGCCAGCCCAATTCCATGCTCGTCCCGTCTGACAATTATTCGGATTTTTCCTCCCGTCTCGCCACAGTGCGCGCGCGTGTCGCCGCCGCGTGCCGCAGCACGGGGCGCGACCCCGCGAGCGTGGAAATTTTGCCCGTGACTAAAAATCACCCGCCCGTCGCGGCTGAGGCCGTCGCACGTGCCGGCCTGCGCGCCGTGGGCGAGAACCGTGTGCAAGAGGGCGTAGCCAAACGCGCCGCGGCTGATCCTGCGGTGCATGGGATTGAGCGGCTGGCGTGGGAACTCATCGGCCACCTGCAGACCAACAAAGCCATACTCGCCGCCGCCCACTTTGACCGGGTCCAAAGCGTGGACAGCGAGAAACTCCTCCGTCACCTCAATCGCGCCGCAGGTGAGTTGGGCAAGCAGTTGCCCGTGCTTCTCCAAATCAACGCGGGCAACGACCCGGCGAAATTTGGGGCCGCTCTCGCCATCGCGCCCCAGCTCCTTGAGGCCGCGCTCGCATGTAATCATCTCCGCGTGGACGGGCTGATGGCCATCGCCCCGCTCGGCGCGACACCTGTCGAAACCGCCGCGCACGCCGCGCGCACGTTTGGGAATCTTCGCGAACTGCGCGATACCCTTACCGCCCGTTATGGCACGTCGCTTCGCGAGCTTTCGATGGGCATGAGCGGTGACCTTGAGGCGGCGGTTGCCGCCGGCAGCACCCTCGTGCGCATCGGCACCGCGCTCTTCGGCGTGCGCGGCTGATGACGCGGGACCATACTGGGAAAAGGAACATGGAGAAGGTTTTCCTTTCCCCCCGCTCTATTCTCCCTTCTCCTTCCTGCGTCACGTAACGCTTCGCATTTTTTCGCATTTGACGATGGATTCCGTCCACACTCTCGCCGACCTCGCCAACTGGTCCTTCACGGGCACGGCCCTCGCGGTTGTCGGCCACCCGGTCGCGCATTCGGTCAGCCCGCCGATGCACAACGCCGCGCTCGCGCGCCTCGCTGCGCGTAATCCCCTCTTTGCTCACTGGCGTTATTTTCGTTTTGACGTGCCGCCCGATGACCTCCCGCGGGCACTCAAACTTTTCCACAAGAAAAATTTTCACGGCCTCAACCTCACCGTCCCGCACAAAGTGCTCGCCTATGATCACGTTGCCACCGTGGACGCCGCCGCCCAGCCGGTCGGAGCGGTCAATACCCTCTTCCGTACCGCTGATGGCTGGCACGGCTTTAACACCGATGGCCACGGCCTCGCCGCCGCCGTCCACGAAGAGCTGCGCCGCGACCTCGCGGGCGCGACGGTTCTCCTCGTCGGGGCGGGCGGGGCCGCACGTGGGGCTGCCATCGAGTGTCTCGCCCGCAAAGTTGCCACCCTCTGGATTGCCAACCGCACGCGTTCGCACCTGGACACCCTCCTCGCGCACCTCTCACCCCTCGCCGTCGCCGCGAATATCCCGCTCTACGGCCTGACGCTCGACGAGCTCGCCGCGCGTGGACACGGCGGCCTCCCCGTGCACACTCTTGTAATCAACGCCACCAGCTCCGGTCTCCGTGCAAAAGACGCGTCCCCCGTGGACCTCGCCGCGCTGCCGCGCCCAGCCGCCGTGTTCGACATGATCTACAACCCGCCGCTCACGCCACTGCTTCGCACAGCCGGAGAACTCGGACTCCCGCACGCCAACGGCCTCTCGATGCTTGTCCACCAAGGCGCGAAGTCGCTGGAACTCTGGAGCGGCGGAGCCACCATTCCCGTTGGCACAATGCGCGCTGCGGCCGAAGCCGCGTTGGCGAAAAAATAATCAGGAAACCGAGCAAGCATTTCCTGCGATCACTCGTAGGGCGACGAAATGAAGCTCACGGCTTGAAGCCGCCGGGGCGCGACTCGTGCCATTTCCACGCGGTCGCCACGATTGACTCAATGTCGGGGAACTGAATCGTCCAGCCGAGCTCCCGCTGCGCCTTCGATGAGTCGGCGTAAAGCGCGGGCGGGTCGCCAGCGCGGCGTGGCGCGAAGGCGTGCGGCACGGGTTTACCGGTAATTTTTTCCACGGCGCGGATGACTTCGAGGACGGAGGTGGGGGTGCCAGTGCCGAGGTTGTAGAAAAGCTGCGTGCCGGGCGTGGTGAGTTTTTCGAATACCGCGATGTGTGCGCGGCTGAGGTCGTCGACATGCACATAGTCGCGCAGGCAGGTGCCGTCGGGTGTGGGGTAATCATTGCCGAAAACTTGGAGCGGCGGGCGGCGGCCCGCGGCGGCGTCAATGGCGAGCGGAATGAGGTGAGTCTCGGGCGTGTGATCTTCGCCGATACCGCCGTCCTCGGCGGCGCCGGCGGCATTAAAGTAGCGGAAGGCAGCGAAGCTCAGGCCGTAGGCGACGGCAAAGGCTTTGAGCGCGTTTTCGACGTCCAGTTTCGTCTGACCATAGGGGTTGATGGGCGACTGCGGATCGGCTTCGGTAATGGGCATCGTCGCCGGGATGCCGTAGGTCGCGCACGACGAGGAGAAGACAAATTTTTTCACGCCGGAGCCAATCATGCAGCGCAGGAGGTGGAGTGGGGCAGCGACGTTATTGAAATAATACTTGAGCGGGTCGGTCACGCTCTCGCCGACGTAGGCGTAGGCGGCGAAGTGCATGACGAGCTCGATTTTTTCTTTGCGAAGGATTTTGCCGATCTCGCTCTCATTGCCGAGGTTCACACTGTAGAATGGCACGTCCTCCGCGACCGCGGCGCGGTGGCCGAAGACGAGGTTGTCGGCCACCACCGGACGGTGGCCGGCGGCAGTGAGCTGACGGACGCAATGGCTGCCGATATAACCGGCGCCTCCAACGACGAGGACATTCATGGCCACGGTTGTATTGCTTTCCTTGGCGGCATGGCTAGCGATTTCGGTTCCATGCCTTCTGCAACCGCCCGCATCGTCATTACCGGCGTTGGCCTTACCGCGCCCAACGGCGACTCGCTTGCCGAGTTCCGCCGTCACCTCCTCACGGGCGTCAGCGGCGTGAGCCGCACCGAGGTTCATTACATGGGTACGCAGCTCGCGGGCGTTTGCCGTTTCGACGCGCTCCGCCATCAGAAGAAAAAGGAGGTGCGCGTGGGTACACGCGCTGGGAGCATCTCGATTTACTGCGCCCGCGAGGCCGTGGCCGACAGCGGTGTGGCGTGGGAGGCCGTGGCGAAAGACCGGGTGGGCATCTACATCGGCATCACTGAACACGGTAACGTCGAGACCGAGAATGAAATTTATAACATCTCGAAATTTTCTTACGACACGAAGTTCTGGTCGCACTACCACAACCCCCGCACCGTCGCCAACAACCCCGCCGGCGAGGCCTCGCTCAATCTCGGCGTCACAGGCCCCGCCTACACCATTGGCGCCGCCTGCGCCGCCGGCAATATGGGCCTGGTCCACGCCGCGCAGATGTTACGCCTCGGCGAGGTGGACTTCGCCCTATGTGGAGGTGTGAGCGAGAGTATCCACACGTTCGGTATTTTTGCTGGTTTCAAATCGCAAAATGCCCTCGCTACCCATAACGACCCCACGAAGGCTTCACGCCCCTTCGATCTCGCGCGCAACGGCATTGTCATCTCCGAGGGCGGTTGCCTCTACACCCTCGAACGCCTCGATGACGCTCTGCGGCGTGGCGCGAAAATCTACGCCGAAATTGCCGGCTGGCACGTCAATTCCGATGCCAGCGACTACGTTCTTCCCAACCCCACACGGCAGGCCGAGTGCATCCGCGCCGCGCTCACCCGCGCCCGCCTCGCGCCACGCGACATCCACCTCGTCAACACCCACGCCACGGCCACTCCACTGGGCGATATTCAGGAATGCGAAGCCATCCGTGCTGTATTCGGCGACGGTTGCCCCGACACTTCCATTAATAACACCAAGAGCTTTATTGGACATTGCATGGGCGCGGCGGGCGCGCTGGAACTCGCAGGCAATCTGCCATCGTTCGACGATCTCATCGTCCACCCTACGATCAACGTGGACAACCTAGACCCCCAGTGCGCGCTGCCCGGCCTCGTGCTTAACGCGCCCCGCCAAGTCGCCAAGGTGGATACCATCCTCAACAACTCGTTCGGGATGCTAGGGATAAATTCCACGTTGATTGTCCGCCGGTTTGTCCCCTGACTGCTATCGCCAACCTTAAAAAATGACCAAAGACGCCTGCAAACAAATCGTGCTCGACATCATCGCCGACATCGCGCCCGACGAGGACCTCTCCAGTGTGAAGCCGGACGTGCGCCTACGCGACCAACTCCAGCTCGATAGCATGGACTTTTTGGACATCGTGATGGAGTTGCGAAAACGCCACGGCATTGAGGTGCCCGAGGCCGACTACCAGCAACTCGCTAGCCTCGACAGTAGCGCCGAATACCTCACTCCCAAGTTTAACGCGTTGGGGAAGTAAAACCGAGCACGGTTTTTCCGCCTCCCCTTTGACGAGATCGGCGTGTAGCATCAGCCGGTCTTGAATTAGTCCCCCACACGTAGAGCGGAGACCATGGGAAAGAGAGATTAGGTGTGACCATACCGGTTGCAAGCGGGCTGGTTGGATCGGCATACTGCACCAAGATTTGCCAATTGCCTAGTACGCTGTGCTTGCCATGGTCGCGAGGCATCATGGTTCCCGACGCCGACTATCGCATCAAGCTCCCCGTTTTTGAGGGGCCGCTCGACCTCCTCCTTTTTCTCATTCGAAAAAACGAGCTCGATATCTACGACATTCCTATCGAGTCGGTCACGCGACAATATATTGCGGTGCTACACTCGATGCAGCAACTCGACCTTGAGGTCGCCGGCGATTTTTTTGTCATGGCCGCGTCGCTGATGGAGATTAAGAGCCGCATGCTGCTCCCCCGTGGAGAGGCGGCGGTGGATCCCGATGGCGACAACGAGGGCTTCGACCCGCGCTGGGAATTGGTCAACCAGCTGCTCCAATATAAAAAATTCAAGGAGGCAGCGGCCAAACTCAACGAGCTCGCCGTCGCGCAGCGCGATCAGCTCGCGCGTCATGTTTCGGTGCTCTCGGCCGATCGTGTGCTCAAATCCGTTGGTCGCCTCGACCTGTGGACGACGTTTAACCTCGTGCTGCGCCGCCTTGCCGAGAAGCTCGTCGTCGGCGAGATCGAGGATGAGCAGGTCACCGTGTCAGACAAGATGGAGGAGCTGCTCACCCTCACCCGGACGCGACCCAACTTTGTATTTTCCGAACTATTCACCGGCCCGGTCAACCTGCGCGTGCTCGTGGCGACATTTCTGGCCGTGCTGGAGCTCACACGCCTTGGTCGGCTCAGGCTGCGGCAGAACGCGGCATTCACCGACATCGAGTGCTCGGTCCGAGCGAACGCGCCAACCGAAGAAAACCCGCTTGAAACGCTCGCTGATGCAGACACCGTGAACGCGTGAGTAAAAAACCTATCAAACGCACGCGGCCCGTATCCGCTCCCAGTAAGACGAAAACCAGCTCGCCAGCGAAAGCCAAGGCTAAGGCGGGTCTCCTGGGTCTTGCTCTCGACAACGAGGATGGACACAAACGAATCACGCAGGGCGAACAGTTCGTCCTCCTCGGTGGCTCGGAAGAGACGCACGGCCGTATGACCGAGACGGTTGTGAAAACTTTTGAAGAGCTAAAGCGCCGCCACAAACGCCTCGAAACCGTCGAGCCGAAAGAGCTGGCGGAGATCTTACAAAAGTCCACGCCGCAATGAATTCGGATTTTTGACATTTTTCTTTCATCATCTATCCTCAGACCCTCATTCTCTTCCTCATGTCCGCCCAAATTACCAATCTCGACGCCACCACCTTCAAGACCGCCATCGCCGCCGGCACGCCCACCCTCGTGGACTTCTGGGCGCCGTGGTGTGGGCCCTGCAAAGCCATTGCGCCCGTTCTGGAGGAGCTCGCCACTGAGCTGGCTGGTAAGGTGCAAATTACTAAGCTCAACGTGGACGACAACGACGCTATCTCCGCCGAATACGGCGTGCGCGCCATCCCAACGATGTTGCTCTTCAAGAACGGCGTAGTGGTCGACACGATGGTCGGCATGATGTCCAAGGCCGCGCTCAAGGAAAAGCTGCTCGCACGGCTCTGAACTTGGGCTTGGTCTCACGTCAGGGGTGTGGCAGAAGTCGGCCGACCGGCTACACCGGGTTGTCCGGCTGTTGATACAACATAGGCTCTTTTTTGGAGGCGGCCTGATGCAGGCGCGCTTTTCCGTGCGCGAGAATGCTCGCGAGCTTTGCGCCAGTCGAAAACGCCCAATGCCGCGCCAATCCGTGCATTGACAACCCTACCGCCAAGCTGTTTGTTGTCCTTTTTTATGTCCATTCTTCTCGGCCTGCTCAATCTCGCCCTCATCCTAATCTCGGTATCTCTCGTCTTGGTCGTGCTCATGCAAAAGACCAAGGACGGCGGTATGGGCGCGACCCTCGGTGGCGGCGCGACCGAGTCAGCATTTGGCCATGAGACGGGCAACGTGCTCTCTAAGTTTACGATCAACGCTGCCATCGCGTTCTTCGTGCTGGCTTTCGCGCTCTATCTCGGCCGCATCTATCAGCACAAGCACACCCGCACGGTTGGCGACGACCTGTTGCAAAAAATCGCCGTGCCGGCCGCGCCCGCCCGCCAGCCTCTTTCGCCCATGCCCGCGCCGGCTTCCTCAACTGGCTCCGCCCCCACTGCGCCGGCTGCTGCTGCCACCACAACTCCTTCCGCTCCGATGGTGACCTTGCCGGTGCCCGCGGCTGGTCAAACGGCCCCGGCCACTGCGCCGAAGCCCGCCACACCCTGAGCTTTGCGCCGGTGCTTAGTCCCCATGAAAACTATTCCAAGGCAGGCGGTCGTTTCCGCCTGCCTTGCGCTTTTACTGGCGGTCGCAACTGGTGAGGCGCGCGCCCAGGCCCGCCGGCCCAGCGACGAAACACCGACGTATTTACAGGGCAAGCCGGACCAAGCCGAGGGCCGGAAAATTTTGGAGAAATTCCGCCAAACCGGCTGGAGCCTAGCTGGGGCGTATTACTTGGAGTTTGAGCTGCGCGTGTTGCCGCGCCGGGGCGACGAGCGCGTCGTGCCTGGCCGGTTGTGGGGCCGTCGCAACGACCGCGGCCCAATCACACGCGTGGAGCTCCAGCCCGGCGTGAAAAACGCCGAACTACGGTTGCTCGTGCAAGTTGGCACGCAGAGCGCGGCATGGCGTTGGCCCGGCCAAGCCGGTGGGGTGGCGTCTATAGACACCGCGGCCCTGTTCGAACCGCTGGCAGGTACCGACTTCACGGTTTTCGACCTGCAGATGCCGTTTTTGTATTGGAGCGATTTCAGCTACGAGGGAATCGCATCCGTAACCGACCGGCCGGCAGACGTTTTCCTGTTACGGCCGCCGCCGACGGTCACCGCGCTGAAGCCCGAATTAAAGGGTGTACGTGTCTGGCTTGACACCCAATTTAATGCCCTCCGCAAAGCCGAGGAACTCGGGCGCAACGGGCAGCCGCTCAAATCCATCACCGGCGGAGATCTCAAAAAAATCGGTGAACAGTGGATCGCAAAGTGGGTGGAGGTGCGCGACGAGACGACACGCAACAAGACGCAGTTTGCCGTGACGGGCGCAGCGCTCGGGCAGGAATTTTCCGCCGTGCTCTTCGATCCCGTGCGGCTGACCGATGCCGTCGTGCCGCCTCCCGCCGACCGCGTGCAGCGGGTCGGGCCGTGAGCAATAACTGAACTAGCCTAAAGCATGTCCGGTTTCCGGATCGAAGAGATGGCTGAGCGCGAGATTGGGCCTGAGGACAATTTCCTGATTCAGTTCGAACCGTTCGGCAGGCGGGACACGGGCGATGAGAGGGCGATTGCCGACGCGAACGTGAACAATGGTTTCTGCACCCATTGGCTCGATGAGTTCAATTTTGGCCGTGATGGTGGCTGCTGCATTTGGGGTGACAGTGGCTGGGGCGTGGAGGTTTTCGGGGCGGACGCCGAGGATGACCTGGCGGGGCAGGCTGAAAGACTGAAAATGTGAAGAACTGAATCTCTCAGTCGAGAGGGGCAGGCGGATAGATGAATTTATGGAAGCCGGAGTGCGGGGTGGGGATTGGCTGATGACGGACGCCGGGTCGGAGTGCGTGGCGACAAAGACAGGGCCTGCGGAAGTGTTTTCGATTTTTCCGGGGATAAAATTCATCGGCGGGCTACCGATGAAGCCGGCCACAAAAAGATTGGCGGGCGAGTTGTAGAGGTCGAGGGGCGCGGCAACTTGTTGGATTACGCCGGCCTTCATCACGCAGATACGGTCGCCAAGTGTCATCGCTTCGACTTGGTCATGGGTGACGTAGATCATCGTCGAGGCGAGTCGGGTGTGCAGGCGGGAAATCTCGGCGCGGGTGGCGGTGCGGAGCTGCGCGTCGAGGTTGGAGAGCGGCTCGTCAAAAAGGAAAACTTTCGGCTGGCGCACGAGAGCGCGGCCGACGGCGACGCGTTGGCGCTGACCGCCGGAGAGGGCCTTGGGAAGTCGGTGGAGAACGTCAGCGAGGCCGAGTTGGTCGGCGGCGGAGTGTACGCGGGTTATGATTTCGGCGTGGGGGACTTTCCGGAGCTTGAGACCGAAGGCGAGGTTCTCGAAAACGGTGAGGTGCGGGTAGAGGGCGTAATTTTGGAAAACCATCGCCAAGTCGCGGTCCTTGGGCGGGAGGTCATTTACAACGCGACCGGCTATGGAAATAGTGCCAGCGTCCGCGGTCTCGAGACCGGCAACGAGTCGAAGTAGGGTGGACTTACCGCAACCCGAGGGCCCGACGAGTACCATCAGTTCACCATCAGCGATATCGAGGCTGACGCCGCGCACGGCGGGGGCAGCACGGTTACCGGAGCCGGAGGCAGGGTAGGTCTTGGAAACTTGGTCGAGGACGACGCGGGCCATGATCGGTAGTAAATAGAATGTATGGAAACCGGCGCGGCAATTTTTAATCTCGAACCACGCACATCTACCGCGCCTAGGCAAAGGCAGAGGGTAGCAGAAATTTTTGTTGCACGAGCATACGCGGCGCGCGTTGCATGGCGCGCGGCCAGATGTCGGTCGTAGCACGCCCCTTTAACCATGCCTATCAAGCCCGCCCCGGTCTCCGCGCCCCTGACCTTTGACCTGCCGCTCGCGCTACTCGCCAAGCTGGAGACGAAGCGCAAACGCGCGGGCCTTCGCTCAACTAGCGAGATCATCCGGCTTGCGCTGCGCGAGTTTGACTTCGGCAGCTATCGACCGGTGCCGGCGGAGCACCGGCAAATCTCTGTTCGGCTGCCGCTGCGGCAACGGAAATTTCTCACACAGATGGCGCGAAAAAAAGATGTGAGTGTGGGCGAATTACTGCGCGCGGCGGCGGACGGATTCGCGGCGGGCAAGGGAAAGAAATGACCGTGGAAGTTGCCTTGGCGGCTGCGCCAAGGACCCGAGGGGCCAAGCCGCGTGGCTATACTCCATTGGATTTACGTTTCGTGGCTTGGCGGCCTAGCAGCTTTGGGTTTAGTCCGCTGTTCAAACTATGACCCGGCCCAACATTCTGTGGATTGTGACGACGCAGTGGCGGGCTCAGGCGTTCGGCTACGCGGGCGATCCGAACGCGCATACGCCGTGGCTCGACGCGCTGGCGGCGGAAAGTATGAACTATATCCAGGCGGTGACGCCACACCCGATGGGGCCGATGGCTCGGGCCGCGTTGTTGACGGGCGTGTTATCACCAGAGAACGGGGTGAGGGAATATTTTGACTCGTTGCCGGCGGGCGCTCGCACCATTGCGCATGAGATGCGGGAGCGCGGCTACACGACGGCGTTTTTCGGTAAGTGGGGTCTGGGTCACCGTGACCCGCGTACGCCTCTTGTAGGTGAAGAGGCGGCAAGGGTGATTGTGCCGCCAAACGAGCGGGGCGGATTCGAGACCTTTGAAGGATTCGAGGGCGGCTTTTTGCTAAATGATCCTTGGCTGCATGGCTCGCGGTTAGCGGTGCAAGTGAGAACGTCCGGCTACCAGAGCGACGTCATTTGTGATCGGGTCGAGGGATGGCTCCGCGAACTGGAGACCGGAGGTGGGAGACAGGCAATTGGCTCACCGGGCTTTTGTGTGGTAAGTTTGGAGGCGCCACATCCACCGTATCATGACCCCGCGTCAGGCGTGACGGCACGGGCAGAGGGCGAGATTGTTTTACCGCCGAATGTGCCGCGCGACGGCGAGGTCGAGGCGGTGGCACGGCGGGAACTGGCGGGCTACTACGCCCACATCGAGGCGACGGATCGGGCAATCGGAGGTTTACTGAAAGTCGCAGGCAATGAGTGGTATGTGGTTTTTACCAGCGTGCATGGAGACATGCACGGGGCGCACGGCTTGTTTCGAAAGGGATGGCCGCACGAAGAATCGGTGCGCGTGCCGCTGCTCGTGCGCGGAGCGCGGGAGTCAGGAGGACGAAAGGATTATCGCACGTTGTCATTGGTCGATCTCCACGCGATGACGTTGGCGTGGGCGGATGGGAGAAGTGCGTGGGAAACGACGCGCGCCACTATGGCTAGCATCTCGATGCCGAGTGTGGTGGCGCGACCACACCAGTGCGACCGCACTTGGCGCGGCGTGCGGACGAAGACACGGAAGCTTGTAATTAACGCAAACGGCTCACCGTGGCTTTTTTTCGATTTGGAACGAGACCCATTGGAGATGGAGAATCTCGCGGGAAAACCGGTGTATGCGGCACAGATTAAGGAACTGGCGCGGCACGCAGGGCTGGGTGATGTTATTTTTCCACCGGCGGAAAGAGACGACGGATAGTGGCGGCGATTTCCTGTAATTTCACGGGCTTGGTGATGAAACCGTCCATGCCGACGGCAGTGCTTTGGTCGCGATCACTTTGGAGTGCGTTGGCGGTGAGGGCAACAATGCGCGGCGGGCGGACGGAGTTTTGTCGACGGCGGATTTCACGTGTGGCCTCGTAGCCGTCCATCTCAGGCATCTGGATATCCATTAGGCTCGCTGTCAGTCCCCAACTGCCGGCCGCCGGCTGGTTTTGACCTTGGCTCGCGAGCTCGTTCAATAGGTGGCCTGCGAACGTCGCAAAACCGACGGCGGCGAGCAGCGAACCGGCGAGTGCCAGTGCCGGTGAGCGCGTGGCGCGACTGACAGGCAAAGCGAACCACAATACCGGCGCCCCCGCGAGTAGCAGCGCGTAGATAGCGTACGGTGGCATTGACTCGGATAGCGTAGCCCCACCGCCGAACGTGTGCTGTACAAACCACGCATCAAGCACACTGTCGTTGCCCGTCAAATTGGCGGCCAGCTCGGCTAAACCGACCCCGATGACCACGAGCGCCGGCCCGGCGGAGTTCGTTCGGCTTGTGAGTTCACCTAACAGCACGCCCAGCCCGAGTAAAGCGACGCACCCCCCGAGTACCTGATACCAGCCGGCGTTGTGTAACGTGCTGGGAAAAATCAGATCCAGCCAGTCGAGCAGGCCAAACAATGACGCACTGCCAAGGACGAGCACGGCCAGCGCAAGCGCGACCGTGACGTGTGATTGCCAAGGTTTCTTCGGCAGAGTAGGCAGGGACGGCATCTGGGTGATTTACCCTAGGGTAGACGTGAGGCCGCGCGCAACAGACTTTTCCGACCAACGCTATTTTTTTTCGGCCGATGTCGGAGCTGGTTCCTTTTCGCCCATGAGGGTGCGGAGCACGTTGACCGGCCCATTGATGAAAGTCCATACGGGTGTCTCCAGAGGGCCTTGCAGTTTGACCTCTAGCGCGTCGGCGAGCGGTGCAGTGAACACTTCCAGTGTTTTGCCTACCAGCGTATGTGCGTTGCCGAATGGTTTCACGTTCACACGGAAGTCGAGCGTGCCGGCTTCTAGTGCATAATCGCCAGCGGCCTTCAACTCAGCACTTGCGCCGGTGAGAAGTAAATCAGGGAAAGTTACTTTGCCGCCGTCCAGCGCGAAGCTAGTCTGGAGCTTGTCGAGATTAAGGCTGGAGAAATTGAGGAGTGTGCGGCCGAGCAGTTTCGATAGTAGGCCGAAAAGGTTGATTTGTGCGAGATCGGCGCCGGTTATGGCGGCCGTACCTTTGCCATGATAGCTAAATGGCTGCCCCATCGCACCCTCAGCGGTGAGTGCGAGTTCAAGTTTGCCGGCGGCTACTTGCTGCTGAAATTTGCTCATTGACGGCGCCGGCTCACCACGACGTGCCGCAAGAAAATTTTCCACGAGGCGGATGGTTTCGCCCAGGTTTGCCCCCGCAAGCTTCCCATCAAATGATAGCAGACGCTCACCGCCAGGCGCAGTCCAAACCCGCGCCGCGCCAGCGACTGACCCGCCACCGGCGCGCGTTGTCAGGCCCGACAGCTCGATCACCTCGTCCTGGATTTTGGCGCGGGTGAGGAAATCACGCACCGGAAATCCTTCGTAGGTAAAATCGCCGGCCGATTCCACGCTGAGGTCAACCCTTTGATGCGTCCAGTCGTCCGTCTCAGTCTGGCCATCGAGCGTACCGTTCACGACTAAATGCGGCGGCGCGGCGAAGCGGTAGGATTGCACAAATTTCTCCGCGTCAGGGCCGATGAGTTTGGCAGCCGCATCAAGGTCGAGTTCGCTGGTCACGGCAAACTCTAGTCGCCGCCAGCGGTCGCCGACCGCCTCTTCGGTGATGGCAAATTTCCCCTGCGCGCTCTGCGTGCCGCGCGTGACAGAAAACTCGCGCACGTCGTCCCAATTTTCACCGAGAAACACGCGTGCGCGCACGTGGTCGAGCCGCACGTCGCGCACAGCCACGTCGGTCACCTCGGCTGCTACGAGGATGGTCGTGAGCTGTGGCGAGCCCCAGCGGCCGCTCAAATCCAAGCTCGCTTCGGGCGGCGCGCCGGCAAAATGGAAATTTTTCCAAAAACGTGGCCATGTCTCGTCGAGCCATTCGTCAATGTCCGCCGGACGGAGCTTGCCGGCGAGAAGGAAGCGGTAGTCGAGCGTGGTCGTGTCCATCTCGTAGCTGCCGCGCGCCATGCTGTCGTGCGTGCGGAGCATCGCCTCCGGCGCGACGAGCTGGCCGTCGGCGTAGGTGAACGTGGCCTCCGCCGACTCCAGTGCCACGCCGTCGGCCACCGCCCGGCCGGCGGTGAACCAGCCCGCTGCTCGGGCGAGTTTCCAACCGGTGTCTAGCGTGATGTTTGCACGCAACGCCAGTGGCGAGTCGAGTTTCGCCCACTGCCCGAGGTCACGGCCAGCGGCCATACTAACGAGTGCGAGCACGTCGTTGTTGATGTTGCCGGCAACAACCAGACGGCCGGACTCATGCGCGGGATCAACTACGCCGCTCACGTCCCACGGCACGTCGGCCAGGGGAATAGTGGCGTCCACGGTAATTGTTCCAGCCGACCGAGAGTCGAAGTAGGCCGTGGCAATGACTGGTCCCGTGACAATGCCAGACTTATTTGCGCTAATGGCGCCCAGCGCGAGGGCGAGATGAAGCGAACTCGGATACATGCCGGAGGCGGAACCTGCCAATGGCCGCCGCAAGTCGCCGCGTACAGTAAAACTCACGGTGCCATCCGCGGCGAAGTCTGTTTTTGGTAAGGCCACGTTTTCGACGGAGCCCGAGATTTCCACCGTATCGGATTCAGGTGCGAGCAACGGCACAATCGCCGTCAGCCGCAGTGGGCCGACGTGGAGTTGCTCGGCCAAGATCTTGTTCTCCGCTGAAACTTGAAGCGCGTCCGGCCAGCCCCCGGCGTTAACAACAATGTCGGCCACGGCAATTTTGTCATCGTCCGGCGTGAGGTGGATTTCAATGCGCGGGGTAACAAACGATGCGCCGTTGCGAACGGACCAAAGTTGTCGGGCGGCGTTGAGGTAGCTGGCCAGTGCTGTGCTGAGTTCGGGTGCTGCACTCGTCGGACGCGGCAGGCGCAGTGCGCCGTGAATATTCACATAGATTGCGCCGATTTGGGCAGTGAGTTGTGGTAAAACCAAATCGCGGCCGGAAAGCCGCAGTCGGAAATCAAGATCGGTGGCGATAGCTTCGGATTTGAAGCTGGGGGGCTTGGCGGTTGCGACCGTGAAAGCCTCACCATCACTTCTAATAGGTGCGAATAATGCCGCATGCGTCACGCGCAGTTCGGACAATTCATACGCGCCGACGAGCAAACGCCACAGCGCGAGCTTCGTTGAGACGTGGTCAGCGGTGAGCAGAGTGCCGGGAAGATTTTGCGCGCCGAGGTTCACGTCTTCCAATATGACGTTACCTGAGGTGTCGAAGCGGGCGTGGGCGAAATCCACGCGCAAACCGATGGTGGCAAGTCGGTCCTGCAGTTCGTGCTTTAGGAAGTCGGGCAGTTCCAGTTGTTCAAGTGTGGCAAGATGGAGTTGGAGTGCGAGCGTGGCGAGGAGGAGCAGCCAGACTAGCAGCAATGCCACGCGGCCTCCGGCACAGGCGGCGCAGACGAGGGCGTGCCAGAAGCGGCTGAAAAATTGCATGAGAAACACTGGAGCTATCAGGCGGAAGTGTAGAGTGGCGGCGCTGATTTAGAGGGACTTCACTGACGGGGAGGCAGGTGCAGCGACTGGTGGTGGGGCGGAGTGCTCGCCGTTGAGGAGCGCGTCGAATGCGTCCTTTAAGGTCGGTTCAAGGGCGAAGACGGTGTTGGCTTCGGTCGCTGGCGAGCCGGCGAGCTGGGTCGCGCCAGCGGGGTCGGCGAGATATAGTGTGAACGTGCTGGCCGTGCCGGCTGTCCCGCCAGGCAATGCGATTGTCGCGATGAGCCGATACGCCCACGGGCGGAGCGTACCGTTGACCGGCACGCGTTCGACGAATGTCGCGTAAGCGAAGCCATCCACCTGTCGCGCACGGACCCGACGCAGGAGTGCGGGGCCGTCCTTGCCGATTAAAAGATTTTTCAACGCCTCGCGCCGGGCGGCGGTCTCAGCGGAGATGGCCTGCTCCCAGGTTTCCTTTTCCGCGAGGGTGTGACTATAAAGTGGTGGGCCGTTACTCGTGGGCGTGATGGTGAGCGCGGTAATCTGAGCGTTGTCTGGCAACGTGCGAACCAGCCGGTCGCGGTAGGTAAGAGGGGAGACCGAGAGCGCGTCGAGCGCGTCATCGCCGAGCGCATAAATGAATGGCGGCCCACCTGCTGCGACGCGGGCGAAGGCGGCGTGCTTTTCGTCGAGACCGATTTCGAGCGTGAGTTTGGCGGGCACCGCACCAGGGGCGAAGGTGAGTGTGATCTCGCGTTCAGGCCGGGTAAAGCCGAGGCGGTCGGCGGCCTCGCGCGAGGGTGAGTCGTTCTCAAAGCGTGTAGCGCTCAGGGCCGCGAGGCGGGTGAGCAGGCTGACGACACGTTCGCGGTCGGCTGGGAGCGTACCGCCGACTCGCGTGATCTGCCAGTCAGCGGTCGCCCCGTCCTTAGCCGAGGCAGCGGAGTCGAGTCGCTGGAGCATGAGCGGTTCAGGCTGGCTGGGCGCGACGAGCGTGATGCCGGTGACTGTGGTCGCATCGAAATCGAGCACATGCGGGTCCCGCAATTTTTCTTGCGCGGCGGTTAGCGTATCGAAAAGGGCGTTGGGAAAGACGATGATGAAATGGGTGTCGCGGCCTTCTATCTTGGCGTAACGGGGTGTACCGCGCGGGTCGCGCGCCTTCAGATCAGGGACGGCCTGACCGAGCACGAGCGTTTCCGAGCGTTTGTCGCCTTCAATGGTGATAAGAAACTCGCTGAGCACTTTGGCGGGGGGCGGCTTGATAAAGCCGGGAGTGTCCAGCCGGGTCAGTCCGCCGAGCATGGCCTGGGTCGCGGCTTTGGCAGCGCGGGTGGCCACGGGTGACGTGAGCAGCCAGCGGCCATCAGACTGGCTTAGGTGCACAGGACGGGCCTCATTGGTAGCAAGGCTTTGGACACTGAGACCGACAACCTCCGCTGGCCGGATGGTGAAAATGGATTTGGAGGTGAGTGCTTTCCCATTGAGAAAGCTTTGCTGACGCTGTAGCCAGCCACCGTCGAGCACATGGACGTGTTTGCCGTCGGCCGCTAGGAGGTAGAGCTTGCCGCCTTTACCAACATTGCTGAGCCGGAAGGTGGCCGGGGAGGGCGCGGGGTCGTGGGGGCTGGCCGGGGCGGACGTAAGTACGAGGGTGTAGGCGGGCTTTTCTAAGTCGTAATCGGCGAAAGTTTGCCCGGTGATGGCGGGATCAAGCACGGCTTTGCTTTCCAAGTTTTGCAGTTCGGCGATAAAGGCATCAACTGCGGCGGGGTTGGCCGGCCAATCAACGGGGCTGAGTATGTTCCACGGTTTTCCGCTGGCTCGTTCAAGCCGGACTTTGTCGGTGCCGTTGATTTCGATGGCCTGTAGGTTGACCGTCAGTTCGCGGAACGGCCGGCGGGCGCGGTCAGCGGCCTCGGTCTCAAGCTGCCAGCGATGCCGCGTGTGGACGATCCAAGAGAACAACGCGACGTTGAGCAGGAGGAGGACAAGAGTGATTTTGGTTCGCATGGGTGGAGACGGCGGCGAGGATGGTCAGCGGCGGCGAGACCAAAAAACCAGGAGGCCGAGCAGTGCGGTCGCACCGGGTAGAGCAAAGATTAGTGCGATGCGCAACCGGCCGAGTTGCTGCCGCGAGAGCGTGAGTTGGATGCGTTCGATCGGACGTGGGGGTACATCGCCGAGCGACAGGCTAGGGTCGCGATCAGTGAGCCAGTTTACCGCGGCGAGAAGCAGCGTGAGGTTACCGAGCGTCTGGATGCGCCCATTGGCAGCCCAGTCGGCGCTGCCAAACACCACGAGCCGCCCGGAGGGTACGGGCGAGCGGCCGCCGGTCTGCACATTTTGTGATGCGGTGCCGACGGCGATCGGGCCGCGCAAATCAGTGCCAGGGGTGTAAACGGGCGGACCGGGGCTGGTCAAATCACGCTCGCCCCATGCTGTGGCGGACGTACCGATCAGCTGATAGACCTCAAGACCGTCGCGGCGACCTAGGTCCTCACGTGCCGGACGGGCTGCGCCGAAGCGCAACTGCATCGGGTTACTGGCGAGCTGGCGGATGATAGGATGGTCGCCGCGCGCGTTGGCGGTGAGAATGAGGTCGCCGGTGTCGCTCTGGCCAGATGCGCTAGGATCGGTGATAAGTACATTGTCAGTGAGAATGCCCCAGTCATCGAGCAGCTCGTCGAGGCCATGCTCTACTTTTGGCGGAAGCAATGCGAGCACCCGGCCGGCGCGTTTGGACAAGTAACTCCGGAGCAATACCACTTCATCGGGATGGATACGTCCCAGTGGCCCGGCAATGACCAGTGCGGCGGCATCGGCGGGGACGTTGCCGGTTTGCGCGAGATCAAGCGGCTGGAGGCCGAAATTGCGGCCAGCCAGTTCTCGGCCAAAGCTGCCAAGCCCCCGTTCCAAATCGGAGCCTTCGGGTCCGACAACCGGCATTTCGCCGTGGCCGGTAAGAAAATAGATGATTTTTTTCTCGGCATTAGTGACGTCAAGTATAGCGGCCGTGAGCGCTTGCTCGCCCAAGAAGGCTGTTTTCTCACCTTTCTCGATTCGGTAAAGTTCGCTCGGATCGACGAAGTGCCGCCGGTCGTCGCGCTGTACGAGCAAAACGTTGCTTTGTCCTTCAAGTCCGCGGTCGCGGGCTTCGCGGGCGTTCTGGACGACGTTAAGCGTTTCAATTTTGATGCGGCGTGAGGTCGGGTTGTGTTCGGCGGCGTGGTCGTACTCGGTGAGCAACTCAGCGACATCACGGCGCGTGTCATCGTCAGTGTCGTTGTCGAAGGTGTTGGTGATAGTGACGGCGGCGGAAAGATTTTTCAGGTAGGCTAGCGTCTCGGCCGAGAGCGCATGGCGATGGCGCGCAGTGAGGTCGAATCTCCAGCCGGACTGGCCAGCAAGCCAGTTAAGACCGGCGAAAAGTGCCAGCAAGAGCACGGCTTGCGCGAAAAAGTGCAGCGTGCGGCTGCGGCGGACGGAGCGAAAGGTGGGTTCGGCGCTCATGGCTCAGGTATGAAGACGCTTGGCCTCAAGGCTGAAGACGCAGAACACCAGTGCTAGGGTCGCACCACTCACATGAAACAACACGGCGCGCACGTCGGCCACGCCACGCGTGAAGTCGTCCAGATGGCGGAACACCTTGGCGTACTCCAGCGCCTCGCGCAGGGGCCGCATCGTCTCGAGTCGCAACACGGGAAAATTGTCCAGCGCCAGGGCCGGCCCCCAAACCACGAGGACGATGAGCACAAACGCGAGCAGCGCGGCGACGCCCTGATTGCGAGTAAGCGAGCTCATCCACACGCCGAGCGCGACAAACAGCAGGCCTGACACCGCGATAAAGGTGAAGCCGCCAATGAGTGGGCCGGAGTCGATGAGGCGCGGATCGTTGGCGTAGTGCCTCAAAATCCAGAAAAACCCACCGGTCAGTCCCCAAAGCAACAGGTAGAGCAAGTAGGCTGCTCCGAATTTTCCGAGCACGACCTCGGTCGTGCTGACAGGCGCGGCGAACAGCGTCTCGAGCGTACCCAGTCGCCGTTCCTCAGCGAAGCTGCGCATGGTGAGTAGCGGCACCATAAAAAAAACCGGCAGCCAGAAAAGCTGGAAAAACACGGCGGCTGGCGATGCCTCCTGCGCGGTGGTTGAGTAGCTTTCCAGTAGGGTGGTGAAAACGAGACCCATTAGTGCCAGAAATAGCACGGCCGCGACGTAGGTACTTGCATTCACCAGCAGCATGCGGATCTCGTGACCGAGAATGGTAAGGAAGTGTTTCACAAGTAATGGGTGGGGTGGCTCAGGCACTTTTCCGCTCGGCATCCCAGTTCTGGCCAGTGGCGGCGAGGAAAACTTCCTCAAGCGTGGGATGCGCGCGGGCGAGCGAGCGTACGCGTAGACGGCCGTCGGCCGCAATGGCGCGGAGCAGTGGCTCGCCGAGCTCGGCCGCATTGGTGCTGGTGAGGGTATGGCGTCGAAAACCGTCGGCGGCCGGCGTGGTGACGACGATTTTCAGCGTCGGCTCGACGCGGGCCAGCAGCGCGGGTAGCCCTTGCTCCGGGCCGGCCAGCTCTAACTCGTAACGTGCGCCACCGAGCAAATCACGGCGAAGCTGTGCCGGCGTGCCGTGCGCGACGACGCGCCCTTGATTGATGATAACGACGCGGTCACATGTCATTTCGATCTCTGGCAGAATATGTGAAGAGATGATGACGGACATGCGGCCGCGCAGGCTGTCGATGAGGTCGCGTACGACGAGGATTTGGCGCGGGTCGAGGCCAATGGTCGGCTCGTCCATAATGATGACCGGCGGTTCGGCGAGTATACACTCGGCGATGCCGACGCGCTGCCGGTAACCTTTCGACAGTGTACCGATGATGCGGTGGCGGACTTTTTTAAGATCACACATTTCCAGTGCCTCGTCGAGACGTGGACCGAGTTTTTTGCGGGAAATTTCCTTCAATCGACCACGGAAGTGAAGATATTCGGAAACGCGCATGTCCTCTGGTAAGGGGTTATTCTCCGGCATGTAGCCGATCAGTCGTTTCACTTCGTCTGTCTGCGTAGCGACCGAATGGCCGCAGACTGTGACATGCCCAGCCGTTGCCGGCATGCAGCCGGTGAGGATGCGCATCGTCGTGCTCTTGCCCGCACCGTTCGGCCCAAGGAAGCCGACGATCTCGCCGCGCGCCACGGTGAAGCTCACACGACTAACGGCCGTGACGCCGCCATAGGTCTTCACGAGGTCGCGAACCTCGATGGCGGGGGGGGCAGAGTTGTCGGGGAGGGAAGCCACAGCGGAAGATTTACAGTTTCGCAGTGAAGGACAAGGGGCTTTGTAAAATGTGCCACGCGAGTTTCACTGGTTCAGGCGCCATGCGGCGGCTAGACCAAACAATGTAAGATCGGGCCGAAGCTGCACGGGCTGGCGGAGTTTGCCGGAGAAATATTCCGCGCAGCCACCGGTCGCCAATACCGTCGGCACCGGCCCGCCACGCGCGGCCAGCTCAATCAGTACCGCATCAAGCAAGGCTTGAATCATCCCCGCGAAGCCAACGACCATGCCAATCCGCATCGCCTCGACGGTGCTCTGTCCAATCGCACGGCCGACCGCGAGCGAGCTATCAATCTCGGGTAACTGTGCCGTGCGGTCGTGCAAATAATGCCGCATGACAGCGAGGCCCGGCGCAATGATACCTCCTTCGTAGCCACCGGATGCCGTCACAACGTCGAACGTCACCGCTGTGCCCAGGTCAATAACTACGGCCGGCACCGCGCCGAGTGCGTACGCCGCGGCGGCGTTGGCGAGGCGGTCCTGCCCGACCTCGGCTGGACGCGGGTATGTGAGTGGCACTCCGAGGCGGCACTGATGCGTGAGTTGGAAAACAGGCAGCGCGGGCAAAGCGGCTGCCAGCACGCGGCGCAGGCGCGGCGTGGCATCTGGTACCACTGAGCAAAATGCGACACCGGCTAATGTGGGCCGCTCCGCGTGTAGCCGGGTGAGTCGCGTAGCGAACTCGTCGGCCGGTGCTTCAAGCGCAGCCGTGGGCATAACCTCCACCACGTCAGTACCCGCCGCTCCCACGACGCTGAAGTGCGTGTGGGTGTTGCCGAGGTCGAGACAGAGCAGCGGTGCCATACCTCTATTTGATAGATGTAAATCGCGTGTGGAAAGCAGGAAGACGCAACTTCATGGGCATCAATCAATCCTGCCCATTTCGCGCCTAGGCCAATCCTCTGAACTATGGGAGACGTCTAGCTATGGCAGGGCAGCTCTGGCCGCAGGCGAGTAGAGGGCGGCGAGCTGACGGAGGAGGGCTTCTAACTGCTTGTAGTAGGCGTCGTCACCAAGCCGCGTTTTCTGGGCGCGGAGTTTTTCCAACTGCTGCTCAAGCGTCTCTCGCAGCGCGAACTGTACCGGGGTCATCGCGCGCTCGGCGTCGGTCGGAGCGAGAGTGACGAGGCGGGCGCGGGCACCGTCCACCACTGGAGCTGAGCCGCCGCCTCGCGCGGGCTGGGCCTGTTTTACTACGCGGGTGCCCTTAAAAAAATCCGCCGGAGTGCTGGCCTTATCGCCGTTGTCGTCGAGCTGCGGGTGCTCGGTCATCATGCGGTTGTTATCGACGTAAAAGCCCTGCACTTTTTGTGCGGCGTAGACGAAGGCCTCTAAGAGCGAGACTTGGCCGTCTTGGTCAATATCGGCGTCGTCGCTAGCAACGGCCTCGGCAAAACGCTCGCCGAAGCGGGCATAGTTGACCTCGTTGCCGCTGCGCGTGGCGGTGATAATTATGCGGTTAGGCCCAGAGAGGGCGCTGATAAAGGGTGCACCGCCGGCCGAGCCGCCGTGAATAAAGATGATCTGGCGCATGAACGGCTTAAACCATGCGGCGAGGTCGGCCGGGAGGATATCGGGGCCGCGGAGGTTCATCCGCGCCTCTTTGCCGTCAAAGGTACCGTGGCCGATGTAGGTTATCCAGAGGTTTGCGCGGGAGGCGGGATCGCGTTTTTGCAACCACTCCTGCACGCGTGCACGGTCAGTGGGCGAGGCCTCGGGGTCTTTTTGCTCTTCCAGACCGATGATGGTGCATGGGATGTGTGCGCGGGCGCAGGCGGTCTGCCAATTTTTGGCGGCGGCAGCAAAACCGGGGGCAAAGGTGTCCGCCTCGCCGGGCGCGCCGATGATCACGAGTACCTCGTCGCGTGGGGCGGGGGCGGCTAATGTGACGGGGTCCGCGACAGCGGCAAGGACGGGCAGGGCACACGCAAACAAGAGCAGGACAGTGTAGAGACAATAAGTTTTCATGGCAGACCTTTCCAGCGCCGCCAGCCCCACTCGGAGAGGAAGCAGGTGAGCACGACGAGAAAAACCCAACCCTGCTGCCAGAGCGGTTCGGAAAAATTCTCGGAGATTGGGGCGGGCGCGCGGCCGAGTTTTTTTGCCAAAGAATCGAGGCCTGACCAAGGAATGACCTCGCCGCCGGTGCGTCGGGCTAATTCTTCCAGTAGCGCGCGGTTGGGAGCGAGCGAACGGAACTCCTCTGCGGCGGGATCGTGCACCCAGCCAGCCTGGGCGTGGCCCAGGATTTTGCCGGTGAGGTCAGTTACCTCAACGTCAGCGAGGTAAGCACCAGCATCGCGTGGAGCGAAGGTTGCGGCATACTGGCCGGGGGTGTCGGCTACGGGTTCGGCCGGGAGTGTGACCGAGCTGAACGCAGGAACGGGCATCGGCGCGGCGGCGTCGGGCGGCGTGGCGGGTTTCAGTGGCTCGGCCCCGACGCTTTTAATGGTAATCTTGGCGGTGGCGAGGTCGAGGGGTTTAAACTCCGCGTCACGCGCAGTCACGCGGAGCGTCATCCCACCAGACTCCTCGCTCGCCGGTTCGACCCGCAACTCTACGGGCGCGGGTACGTCGGTCACAAGCAGACGCGCGAGCTGCCTCCAGAAGCGATCCAAGTCGGCGTGTTCGGCTTCGCCCTTCATGCCCCAGCTCCAGAGGTCGCCGACGCCGGTGACAATCGCGCGGCCTGCGCCGTAGTGTTGTGCTACGAGCGCCGGGTAGCGCTGGCCGGTCGTTGCGTCAGTGATGGTGGCGAGCACAGTGGCGGCGGGCTTGATACTCTTGAGGCGGTTGGCGGTCAGGAACGTCGGCATTGAGGCTAAGCGGGTGCGTTCCTCGCTCTCGATGGCGCGGACGCGCGTCCACGGCTCCAGCCAGCCTTCGCGGGTGAGTTCCCATTTCAGTTCACCTTCCGGCACGACCTCGTTAAGCCGGTCGAGATACACGGGGAGCACATCGCGCAACGCCGTGCTCTCGTACCCGCCGTCCTCCAATGTACCCTCGCCACCAAGCATGAGCAGGCCGCCGCCGCGCTCAGCGACGAATCGACGCAACAGCCCGAGTTGCTCGGTGGTGAAGGCAGCAGACTCGATGTCATCGAGTATGACCGCGTCATAAGCAAAGAGCTCAGCGGCGTTGCGGGGGAAGCCGGCGGCGAGTTCAGTCTCGTCCTTGGCGTTGAGGCCCTTGATCACAGGCTGGTCGTAGCGTTGAGTGTCGTCGGCTGCACCGGCTGCGCCGCGGAAGAGCGGGTTGGTCGTTTCGCCCGCGCGGCCGAGGAAGGTAAATTTGGGCTCGCGGTTCGCCACGCGGATAAGCGCAGGAAGTTGGAGCTGCGGATCCTCGGCGAGGGCACGGTTGAGGAACTTGAACTCCCAACTTGGTCGGCCGCCGACATAGAGGATACGGTAGGCTGGCCGGCCTCGGTCAACGAGCACGGCACGTCGATTGTTGAGCATGGTCGCCTCATCGAACGCCGGCATGCCTTTCACCGAGACGGCGGTCTCGTAAAATTGGATGCCGGTGCCGCCGGGCCGCCAGTCGAACTTCACCTCGGCAGCATCTTGGTCGTTGGCGACGGTCGTGGTTTGTGGCGCGGGTAAATTTTCGGCAGCTACCGTGCCGGCGGCGGCGAGCCGCCGAACGGTCACACTTAAATCGCGCCCAACGGCGCCTTGGCCCGCAACCGCAACGGTAAGCGACACCGGGGCGTCGTCAAAGGCGGTCAGTCGCATGTCAGCGCGTTCGACGCGCACATCACGCAGGCCGTCGGCCGAGCCGACAACGACGGGATAGATGGGCACTCCGCCGGTTTCACCGAGGCCGTTGGGGAGGTCGGTGGCGTTGCCGTCCGTGAAAAGCAAGATACCGGCGAGCGGCTGACCGTTCAGACGCTCACGGAGCTTTTTCAATGCCCCGCCGAGTGCGGTACTATTCCCTTGAAAATCCAGTTCGCTGAAATCGCGCACGCGCTTGAGGTCACGATCAAAGATGTAGGGGCGTACCTGAAAATTATCGGCGACTGCCTCGAGCCACTTCGCTCCCGGCTCGGTGAGCAGCGTGCGGAGCTTCGCACCGCGCGAGATGGACTCGTGGGCGTCGGCGACTTGCAGGCCTTGGCTGTTGTCAGCGAGAATGGCAAAGAGGTTCGCGCCCTTTTTCGGGCGCGAGGAAACCCACTGTGGATCAAGCAGACAGAGCAGCAGCAGGGCGATGCCCAGAGCGCGGAGGCCTAGGCCGAAAGCGCGCGCGCCGCGCTGCGGTCCAGCTGGGCGCAATGCGAGCCAGGTGAGTGGTACCAACAAGGCGGCAGCGGCGAGCGCGAGTCCGAACCACGCGGCGTTGGCGAAGGAAATGGCGGCGAGTGGAATCACGCGATGGGAGGGGCGGGCGTCACTTGGCCGCGCCGAGCGCCTCGAAATAGCTGCTGACAGCGTCGGCAAATTTTGCGGGCACGGGGTCGCGGTCGGCAGGCTGCAACGTGTCGGGTTGCATCCGGCGCGTGAGCTCTTTGGCGATTTCGGCGCGAACTTGGTTCAGCGGCACGAGAACATTGTTCTGCACGTCACCCCATTTCGGTGGTGTGGCGGTGCGCTGGAAGGCGCGGCGCAAGTCGTCGGCGCGGCCGCGGATGGTGGCGACCTGCTGGCGGAGGTTGGGGTCATCGATCAACTGCTCGACTGTGCGGAGGCGGTCGGCCCACTGCGCGTAATTTTCACCGGTGATCGGGCCGAGGGTGGGATCAAGGTTGCCCAAATCCTGCGTGAGCAGATTGAGATCGTCGAACGCGGAGGCGGCCGGGGCGAGGTTGCCGCCACCGTTTCCACCTTGGCGCTGACCGTTCTGTGTGAGTTGGTCGGCACCTTGATTTGTTTGCTGGCCGGGCTGGTTGCCCTGCCCGCCGCCGCGTTGGCCGTTCGGGCCGCGCTGACCACCTGGGCCGCTGCTACGCTGGCCGGATTGTTGACCGCCTGCGCCAGCTTGGCCGGGTTGCTGGGCGTCAGGGTTTTGGTCGCCTTGTGCGAGATCGTTTGGCGAAATGCCGCGTTGACCGCCGCGTTGGCCGCGCTGGTCCGATCCGCTACGTTGGCCGGGCTGCTGCCCTGTGCCGCCGCCTTGGCCGTCGGAATTTTGGTCATTTTGCGCTAGGTCGCCCGGCTGGCCGTCCTGACCGGGCTGACCCCTGCGCTGGCTTTGGCCGCCGCGTTGTCCGGGCTGGGCCTCATCTGGATTTTGCGCACCACTCGGTCCGTTGGCATTAGCCAGCCGGCCAGCAGCCACACGCACGTTGCCCGACAGTCCGCCGCGAGAGGCGAGCGCGAGGGTCAGCTCGGCCTCGTTCAGCACTCCATCGTGATTAAGGTCGAACCGTGTCATGAGCTCGCTGGCGCTTTGCCCCGGCGCGGCTTCGGCGACAGGGGACGCCGGCGGAGTCGCTATGGCCGCGGTGGACTCCGGTTGGGATGCTGGTTGAGCATGGATCTCGCCGCCAAATCCGAGTAGAAAGGCAAAGGTGAAAAAACAGTTTTTCATGGCGGGGTGGCGGTGGGATCAAGGGGCGGCGAGCTCGGTGAGAATGGTGGTGACTTCATTTGCATCCAAGCCTCCCTTGCCGGTTTTGTCATATTGCAGAATGAGCAAGGCGGCTAGGCTCGGCGGTACCGGCCGGCTGTCCGGTTGCGCTGGACCGGTTGGTGCGTTGGGGCGGCTAGCAGTCGACTCGTTGCTTTGCGCGTCGCCGGGTGCAGCCAAGATCGGCGCGGGGGGGCCTTGGTTGGCAGGCAGATTGTTTTGGGCCAACGACAGCGGCCCGACTTGGCGGGGATCACTTGGTGGCTGGGCGTTTTGCGCGAACTGATCTGGCCTGATCTGCGGATTCTGGTTGTCGGGTGACGGACGATTATCTTGGCCGACCGGCGGTGTGGCGGCGGGAACTTGGCTGTTTTGGAAGGCGGACGAGACATTGTTCTGGGCGAGCGAGGGCGATCCGCCCTGGCCTCGCGGACCCGTGGGCGGTCCATTTTGGTCCGTGGCGACAGGGGGGCTTTGATCGCCACCGCGCGTGTTCAGGCGGTCTTGTTGAACTTGGCGGGCGAGGTCGCTGAGTTCATTTTTGGCGAACTGGAGCAACTGCGTCTCATCGCCAAGCACGGAGTCGGTGGCTCGCTCCACGCCGCGGCGGAGCTGGTCAAGGTTTTGGGCGACGCCGACCTGTGAGTCGCGCGACTGGTCCAAGAAACCGCGGCGGAGTAGCTCGGCTCCGGTCTGAAGGCGGCTAGTGGTGTCGGCGCGGCTCTGCTCTTGCTGACGGAGGAGATCGTAAAGTTGGGTGTGGAGCACCGGATCGGTAGCCTCGCTGGCATCGGTGACATCGCGGAGATTGTTGAGGAGGCTGTCGAGATTGGCGCGTTGGCGATCGAGATTTTGTGCAAGGGCCTGACGCTGGGCGGAGTCGTCGAGCTGACTAGCGCCGGATTGGGCGGATTGCGCGATCTGCTGTTCGATCTGCTGTTGTTGATTGGCGAGGTCGCGGGCCTGCTGGCGGGCGGAGCGCATCTGTTCGGAGAACTGGCTCGACGACTGGTTCTGTAACTGCTGGCGCGTTTGATCGAGCTGCTCGCGGGTGCGGTTGCCGGCGGCAAGGGCCTGCTGGACATTGCCCTGTGCAAGCTGCTCGTCGGTGCGCTGCATATCTTGCCGGGCCTGGTCGAGCTGCTGGCGGGTTTGCTGCGTTTGGTCGCCCGCTTGGAGATTGTCGAGGCGCTGCCGGGCTTCGTCGAGGTCGGCGAGCATATTACGTTGCTCCTCCTCAAGGCGTTGGAGCTCTCGGCGGATTTGATCGCGCTGCGGCTCGTCACGGGCGGCGCTGAGGGCGGTCTGCAACTCCTGCAGGCGCTGGTTCACGTCGTTTTGGCGGCGGGCGAGCTCGCTGAGGCGGCTCTGGACGGCAAGCTGATCGCGCTGCTCTTGCGTGGTGGGTTGCTGGGCCTCGTTCTGCGTCTGGTAATTTTCCTGCTGGAGCTGTTGGTTGAAATCGAGCTGGTCGAGTTGCGACTGGTTGCGGTTGCGCTGCTGTGGTTGCTGACCGCTGTTGCCGCCGCGTTGTTGGGCGACGCGGGTTTCTCGCGCCTGCAATTTGAGGAGCGACTGATACGCGCCTTGCGCGCCACTCCAAGCGGGCGAGAGTGGGTCGAGAGATTTTTTGTCGCCGGCCGTGGCGAGATTGTCCGTGACTTGGTTCATGAACCGCTCGGCTTGTTCGGCCGCGGCCTGCTGGCGGGCGCTGGTGAGGTCGGCCTTGGCGTCGGCGAGCAATTCCAACGCTTTCTTCTGTTCGTCACGAATGGTCTTCACGTCATCGGCGTAGGTTGCGGAGGGCGTGCCAGCTTTTTGGAGATTGAAGATGGCTGTGGAAATTTGGCGCTGGAGGTCGAGCAGCTCATTATTGCCCTGCGACTGCTGGTCACCCTGCTGGCGTTGTTGTTGCTGGCGTTGTTGGGCTTGCGCTTCGGCGGGGGACGCCTCGCGGAATATTTCCTCGAATGGCCGCACCTCGGCGAAGGCGAGGTCGCTGGTCACGCGGCGCGGCTTGCCGTCTGGGCCGAGATCCTCGGCCCAAGCGAACCATGTCACGAGGTCGTCGGGCTTGATGCCCTTCGGTTCTAGTGCGAGCATCTGCTGGAACTGTGCCTGAAAGCCGGCGGCGGGCGCGCCGCGCGGTCCGGGTGCTGCCGGGAGGGCGGCGGGGGGGGTGTCTTTGAGGGAGAGATATTGCGGTGCCTGCGCTCCGACGGCGATGGCGAGACCATAGTCCTTGAGGCCGAAGTCGTCGGTGGCACGCGCGGAGAGGCGCATTTCTTCCAGTGAGGAGACGCGGACATCACTGCGCGGAAACACGAGCGCGACAGTCGGCGGTTTGTTTTCGACGGCGGTGATACGGATCTGCGTACGCGCGGAATTAGGGCGGCCTTGGTCGTCGATGAGCGCGAGCGAGTAAGTGTGCGTCGCCGCAATCGTCTGGCTCATCGTGAATTTCGTGCGATCAGCGTTGGCCGGCGTGAGTTTGATTTCTGCGCCGACTTCATCGCGCAGGATGGCGCTGGCGAGGGGTTTGTTGACAGTGAAATCATACTGGAGCTTGGTGCCCTCGACGGCACTGACATTGCGGGTGTTCTGTACGGTCTTGTCGGCGAGGCCGGTGTAGGCCGGGTAACTGAGATTGGCATCGGCCCGGCTCAACGCGGGCTGATCGAAAACGGTAATCTTAAACTTTTCGGTGGCGCCCTCGTCGTAGGCGACAGAGTAGGTGACGTCGGCCGAGACGCGTGGGAGCCTGAAGGCGTAGACGGGGTCGACTAAGCTGCGGGCCATCGGTACGCGGCTGGTTTTTCCGGCGGCGTCGGTCCAGACCAGCTCGACGCGGCGCGCCGACCGGCCGGTAATACGCGCGGAAAACACCACCGTGGTGCCGCGTTCATACTCGTGGTTGCCTGGCGTGACCTCGACCTTCATTGCGGCCCGCACCCATGGCACCTCGACCGCGCCGCGTTGCAGCACCACGAAGGCGAGGGCAAGCGTGGCCGCGAGCGCTGCGCCATGGCCGCAGAGCGTCCAGCGCGCCTGCCGGTTGGCGCGCAGTGTCCACGGATGCCGCCGTGCGTGGCGCAGCGACTCGTCAATTACGCGCCGCTGGAGAAAGTTGAAACGCCCATCGGCTTCATCGGGTGTCTGCTCGGCAGCGGTGCGGAGCGCGAGTCTCAGTTCGGGAAACTCCGCCTCGACCAGGCGCGCGGCCGCCGCATGATCGAGGGGTGTGCGTCGCGCTACGATAAAACCGCGAGCGAGCGATGCGAAAAATATCGTCGTCAGTGCCACACCGCTGAACGTCGTGAACTCTTCTCTCCACGCGCGTAGCGAGAGCAGACCAACGGCCGCAGCCGTTACGACGAGCCAGCGCCACATGGCAAGCCGGTGCAGGCGCGTGGCGCGCAGGCGAGCGGCGACGGTGTGCAGGTGCGCAGCGAGCTGGGGTTCCATGCGAGCGGAATTAGGGGCGGCGTGGATGCTCATGGTGCGATGGGGTGGCGCAGGGCGCATGCGTGGTGGATATGACGCTAATAGATCACTTAAGTTATTGCTAATTTGCCGCTGGGGCAGGGACGGACGCGCGACGGGCTAAGACATACGAAAATACACTTTCCAAGGCAAGCAATGCCGCCGCTGTCACGAGTAACCAGCGCCAGAGCCGCTGCCGGCCTTCGAGGACGGTCGCGGTCTGCGTTCCGGGCGGCGGCTTCGGCGCACGGTCGGCGTCAACCACAGCCGATCCAATCTTGCCGTTGAGTGGGACGCCGAGTTTCTCGAAATCATCCATTGGCAGCGGCGCAATGTTGCTCTCCGCAGCGGGAACCTGCACAGCCACGAGGCGCGTCGCGCCGCCTTCCGTCAGCTCATAGACACCGGGTTGCGTGGGTGCCGTGTTCACATAGGGCGCACCAGCCACCAGAGCCGCGCGCCACTGCGCTGCGCCAGTGACGAGCCGGGCTGTGTCGCCGACCTCGGCGACGGACGTCCGCGCCGCGCCGCCGACCGAGCGCTCAAAGAGCGACTGGAGCCACGGCACAAATTTGGTCGAGGTGACCCACTGTCCGGCGGCCGTGGACCACTCACCGCCCCAGACGACGACCCGGCCCTGCCCGACGGTGACTTCTACCACGGCCGGTGAATTATCGTCGAAACGAGCGACCACGACGGCCTGGCTGGTGGCGGGTAACGTGAGCGACTGCGGCGCCCAGAAATGAATGGCGGCGAAGTTGCTGTAATGAGGGTCGGCAAATGGAGCGAAGAGCGGATGTTGAAAATCAATTTTTCCCAGCAATGCGTGCGGTTGCGTGCCGCTGGCGGCAAGCATGGGCGCGGCGGCCGTCCAGCCGCCCTCGCCTGCGAGTGCGGCGGCGGTTGCGACCATCGCGGGGTCATTGAGCAGGACCAGTGCAAAGCCCCCGGCAGTGAGGCGCGTGCGAAGCGCGGCAACGCGGTCAGGCCCAAGCGGCGTGGCGACGATGGCGAACTCGTTTTGCCCGGAGGCCGCTGCAGC
This sequence comes from uncultured Opitutia bacterium, assembly GCA_903872425.1. Classification (GTDB taxonomy): domain Bacteria; phylum Verrucomicrobiota; class Verrucomicrobiia; order Opitutales; family Opitutaceae; genus CAIYUN01. The sequence goes on along the minus strand of CAIQKQ010000109.1, from coordinate 16,196 downwards.
TGCCGCCGTTGCAGGGTCGTCAGCCGCGCGAAATTTCACCACGGGGTCTTTCCAGCCGGCAACTGCGCGTTCCAGATAAAAGCGGGCGTGCTTGAGGTCGTTGCCGGCATGCGCGCCATAGTAAACGAGGGAGATTTCACGTGGCGCCGGGCGCACAAGCCAGAGGGAGTTGTCGAACGGCTCAGCGTCGCCGGTGAGCTCCAGTCGCAGAGGTCCGTCCGGCGCGTTGGCCGGAATTGGGACAAGCGCGATCTGCGCCCCGCCGGCGGGAAGGGTGATGTCCTGCGGCTGGCCGATGGCACGGTCGGAGCGGGCGTCGTGCAATTGGAGGCGCAGCGCGGAAGCGGCGGTACCGGCGCTCCGCACGACGCGCACGCGGGCGACGGCCTTCGGCGGCGGCACGTTGCCAGTAACCACAGGCAAAGTTTCCTGTGACCAGCCGAGCCATTGCAGGCCCGCGTTGGCGGGGTTGGTGGGAGTGAGCTGTTCCAGCGTGACCTCGCAATTTCTCGGCCACGGCAGGCCGGCGAGCCCGGAGATGCGCGCGCCGGCCGCGAAATCAGAGACGACGACGAGTTTTTTACGCGCGGTGCTGTCCGTCGCCTCGGCCATCTGCTCCCATTGGAGGACGGACGTTTCGATGGCGCTGTCGAGCGGCGTCGGGCCCCAGCCCGGCTCGCGGGCGGCGAGCACGGCCCGCACGAGGCCGGCGCGATCGGTCACAGGCGTTTGCAACCACTGCTCGCGGCTGATAAGCTCGGTGACGCCGACTGACGCGGCGAAGAGCACAAACTGGTCGCCGGCCTTAAGCGAGGCGGCGAGGTCAGTGATTTTTTGACGGGCGGCGGGCCAGAGGCCGGTGCGCCGCATCGAGGCACTGTCGTCGAGCACGGCGACGACACTCTGTGGGGTGCCGCCGGCCGCGAGCAACGGGACCTCTGTCCGCAAAAACGGCCGGGCAAACCCTGCTGCGAGCAGGGCGACGATGAGGCAGCGCAATGCGAGAAGGAGGGGGTGCTGAATGCGGCTGCGCTTGCTCAGGCGCGGGGGCGATTCCGACATGAAGCGCATCGCGCTGAATTGCTGCCTCTCGCGCGTCACTCGCCGGATGAGATGTGCAATGATTGGACCCGCGATAAGGGCAAGTCCGGCAAGGAACCAGGGGGTGAGAAAACTCATCGCTGAATCCTCCGGGTGGCGAAGTGGCGGGCTGTACCGCGCGGCTGAATCAGATTCAGCAGGGCGAAGTCGAGCGGCTGGTCGGTCGTGATGACTTGGTGCGCCACGCCGCGCTGATCAAACACGGCGGCGACCTCGGTCTGGTGCGCGTTGAATTTTTCTAGGTAGCCGGCGCGCGCCTGTTGTGGGTCCACGTAGAGCTGGCGGCCCGTCTCCATGTCCTCCCAGTTGGCCGCGCTGCCGAAGTCGAGTGTCACCTCGGCTGGGTCGAGTACTTGCACGACGCGCACATCGTGGCGCGCGGCGGCGAGCTGGCCGAGCGCGGCCTCCCACTCGACGACCGGCGAGAGAAAATCCGACAGGATAAAAATTAGGCTACGTTTGTGGGTGAGCAGCGCCGCTTGCTCCAGCGCGTGGCCGAGGCGTGTGTCGCGGCCCGAAGGCTCGCGCTCCAGTGCGGCGACGATGCGATGAAAATGCCCCGGTCGCCAGCGCGGCGCGATGTAGTCCACCATCTCATCGGCGAACAGCCCGAGGCCGATCACGTCGCGCTGCTGGTGCAGGAAGAGTGCAAACGTGGCCGCGAGCGTGCGCGCGTAGTCGGCCTTGGTCCAGCCGCGCGAGCCGAAGAGCATGGAGCGACTGGTGTCCAAGAGGAATAGGCAGCGAAGGTTGGTCTCTTCCTCGTATTTCTTGATAAACTCGCGGTCGGTGCGGGCGGCGACTTTCCAGTCGAGGTGGCGCAGGTCGTCGCCGGGGGAATATTGGCGGTATTCGGTAAACTCGACGGAGAAGCCCGCGTACGGCGAGCGGTGTAGCCCCGACCACAGACCCTCGACGATGACACGCGCGCGCAGTTCCAAGTCGCGGATGGCGAGGAGTGCCTGCGGGTCGATACCTCGGGTCGGGGGCGTGGCGTGCACGGGCATTTTAATTTTTGAGCTTAAGTGTGTCCACAGGATCGTTGAAATCTTCGTATTTTGGGAGCAGGCGTGCGGTGAAGCTGCCATCGGGCCGTTCGTCGAGCATGATCCCCGCCTGTTGTTTAAGAGCGTCACGTAGCAAGACGACCGCTTGCTGGTTTGGAACATCTTGGAAAGCCAGCGTGACCTTGCCAGCGCTTTGGCGAACTGGAGTCGGAGCTAGAAGCTTCCTGCCGGTCCACGACTCAAAGGTATCGAAAATTTGGGCAACTGGCGTTGCATTGTAAGCGACTGTTTGCGGGAGGCGAGGACTGAGCGTGACGGTCGTTTCGATGAGTTCGACCTCGGCCTGTTTTTCAATCGCTTGGCGCATCAGCGCGTAGGCTTCGCTGATGGGGATGTTCTCCAAGTGTAGAGTGATGTGGCGTGAGGCGATTACCTGTTGAGCCTTCGCGCCAGGGCTCTGGTATTTTTTACCGGTGATTTCGCAAAGTTTTCTCAAGACGATGTCGGCAGATATGTCCTTGAAGTCGAGAACCGCCACGATGGGATCATTCTCGCCAGTCTTCAGCCGCAATACTAATGTGCCGTCGGACAGAACATTGGAAGCAATGCCGGCCTGTTTTTCGAGTGCGTCGCGCAGCAGAGCAATCGCTTGGCTTGGAGTAGCGGCATAAATGGCCAGTTCGAGCCGGGCAGTGCTTTTCAGCACCCCAGCAGACGCATCAATTTTTAAGCCATCAGGCCATTCGGCGGTCGTGAGGAGTGCCGTGCGAATGTCGACCTGCTTTAGAACGAGGCCCACGCCCTGAGGAGCGGGGATTGCGAGGAGCCGGGCTTTCCAACTGCCGTCGGACTGTTCTTCGAGGATAATGCCGGCCTGTTTTTCCAAAAAATCCTGCAACAGTACCACAGCTTCACTCGTTGGCGTTTCAACCTGTATGTTGATGTTGCCTTTGACTGGGTTGGCACTCACAGTGGAATCCGTTGTTATTTTCCTGCCGGTCCATTGCGCCATGAGTTCTAGCAGCATGTGCGGCGGAGCGTCATTGAGATAAAGCTTATTGACGATCGACTGAGCCACTGACGGCATTACTTTAGCCGGTTGCGCCTGCACCTCTGAACCCTGTAACCCGAGACCGGCGAGCGCGAAGAGCGCGAGCGGGCCAGGACGGCGGGCGGGGAAGAGAATAGTCGCTGCGTGCATTTGGGTTTTAGCGTTTCGATAAAGCGATGAGTGGAGGATTGGCGTAGATAGACTCGGTTGTTTTCATCCAAAACATGACGAACGAAACGGCTAAATCTTAGGTTGTGCTCACGTTTCCTTCGGCACGGCGGCAATGAGTTTCTCGATGACCTGCTCGACTGAGACGCCGTCGGCTTCGGCGCGATAGTTGAGGAGGACGCGGTGGCGTAGCACCGGGGCGGCGAGCGCGCGGATGTCGTCGCCGGTGACGTGCGCGCGGCCCTGCCAGAGCGCGCGGGCCTTGCCGCCGAGAATGAGCGCCTGCGCGGCGCGCGTGCCCGCGCCCCAGTTGACCCAGTTGTTGACAAAGTCGGGCGCACCCGCGCGCTTGGGGCGCGTAGCAGCGGCTAGGCGCACGGCATAGCGGACGATTGTCTCGGCCACCGGGACGTGGCGCACGAGCGCCTGAAACTCCATCACGTCCTCGGCGGTAAAGATGCCGGTGAGTGTGACCGGCGCACGTGAGGTGGTCTGTTGGACGACGGCGACCTCGTCGGCTTCGGGGAGGTAATCAATGAGGACGTTGAAAAGAAAACGATCGAGCTGGGCCTCGGGGAGCGAGTAGGTGCCCTCCATCTCGATGGGGTTCTGTGTGGCGAGCACGAAGAATGGCTCAGCGAGGACGTGGCGAACGCCGGCGGCAGTGACTTGGTGCTCCTGCATGGCCTCGAGGAGTGCGGCTTGCGTCTTGGGCGGCGTACGGTTGATTTCGTCTGCGAGGATGATGTTGGCGAAGACGGGGCCCGGCACGAAGGTGAGGCGGCGACCCTCGGGCGTATCGCCGAGGATCTCGGTGCCGGTGATGTCGGCGGGCATCAGGTCGGGCGTGAATTGAATACGGTTAAATTTAAGGTGAAATACCTGAGCGACGGATTTTACGAGGAGCGTCTTGGCCAAGCCAGGCGCGCCGGTGATGAGACAGTGTCCCCCAGAGAGCAGAGCGAGCAGGAGTTGCTCGACGACGGCGCGTTGGCCGATGACGACCTTGGCAAGTTCGGCTTCGACGCGAGCGCGGTTTGCCTGCAAGCGCTCGAAGGCGGCCTGGTCGCTGGGCGCGGCGGATTTTGGGGCAGGGGTGGTGGCAGTAGTTGTAGACACGGTGGGGGGAAGGAAGGATGAGGGATGAATGAGGAAGGCGGCAGGATGTGGAAAAAATGATGCGTGGCTTAGTGGCTCATGACGTAGTAAATAATGTTAATTATCATCGGATACGCCATGGGTTCGGAGAAGCGTTTGAAATAATCATAATTGTCACCTTCACGTTCCCAGCCGTCGCCAAAATCGTTGTTGTGCGAGATTAACACCATCATGCGGTTTTTGGCATCGAAGATGCCGAAAAAATGCGAATCATGGCTTTCGTTCTGGTAGGTTTTGTTGTTCTCCCATGTTTGGCCGCCGCGGAGGAAAATCCCGATGGCGGGCATCTGCGGTTTTTGTTTCAAGTCGAAGATTGTGTGAAAAATCGGGTGATTGAGCGAAAGCTCGACGGGTGCGTGTTCCGGAAAGATGCGTCGCATCTGGTCGCGAATATTTGACCACTCGGCATCGCCCCAGTTGTCGTCGAGCATCAGAAAGCCGCCATTGAGGAGGTATTTCCGGAGGGCCGTGACCTCGGTCTCGCGCAGGACCATGCGGCCCGGTTCGACGGCATAGACGAATGGATGGCGGGCGAGGTTTTCCGGCGTAATGGTGATGTAGGTGCGGCCGGGCTGAACCTTGAGGCTTGTCATCTGGTGGAGACGGAAAGCAAGATTTGAGTCAGAGTCACCCTCGCCACCACCAGCGAGCGGGGTGTCGGTGCTCCAGTTGCCACCAGAACGGTAATAACCGTCAGAAGTCGTGCCGGTTTCTGAGCTATAAATGAGACGGGCGAAGTTAAAAGTGTCCTCTTTAAATGCAGGATTGATCGGCCAGTTGAGCTCAGGCGGTAACGGGGGGAGGTAGTCAGCTGGATTGCCGACAAAAGTACCTCCACCGCCTCCGCCTCCGCCTCGGCGCCCGCCGCGCCCGCCCCGGCTGCTGCGTCCACCAAAGCCACCGCCAAACTGCACGGGTGGATTGTTGGTCGGCAGGCCCGTTTCAGCCCCAAGCGATGTAAGCAGTAGCAAGGAGGTCGCGAGCAAAGCGATCCGCCAGCCGGCGCGGCGGAAACGGGAGAGTAGGGGAATGACAGACGTCATTTTACGGTTGCGGGCTGGGCGGGGGCGGCGGCTTGGGTCACGGCGCCGACCGGGATCGGCGGTAGTTGGCCGAGCAATTCGTAGGCGGCGCGGAAACGCGGGGCGTCCTCGAGCGCTTGGAGGACGTGGCGGCGCGCGCCGTCGAGGTCGCCGGTCGACAGGAGTTGGCGCGCGAGGCGGTAGTGGATGCTCGGTAAGTCGGGGGGGTCGAGCCGGAGCAGGACGCGCGCGTCCTCAATGGCGCCGACGGCCGCACCGGCCTGCTCATGCGTGTTGAGCAGCGCGCGCCACGGTGCGGCGGCGAGCGGGTTGATGGCGATCAGCGCCTCGGCCCAGCGGGTGATGGCCGGCCAGTCCTGGACGACCGTCGTGAGCGCGAGTAGGCGCGTGACCGGCTCGACATCGTCAGCCTCGTGCTCAGCGACAGTCGTGAGCGCGGCCCGTTCGGTGGCGGTGTCGCCGAGTTGGTGGGCGACGTCCGCCAGAATCATGTGCGGGTTGTTCGCGCCGCTGATGTAGCCGCTGCCGGCGGTCAGCTCAATCAACCGGGCCTTCGCCCCCTCGAAGTCGGCCTTTTTCACCAGTTCACGAACTTGATCAAGGCGCGTATAAAAATTACGCGAGCCGGGCAGTGAGACAAAATCTTTCGCTGTCGGTTCTGCGGACTGGTCCGGGGGCGTGAGGTCGAGGTCGCCACCGAGTTTTTTCGCCTCCGCGCGGGCATATTCGACGAAGGCGGTGTCGAGCTGCGCGATGGGTGCGAGGTGCTGCGCGAGCGCAGCATTGATCGCGGTGCCGTTGGCGAGGGTGCGGAGAACGGCCTTGAGTTTCTCATGGCCGAATTTTTCGACGATAAATTTTACGATAAGCGATGATTGGAAGTAGGCGAAGCCGACGGCGCGCGGGTCCGACGCGGTCAGGAAAGCCGCGCTCATATTGCTCACTGGCTTCATTTTTCCCTCGAGAATGAGGTCGTGGTAATTGGGCGACATGAGCTGGCCCCAGCCGTGGTTCTCCTGCGTTTCCTCAAACACGGAGATACCTTCACTCAGCCAGCGCGGCATTTTATTTTCTGTCATTGTGAGCGTAATGACGTGGGTGAACTCATGCCAGAGCACAGCTTCCCAGTTGGCCTTGGACAGCGCAGGGCTGTTGACCGTAATGACAGAGCCGAAGCATACGGCGAGAAAGCCCGCCTCGCCCGGCGCGCCAAACGTCCGCACGGCGAAGTCCCCCGGCGTAGCGAAAATCTCCACTTGGGTTTTTTTGGTCAGTTCGAGGCCATATTTGGCAGCGAGCTTGGCGCGGGCGCGTTCGAGCAGCGCGAGCGCACGCTGGCCGTAGATGGGAGCTTCGTTACCGGCCATGCGGATAAGGAAGTTTGCGTCTTCCACGGTCGTATAGGTATCAAGCCTGTCATGGAGCGAGACGAGGTTGAACGCCTCCACGTCATAGGAGTCCTCCTTGTGCGCCTGTGCGACGAGCGCCCAACCCTCATCGGTCTGGCCGAGGCGGAGTAAATCCTGCGCGAGCTCGATACGCGCGGGTGTGAACTTCGCGTCGGATGCGAGTGCGCGCCGCTGCGCGGCTGCGGCGTCGGAGAAGCGGTAATTGCGCGCGAGTTTCTGGCCGATGATGTGGTCGACGTGCGGGTTGGAGCGCCAAGTGGAAAGCGCTTCAGCCCGGTCGGCGGCGGCGAGGTCGGGATGGTTTTCTAATTGCTCGATGACGGCGCGCAACGCGAGCGCGTCGGGTTGGGTGGCGTTCACGGCCAATATTTTTGCGATCATCTCACGGGCTAGGTTGTATTGCTCGCTTTCCAGTAGGTGATCGGCCATGAGCAGAAGCGTCGGGATGTGATGCTCGTTCAAGTTAAGCGCTTGGGCGGCGTAATCCAAAAACTTCTCCCCGTCGCCACTCTCGCGGAAGGACGCGGCGAGACCGGACGGCATCTCCGGATCGGTCGTGAAAAGCTTGAGGCCGTCGCTAAAGGTCCGCGAGGCGAGAGTGTAGTCGTGTTTGGCGAGCGCGAGCCGCCCGATGGCGAGAATGGCGTCGCGCACGCTGGCGCGCTGGCCCGGGCGAAGGAAATTTTCCAGCACGAGTTTTGGCTCCGCGCCAAGGATGAGGGCGGCCTCACCGACAGCGGTGAGAAATTCCGGCGTGCGGTCGGTGCGGCCACGCGTGTCAATTAGCGTTCGGATGGCGACGAGCTGCGCGCGGGCCTCGTCTTCATGCTGTGTGAACAGCGCGGCCTCGCGGTCGAGCAGCCGCAGCCGGATGCTCTGGGGATTATAGCGGAGGCTGAGCGTGAGCTGAGTATAAGCTTCCGCGTACCGGCCAAGTGCGAGCAAGGCTTCGCCGCGCAGCCGCCACCAGTCCTCACTGAACACGTCGGCCGTCGTTCCTTGTTCAGCCGCAGCCAGCGAGCCTGCATAATCGCCCTGGCGGAAAAGTTTCTGGGCGTCAGCCAATGTGGCTACCGTCGGGCGGTCGTTAGCGCTTTGGGCTGAACTGGCGTTCAGTGCGGCGATGTTTTGTCGTAACAAACCTGGCGTCGCTGACGGCTGGGCCAAGGCGGCCATCGGCAGGAGCAACCATGCGGCGGCGAACCACGCACAGGCGGGTAAGGAAAGGGCAGGGGCAAAGCGGCTCATGGATAATGAGGCCATCGGCTGACTAAGAGCGGCGCGTCTGCCGCTGGCAAGGGGGTTGCACGAAATATTTTTGGCCGGCGATGGGGCGTGGTGGCATCGCAGCTAAGACGCATCGCAGGGCAGAATGTTGCACGGCATGGGAACTTATCGTCCCCATACATGCAGAACCGAGTCGGCGGCTTTATCCACCGCGTATACCCGTATGGGTGTTTCGCCCGGAGCTAATTGCGCCCGAAAAGCCTTTAAGGGCGCGTAAATGCCGCCTTCGGCCCCACCACCGGCGGTGTGTCCGAAGTTGTTGTTTCGGCGGCCGCTTCGTTCTCGGCCGGGGTCAGACCGCCCTGCGCGCGCTGGCGACGACGCTTAACAATTTCATCGCTCTGGCGGTCGCACCAGCGGATGAACGCGCATGGTCGCGGGCTGGTGAATTCAGGTGCCTGCCATTCCGAGCCATCGGTGTAAAGCGATTGGGGCAAGATGAAAGTGCCAAAGGTCCAGTCAGCCACCGGCAGTGTGAAGAAGCCGGAGATAGCTTCATTGCAGTCGATCACCGCATGATGCCGCAGGTGGAAACTGTAGATTTTACGCCAGAGCCAGCCGAAGTGTGGGTGTTCGATGAGCGGTCCCCATTTTTCAAACGACCAGTGCTCGACCGCATGAAACACCTCATAGAGGCATAGCGACCCGGCGATGGCCGCGTAACCCGCAAGAAACCACGGCCACGTCGGCGCGAGCCATTGCAGCAATACGAGCAGCGGAGTGACGAACGCCGCGAAGCCGGCCATCGTGAACCAAGGAAAAAACGCCGCCTCGCCCTGCTCTTTGGTCGTGATGGGGTAAATATTTTCAATGAACGGCACATCGCGCCCGCCCGGCGTACGCCGGCGCGCGATGCGGGTCAGGTTATGATGCAGCGTGTGCTGCCGGTAAAGCCGGCTGAGGAGCGGCACCACCGGCTTGTGTAGTACATAGCGGTGGAAGAAAAACTCCACGAAGCAGTTCAGCAGCGTGAGCGCGAGGAACGCTGCGATAAACGGTCCAGCCGATGTGCCGACTTGTGCGTGCCAAACGGCGGCGGGTGCAAGCAGCCAGAGCAAGCCGGCCAGCCCGGCGAGGGTGGCGGTGACGGTGAAAAGAAAAAGCAGGAGGGAAAACTCCTCCTCAACATGCGCGCGGGGCGCCGGGGATGACGACATAGGGACAGAGATTGCGCACGCGCTCCACGCGTGGCAACCGCCGATTGCGAAAATTTTGGAGAAATTGTATGGGAGTGGGGAGTTGGCCTTGAGGGTGGATCGCTCGGCCCGATTCGAGCGTGAATCAGCCTCGGGCGTATTTTTCCATTCGCCATACGCGATAGGGTCGGTGACAACCGCCGACTCATGCAGGAAATTTTCCGCAACATCTGGGCCGGCCTAGCCGGCAGCCGCCCGCTCGATTTGGTTAATCTCGTCCTTGGCGTTGCGGGCGTGGGGCTGATGGTGCGACGGAGCCTGTGGGCGTTTCCCGTCGGTTTGATGGCTGTCACGACGCAGGGCGTGCTGTTCTGGCAGGCAAAGTTTTATGCCGATGCGACGGTGCAGCTGTTTTTCTTCGGCGGGCTGCTCTACGGGTGGTGGTATTGGCTGTGGGGGCGTGGGGTTGCGCCGGAGCTACCGATCACATTCCTGAGCTGGCGCAGCCGGGGCGCGGTGCTGGCGCTGGTGGCCGCGGGCACAGCGGGCTGGGCGATGGTGGAAGCGCGCTACACTGATTCGCCGATGCCGTGGCGAGACGCATTCATCGCCATTTTCAGCGTCGCCGGCCAAATGCTCCAATCGCGAAAAAACCTAGAGAACTGGCCAGTGTGGATCGCCGTTAACCTTGTCGCCATTGCCTCTTACTGGAAAGCGGAACTAGCCTTTTCCGCGTTTCTCTACACCATCTATCTGTTGCTGGCTGTTGCCGGCTGGCGTGCCTGGTGTCGGGCGATGGAAAACCAACGCTCCGAGATAGGCGAAGCAAGTTAACCCTGTTGTATTGTTCGGCCTGCAAGTCGCGCCCATGCCTTCCACTGCCAAATTTCGCCTTGATGAGTTGCTTGTCGCGCGAGGGCTGGCCGCGTCCCGTTCGCAAGCCAAGGCACTCATCATGGCCGGCCGAGTTTTTGCCGGCACGGTGCGGCTCGACAAGCCGGGCTTCGTCTTATCCGTCGACAGTGCACTCAAAGTCGAACAGCCGCCTCGGTTCGTGTCGCGTGGCGGGGAAAAATTGCAGGGCTGGCTCGACCGGTTTGGCCTGGAGTTGCGCGGCACGCATGTGCTCGACGTGGGTGCCTCGACCGGAGGTTTCACCGATTGCGCGTTGCAGTCTGGTGCGGCGGATGTCGTGTGCATTGATGTCGGCCGCGCCCAACTTCACGCCAAGCTTCGGGCTGATCCGCGGGTGACCAATCTCGAGCAGCTCAATGCCCGCCATCTTCGTGCCACGGACTTACCGCGTGCCGAGTTCGACGTGGTCGTGATGGACCTCGCGTTTATCTCGTTGCGAGCCGTGCTCCCGGCCGTGTGGCCATTGCTACGCGCTGGTGGCACTCTGGTCGCGCTGGTGAAGCCGCAATTCGAGGCCGGCAAGGCCGAGGCCGACAAGGGCCGTGGCGTGATCCGCGATCCGGCGGTGCAACAGGCAGTGCTCGCGGCTGTGACCGCTTTCGCGCTCGCTGAGTTGCCCCAGGCAACGCTCATCGGCACCATGGACTCGCCCATCACCGGTGGTGACGGCAATCGGGAGTTTTTGCTCGGCTTGCAGCGGACCGCCAAGGATGGCCCTTGAAACCGGCCGCGCCATCTCGCATCTGTCTGTTGCCGATGATACGGGAGACATGACGTCGGCCGAGTGCCTGTAGGCGCTTTTTTGATGCGAACACAATTTCGCAGCAACAGGACAATCGAACAAGATCGTCTTGCTTCGGCAGACGCCACGCTTGCATCCGTCGGCCGACCGCAAACAATACCGCCGCCCGCGCTCCGGGCAATTCCTTGTGTCCGCCCTCCCACGCGAGCTCCAAGACCTCCTCGTCCGCGAGGCCCACCTTCGGCTGGGCCGCGAGCAGCTCGCGCCCATTCTCGCCGAGAAGGAGGCCGAACTGAAGACTGTGCAGGGTAATAAGCCCGCGATGCTGCTGTTTTCTGCCAAGGATAAACGCGACGCCTACCTAGCCCGAGTCGCAGAGGCGCAGGAGACCGTACGGCTCCTTCGTACTGGTGTCGAGCAACTGGACCGCGTCGAGCCGCATCTGCACAAGCTCGTGCGAGACAGCGTCGAGGACTTTCTCCGAGCGTCCTGCCCAGAGTACACTCAGGCCCTCGCCGCGCGCCAGCAGAAAGAGGACTGGCGGCGCTGCCTCGAGCGGTTTGCCGAGCGTGTATATGAATTTTTGCAGGCGCTAGGAAACGCGCGCAACATGGCCTGCACCGGCTATGCGAGGGCGACGCAGTCCTACTCGCAGTCGGCCGTGCAGGCGTTTGTTGTCGCCATCACCGCGGCACAAAAAGTCGAGGCCGAGGTGCTTTTTGCCAACAAAATTGCCGAGGCGCAGGCGCTGTTGTTTCAGCAGTCTGGTTTTGTCAACGCCCAGCCGCTACCCAAACTCCGCGTTGTCAGCTACGCCGTCTGGGTCAGCACGATTGGCTCGCGCAGTCTCAACGAGGCGCAGATGCAATTCGAGTCGCTCATCACCGACACCAAGCAGCTTTACGAGACGGGCATCGCGGAACTGTTCGCACAAGCCGAGGCTGCCGACCAGGCGCAAGGCTCCGTGATCGAAAATTTCCTCGAGACGGCGTGGGCCCAGCTCCGCGAGGAGATCGCCCCGCTCATCAACCCCGACGACACGGAGCGTAGCGTATCCGATAGCGAGAATTTGATTATGTCACTCGCGAAGCAAACCGCGCTTGGCCGTCTCGCCGATATCGCGCCAGCGTGACCCAGCTGCAGAAATATACGCGCTTTACCAGTCGTTAACGAAGCGTGTCCCCGGGCCATTTTCTAACATGAAGCCATTTTTTTCTCCCGCCCCTGGCCATCAGCGTTCCGCCGAGCCGGCAAAATTCGCGTTGAAATGGCCGATGCCGGCGCCGGCTTCAGTTATTTGCTGTAAAGATTGCCGTTGTCGTCGCGCAGGACAACCCGGTCGGATAGGACTTCCTGCAATGTCAGCGAGTCGGTAACGTGGTCGCCGACCACATACACTTTGCCATTGATCATCGCGCGCTGGTTTGCCCCGCTCATGCGGGCAGAAACCGAAAATTTCGCCACTTGTTCCTGCAAGGCTGCAATCTCAGGAGTGGGCGGGAGGAGGGTTTGGGTTGGTGTTGGCGTTGGGCCGAGAACGGCGGCGACTGGCGCAGGTGTGGTGGTTGGCGGACTGGCCGTCGGCTTGGGCGCGGGTGCGGCGGGCTGAGGTGCGGTGGCGGCTGGCTTGGCGCTCGGTGCAGCGGCCGGCTTCAGCAAAAACCAGCCAACGGTCCCCAGTATAATCACGGTTCCGCCGCCGCCTAGGACGAGTGCGAGCGGAAATTTTTTCTTCACGGTGGGCTGCGCGGCTGGAGACGAAGCGCGCGCCGGCATGGGTAGCACCGGACGTGTCAACTCCGGCGCGACCGGTGTGCCGGGCGGCGGGGCCTCGACTTTCCTGCCTTTGCTTTTCGCTAGAGCTGCGGCGATGTGGCTCATCGCTGCAACAGCTACGAATCCGCGCCCGAAAGAAAAGCTCCAAGTGCAGGCACGCTGCTAGCCCTGTTAACTGTTTGGCTTACGCCGCGCATACCCCAACCGGTCAGCGCGAGCGTGGCGAGCGAACTGAGGGGCATCAGCACTGCCGCGAGCAGTGGGTGCATCACGCCGGCGACGGACAGGCCAACGGCGAGCAGGTTGTAGGCGATCATGAAAACGAGCAGCTGACAGCGTGTGCGGCGGCGGGCGTCGTTGATCTCGAAGAGTGCGCGGAGGCCGCCGATGCCGCGGCCGAGATAATAAAAATCCGCCTTCGCCGCGAGCAGTCCGCGATGCACCACGGGCGTGCCTCGACATAGCGCGCGGTCAAACGCGAGACTATCGTTCGCGCCGTCGCCTAGCATCAATGTCTCGTCCGCGCTGTGTGCGTCGAGCCATGCGGCTTTCGCCTGTGGTGAAAGGCCGCCACGTGCGGCGCGTAGGTCGAGGCCGAGGGCCTGGGCAAGCGCCGCGACTTTGTCCGGGCGATCACCGCTGAGCATGGCGACGTCCAGCCCGCGCGCGGAGAGCGCAGCGAGTTCGGGTTTCGCGTCGGCCCGTGCGGTGTCGACAAAATTAAAACGCGCGCGCACTGCTCCGCCGTGTGCGAGCACCGTCGTGCCGTCGGCTGGCCCGGCGTCACGCCAACCGGCCTGACCAAGCGACCACGCGCCGAGTTCAACGCCGAGGCCGATGGTCTCACGAATTTCTCCGGCGAGCACTGGGGGCGTCATCAAGTGCGGCGCGATCGGCCCGCCAGCGAGCAGGCTCTCATGCAGGCAAAGGCTGACCGGGTGCGGGCAGTCCTGTACTAGTGTTAGTAGCGCGGTGCGAGTTTCCGCGTCGAGGTCTGTGAGGGTGGTGGGGTTTTGCAGCACGGGCGTCTCCAGTGTGAGGGTGCCGGTTTTGTCGAAGACGAGACGCCGAACACGAGAGAGGCGCGACCAGAGACCGGCGTCGCGCACAAACACACCGCGCCGCCTTAACGCGACCGTGGCGATTTCGTCGACTAGTGGAAACGCCAGTCCGAGAGCGCATGGGCACGACACCACCAGCACGGCGGTGACTACCGCGCCGGCGCGCAACGCATCGTGCATCGTGAGCAACCAGCTTACGCCCGCGAAAAACGCAATGCCGACGATAGCGACTAAATAACCTTGGATCACGCGCTCAACCAGTTGGTCGCGCCCGGCCGCACGCTCCACCGGCCGGAGCAACGTCGCGAGCAGCGAGTCGCTCCAATCTTGCGCGGCGACAAGACGCACCGCCGTGCGGCCGATGTTTTGCGCACCCGATGGCACATGTTGCCCGGGGTGAAACACGCGCGGCTCGGCCTCACCATTAATCCATGCGAGGCTGAACGTGGCAGCGGCGTTTTCCAATTTGGCCTCGACCGGCACTGTTTGGCCCATGCTGACTTCAAAACGTTGTCCACTACGCAGATTTTCCGGGGTGGTAGACGTGGTGGTGCCGTCGGCAGCAAGCACGCAAACAGACGGTGGCGCGGGCTGCTGACGGAGCAGGCGGCGTTGGTTGCGCTCAACGGCGACGATTTGTGCCCAGCGGCCGACGAGCATCAGAAGGATGAACGCACTGACAAAGTCGAAATACACAAACTCCTCGCGGCCGGCGATCCAGCCGTAGAACGAGCCTGCGTAGGCACCGACGATGCCGAGCGCGATGGGCAAATCCAGATGCGCCACCCGAGCGCGCAGCGCCCGCGCCGCACGCCCGAGAAAATAGCCGCCGCCCGCGAGCAGACTGAGGGTCGCGAAGCCCATTGAAAGCGTGCCGAAAAGCTGGGCGTAAGCATCAGTGCGCCTCATCCCAAAGTAGGCCGGTAGGGTGAAGAGCATCACGTTCATCGCGAAGGCCGTACACAAGCCGATGCGACGAACGAGCGCGCGGCTCTCCAGCTCTGCGGCCCCGTCAGCCCCGGCCGGGCCAACGAGGTAGTTGAAATTTTGAAGCACACGGGCGAAGGCCGGCGCGTCAAACTCACCGCGTGCCCAGCGCATTCGCATCTGGCCAGTCTGTGCATTGACCTCGATACGGCCTGCGCCGGACTGCTGATGGAAAAGTTTCTCGATGAGCCAGACGCAGCCCGCACAGGAGACGCCTTGCACGCCGAGTGTCAGTTCGGGCGTACGCGGGCCGGCCAAGGCGCCGGCTTCGGCCTGGCGTTGCGCGGTAGCGAGCCAGGCATGGTCGCGCGGCTGGAACAACGCGGGATCGGCAGGCGCGGTGACGTCATCTTTGATCTGGTAATAGGCTGCCAATCCTTGCTCGTGGATGAGCCGAAAAACGTAATTGCAGCCGGGGCAGCAAAATTCGCCTTGCGGTGATGGCGCACCGCAGTGGCGGCATACGCGTCGGGCGTGGTCGGCTGCCAGGTCACCAGCCAGCGGTATGGTCGTTGTCACACTCATGGCCAGGCGCAGATAAGGCCGGCCATGTCGGGGCCGGTGAAGCCGAGCGTGCCGCGCAACCGCCAGGCGAGGACGAGCGCGGCGGCGAGTGCGAGGGCGGTTTGGGTCCGCGCAATGCCAGTCGGCGAGAGACGCGCCCGCAGCCAGCCGAAATTGGACTGTACAATCCACAGCAGCGGCACCGTGCCGAGGCCAAAGGCCAGCATGAACTCCAGTCCACGCAGCGCGGAGCCTGACAGGGCGGCGAGCGCGACGAGAAAATACAGTGGCCCGCACGGCAGTAACGGCGTGGCGGCACCAAGCACGGTCGCGACATGGAGACGTGGGCGGCCACGCAGCCAGCCTTGCAACTGAAGTTGCGCGCGTGCCAGCAGCGCAAGGCGGGGTAGGTGACGGCCGAGGCGCAACGCAACGAATATTAAATAGACCACGAGCACCCATGGCAAAATACGCATAGCAGGGAGGCCAAAAAATCCAAGTGGTACCGCGCCCAGCGCGCCCGCGATCGTACCGAGTGTCGCGTAGCCTGTGAGTCGCGAGAGGTGATAGACGGTTGCGACCGTTTGGGGGTCGGCGCGGTCGCCGCGCGCGGGCGCGAGCAGACATGCGAGCGGGCCGCACATCCCCGCGCAATGCAGGCTGGTGACGAGGCCGGCGACGAAGGCGGCAGCGGGCGTGTGGACGGCGGCGAGCTCCATTGGAAATTATCGAGCTGCGATGGGTGATTATAGTTTAGGATGGAGCGGTTGGGCGTTGGTCAACGCGCTCGGCCTACGTGGGAGGCGAGGGGCACTTCCTCAACTTGGTGGTGCTGGGCGATGACGAACCAG
>CAIQKQ010000108.1 GCA_903872425.1 uncultured Opitutia bacterium | reverse complement strand
GGCGCGACCTCGGGGGTCGAGGCAGCTTCGTTGGCGGGCGCGGGAAGTTTTTTGGGCGCGCGCTTGCGGGGAGTTTTGGGCGCCTCGACGGCCTGATTTTCGATCACGGGCGCCTGCGCGGGTGCGGTGAGTTCTAAGGCCGGAGCGGGCGTGGGTTCCGGAGTCGGCTCGGATACTGAAGCGGTGAATTCTTGGACGGGAGCAGGCGCCGGCTCGACGGGAGCGGGGGGCGTGGCGACGGGTTCGGCTGGCGACTCAAGTACGGCCGGAGCGGATACCGGTTCGACGGCCGCTTCCTCGCGGCGGACTTTGCGCGGGCGACGCGTTTCGTTGCTTTCCTCAGAGGCGGGGGCGGTCGGGGCGACAACGCCGGTGGAGAGCGTGGCAATTTTGGCGTCGAGGGCGGCGAGGGTGGCGGCGATTTTCTCATCCAGGCCGGTCGGCGTGGTTTCCAGTGGTTGTGGGGCGGGCGTGGCCGTGATTTGGGCGAGGGTTTCGCGGGTAGCTTCGAGCTGCTGGCGCGTCGTGGACTCAAGCTGAGTGAGGCGGGCGGCGGCTTGGGTGAGTTGCTCTGCGGCGGCGCTGAGTTGCTCGTGGGAGCGAGTGTCGGGTATGGCGGCCGCGGGCGTGCCGGTCGCGCTGGCGGTAAAGGCCGCGGTGAGTTGCTCGGTTTTCTTAAGATTTTTTTGGGTGAGGCCAGTGATTTCATCGATGCCGGCGGTGGCGATGCTGATCTGCTCGGCGGCAGCGGTCAGCGTTCGAGCGAGGGTTTCGAGGGCGCGTTGGCGGTCGTCGAGGGTTGCGTTTTTGATGCGTTCGTAGCGTGCGACGAGCGGGACTAAAGCGACCAGGGCGCCAGCGAGAACGAGGGCGGTGATGAGAAATACGGTCTCACCGTTAAGCGGACGAGCGGCGCGGGTGGCGAGGAAGGCGGCGGCACCAAGGAGCGCGGCATCGCTAAGAAAGAAGATCCAAAGCGGTAGTTTAGCGTAGGACGATGCGTGGGACTTCATGTTAAGTGGCGGCGGAGGGGTGGCGGTTAGGGCGAGGGTGCAGTCCGCAGCGATAGGGACGTTGTGCGCGGCGGCGTGCAGATGCTCAAGGCGGAAACAGGGTCCTAAGTTTAACGTTAGACCTTAAACAGCATGAAAACGGGCGCTAGGAGCAAGCGCGCTCTCATGGTTTTGCGGGCCTCGGGGCGAGCTCTTTTTCGGTGTCGTTGAGGAATAGTAATGTTTGGCCTTTTTGACCCAGGCGCAGGGCGTTGAGTTGTTCTGGGAAGGTGTCGCGCAGGATGCGGTGCGACAGACGCGCTCCGGTGGGGCCGCCAGGGAGCGTGCAATCAAAATAGATCCAGAGGTGTTGCGCGTTATCCTTGAGCTCACGGCCGAGCAGATAGAGGACGGGTGTAGTGCCGTCAGCTGCACGCAAAAGAAAAGTGGCGCGGAGGTAGGCGAGCAGGGCGAGATCGAAAGTGGGCGGTGCCGTGCGGGCTAGGGTGATGGGGTGGCCAGCGTGCGCGGAGAGAGCGGCCTCGAGGTCGTCGGGGTAAACACGGAGGGCGATTTCGAATTTTTGGGTTTCAGAGCGGAAATCGGCCTCGGCGTAACTGGTGCGAATTGGATGCGCGTGAGCGGCGGACATGAGCGTCGACGCGAGGACCAAGCCGAAGAGCGCATTCAGGCGTGATGCGGCGCCCCATGAAAATAAACGTGAGGGCATTAAAAAAAAATTAATCACAGCACTATGTAATTAAAAATTACTTTGGAGCGAGAAGTGAAAGGCTCGTCCATCACTGCTTTTCAAAAAGCAATTTGCGCCGCTCATGCCGCACCTGAAGAATTGTGATGATACCACTAGCCTCGTCGAGGACATATAGCACACGCCAGACGGACTTTGTTTTCCATGGCTTGAAGTGCATCTGCCGAATATTTAAATCGGGATTCCAGCGCCCGTTCTCTGGAGCAAAACCATATTTTTTAGGGCCCTTGCAAAGCTCGGTCATCGCCCCCTTAAGCAAGGCAAGCCAACGGCTGGCCAATTCAGATCCGGCGTGCTTTTCGTCCGATTTATACCACTGGATCTGCTCTTTGAGGCATGCCTCCGCCTCGGACGAGATTCGCAGTTCCCAGTTCATGTCCCTTTCGCCGGTAGTTTATTGCGCAACCGCCGGAATACTTTGGCCGCAGGTTGGCCACGATCGCCCTCAGCATAAGCCTCTAAGGCATCCTGCAAGCGAAGACTCAGTCGGTGTTCCTCGGCATCGCCGACCAATTCTTCAAATGCCGCCGTCGACATGACCACAGCTGCCGCCTTGCCGTTTTGAGTCAGAACCCGAGGTCGGTTAGTCTTAGCCAGTGACTCAGTGTGTTCACGTGTTTTGCGTGCGAAATCCGTCAGGCTCACGACGTCTTCTTCAAGCAACAATTTCATAGCTAAAAAATCGCACATAATTATGTGCGCCAGCAAGCCAGTTTTTGTGAGGCATGCTGAACGCAAGCAGCCATACCCTGTATCAAGGTGAAATGATGCCGCATTTGGCGGTAGGTTGATGACCGTATAAGGATCGTGGATGTAAGTCGGGTGAGCTTTGACGGCAGGACTAAGCCATTGAGCCCTTCAGGCGTGATACGGTGTCGCGTAAATTGACCTCCTCCCGGCCCTTCAGTGAAGGG
>CAIQKQ010000107.1 GCA_903872425.1 uncultured Opitutia bacterium | reverse complement strand
GCCTTCTTGAGTGGGATGCGCAGCTCGGGATTCATTTTTTGGAGCGCACGGGCGATGCCGTGTGCGACCGCGCCGGCCTGACCAGCGGTGCCACCGCCGGAGACATTGGCGGTCACGTCAAACTTGTCGGCCAGCTCGACCGTAAGCAGCGGGCGGCTGGCGGCTTTGACGAAGTTCTCGTGTGAGAAATAGTCGTCGAACGCGCGGCCGTTGGCGACAAGCTTACCGGTGCCAGCCGTGAGGCGGACGCGGGCGGTGGAGGTTTTGCGGCGGCCGGTGCCGAGGAAGACGACAGGTTGAACGCTCATGGGACGAAAAATTAGACAGCGATCTTGACGGGGTTTTGCGCCTCGTGGGTGTGGGTCGGCCCGGCAAAAACGCGGAGCTTGGTGAGCATCTTGGCGGCGATGCGGTTCTTTGGGAGCATGCCCTTCACGGCGTGGGTGACGATGTGCTCGGGCCGATGGGCGCGCATCTGTGGGACGTTGCGGTAGCTTTCGCCGCCGACGAAGCCGGAGAATGTCATGTATTCATTGGCCGTCTCCTTCTTACCGGTGAGGACGACCTTCTCGGCATTGATGACGACGACGAAATCGCCGGTGTCCACAGTGGGGGTGTAGCTGGCCTTATGGCGGCCGCGGATGAGAGTGGCGGCCTTCACGGCGAGCCGGCCGAGCACGGCACCCTCGGCATCGATCAGATGCCACTTGGGTTGCACGCTCTCCTTTTTGGCGAGGAAGGTTTTCATGGGAAAAGGGGTCAACGAGAAAGGTTGTCGCGCAGGGTGTCAACCCCTTCTTTTGCAAAGTCGAAAAATCTCGTCCGATCGCCGGGTCCTGCTGCCTTGGGCTCAAAAGCCCACTGTCACGCCGGCTGTGAAGGTGAACAGGTTATGCTTTGTGCCGGGGAGATTGCTGGTGTCGTACTGGCCCCCGAGGGTGAAGGTGGCGTTGTTAGCGATTCGGTAGGGTAGGCGCGCGCCGGCACCCCAGTAGGTGTAGTTTTTTCCGACAGTGCCGTTGAAGCCGGCATAGCCGCCGTGAACGTCGAGCTGCACCGCGAAGCCGAGCTGGCCGACCGGCAGAGCGGTGCCGAGGGAACCGATGAAGTTGTAGCTCTTGCGGGTAAAATCATAGTAACTGTAGATCGACGGCGTGAAAGGTAGCCCTACCGGGCGACCGGTCAGCCCGAGATACGCTTCGAAGCTGCTCTGGCCCAAGCCAGGGGTGTAGTGGCCCTGCGGGTAATAGTACGCGCGGCCGCCTAGGTCGATTTTCCCGCCGGCGCCGAGCGAGTCGGCCGCAAAGTCATGACCGAGATAAAAATCAAACTCGTTCTTCTGCCCGGCGGTGATGGGGCTGTTGAGCCATACACCAGCATAGGAGCCGTTCGCCGACAGGTCGAGCGACGGCTGGATCGAAGACTGGGCGAGTTGCACGCCGCGGTAAACGTAACGGCTCGTATATGGCAAATCGAGCCGCACCGAAAGGTCCGAGGCCGGGGCGGCGGCGCAGGCGGCGGAGAGCAGAGCGAGCAAAATGGTCAGGACGGATGGTTTCATGGGTGGGATGAGCGCAAGGGCGCAAGGGTGCAGGCCAGCCAAGCTGGCGGCGGGCGCTGGGCAAGCCTATTGCTTGCGCTGGCGCGCGGCCTTCGGCACGGTGGCCACGGATGGGACGCGAGCCAGACCCGGCTGGTTTCGGGCGGCGCGCCGTTCTGGCGATTTTATTTCAACATGAAAACTCTGCTCACCGCCGCCGGTCTCGCCGGTCTCACGGCCGTCGCGCTCGGGGCGTTTGGCGCGCATGCGCTGCACGAAACACTTGTCGAGCGCGGCCAAGTGGAGACCTGGCACACCGCCACTCTCTACCATCTCGTCCACGCGCTTGCGGCGCTGGGCGTGCTGCTGGCGTTGGCGGCGGGCGGGGAGAGTTTTCCCGTAGCCACGCAACGCCTCCTGCGCGCGGCGGCGGTGTGTTGGCTTTTGGGCGACACGTTGTTCTCCGGCTCACTTTACTGGCTCGCGCTGGGCGGCCCGCGGTGGCTCGGTCCAGTCACGCCGCTCGGCGGCGTGGGCTTGCTTGCGGGCTGGACACTGGTGGTGGTCGCCGGCGTGAAAGGCGGCGCGGGAAAATGAAAACAGACCGGATTTCCGGGTTGGCATGCGCCCTTGGGGCGCGACTTTCGAGCAGCGTGCCGAGGTCGGAGCGCTCTTCCTCCTCAACCACGCTATGACCACGCCCGCCGTCATGCCTATTCCGGCCGAACTGCGTGCCGTACTCGACGCCGTGCGCCGCGTCGGTCGGCCGCGGCTTGTCGGCGGCTGTGTGCGCGACTGGCTGCTCGGGCTGGAGCCGAAGGACTTCGACGTCGAGGTGCCGGGCGTGACATTTGAGGAGCTGCATCGCGCGCTCGCGCCGTTTGGCGCAACAGATGTCGTCGGCCGCAGCTTCGGCGTCATCAAACTCCGCCTCGGGGGCACGGAACACGATTTTTCGCTCCCGCGCCGTGAGTCCAAGACCGGTGCGGGCCATCGCGGTTTTGCCGTCGCACCCGACGCCGCACTCAGTGACGCCGAGGCCGCTGCGCGGCGCGACTTCACCGTCAACGCCATTGCGCTCGACCCATTCACCTGGGTGCTGATTGACCCGCACGGCGGTGAACGCGACCTGCGCGCCCGCGTGCTCCGGCACACCAGCGCCGCCTTTACCGAGGACCCGCTGCGCGTGCTGCGCGCGATGCAGCTCGCGGCTCGATTTGATTTCACGCTCGCACCCGAGACCGCTGTGCTGAG
>CAIQKQ010000106.1 GCA_903872425.1 uncultured Opitutia bacterium | reverse complement strand
GAGGTCGCCTGCTTTTGCTCGAAAAAACATCGCGGTTACAACCTCATGGATGAGTTCCGCCGCGTGCGGCCCCACTACAGCGCCCCCGAGAATCTCCCGAGTTTCGGCGTGGACCGTTAGTTTTACGAACCCGTGGAGGTGTCCTTCCACCATGGATTTGCCGTGGTCCACAAACGGATACGAGGCGGTTAAAACGGGGGTGCCTTGCGTCTTCGCTTCCGTCTCGGAAAGGCCGACCATGGCGACGCCCGGTTCGGAAAATACGGCCAGCATTTTAAGGCGATAATCCATTTCCTCCATCGGCTCAGTTGCTCCGGAGAGGTGCCGGATGGCGTTGCGCGCCGCGATTTCACCTTGTTGGATCGCCAAATGCACCACTTCCAAGGGACCACATACATCGCCGGCGACGAATATGTGCGGCTGGGACGTCTGCTGGGTCGGGCGTGCGGCGATGCGAGCGCCGTCGAGTGCCACGCCGCAGGTTTCCAGCCCAAGCCCCCGCGTCGCAGGAGCGCGTCCAAGGGCGGCGACAATTTCTTCCGCAACGCACTCGGACTCGACGCCGTTTTGTTTGAAGCGCACGACCTTGCCTAAGTCTGACTTTTGGCAATGAAGCAGTTCCACGCCGGTTTCCACGCGCACTCCGTGGTGGCGTAGTCCTTGGGCGATGGCCTCCGAAACGTCCGGGTCTGCATCTTTCAAGACGCGAGAGGAGCGTTGCAGGAGGGTAACCTGGCTGCCGATACCTGCAAAAAACGAGGCGGCCTCCAAGGCGATTGCTCCGCCGCCTAACACGATGACGGAGCGGGGAAGATGCTCGTTTTCCAGCAGGGCGTCGCTGTCCATGTAACCGGTTTCCTGCAGCCCAGAGACTGGGGGCGCAGTGAGCACGGAGCCCGTGGCGAGAAGGAAAGTCTTCGAGTGCAGCGTCTGCACGCCCTTATCCGTGGTGACTTCCAAGTCGTGCGCGCTCGTGAAACGCGCCATCCCCCGCAAAAACGCAAAGCGGCCCGATTCCAACTGGCCTTTGCGATAACCGGCGAAGTCTTCGATGAGCAGCCGTTTGCGCGCTTGCATGGCCTTGCCGTCGACTCCCTCAAGCCGCGCTTTTACTCCAAACTCCGCCGCTCCGCGCACGGCAGCGGCCCGGTTTGCCGTGGCGAGCAGCGTCTTGCTGGGCATGCATCCTCGCAGGATGCACAGGCCTCCGACTTCCTTGCCGCCTTCGACCACCGCGACTCGCAGTCCTGCGCGCGCCGCCAAAGACGCCGCAGCATATCCTGCGCTCCCGCCGCCGATTACTGTGAAATCGTAGGAATCATTCATAAGGCGGGAGGCGTGAAGAACGTAACTCTAAAGCCGCGCGCTGCGCTTGCGGGGAATTCTGGGGCGCGCAGCACGGGTTGTACTAGGAAATCTGAGCCATCAAGAACGCCGGAAGATCGGCGATACGCACGCGCTCTTGGGTCATGGAATCCCGGTGGCGCAGGGTGACTGTCCCTTCGTTTTCCGGGCCGTTTTCGCCGATCGTATCAAAGTCGATGGTGAGGCAAAACGGAGT
>CAIQKQ010000105.1 GCA_903872425.1 uncultured Opitutia bacterium | reverse complement strand
GCTGTGTCGCTGAAGCCCGGGCCGCGGCGCGGCCAAACTCTGAATCGGCTGTGGGCACACGCTGAAAATCTGGTTTTGGAAAAACTCGGGAGGTTCCCATTGTGTTAGGAGTTTCCACACGGCTCGGTTTACATGAGTCGCTCGCCGAAACGGGGCGTGACCGTTAGTTTGAATATGTTTCAAGAGAACTAGCAGGGCAAGCCCAAAGTTGACAAGGACCTAGTAGCCACTAAACTCCACCAACCACACTTGAACCCACTGGCACACTACCCGGGTCAACAACCCTCACGCAGGCACCAGCGGCTCCGTACGCGGCAGCCACACTCGAACCCGAGCCCAAACCCAAACCCACACAAGGACCATCGCCAAGAGACACACACGCCCCTCCTCCTGCCACCGGCCCCCCTTTCCCACTCCACACCCCTGTGCCACCTGAAACCACTGCCGCCGCCCGGGGAGGGGCGGACAGCAAGGCCGCGGGCGCCAGCTCCGCTGCTGTTGATCTCCCCCCGGCGCTACTGAGCACGCTAGCCCCCACCCGCCCCGCACCCGATTGAAGCGGGGGAGGCGGTGGGGCAGGGGGTAACTGACCAAAGGTCAGGGCGGCTGACGGAGATCCAGCCCGCCTCCCAAGGGGGCTGGCCGAGCTCTCGCTGGGCGAGCAGTCGGTCCTAGGGGTCGAAGCGGCCGAAGCAGGGAGCGGTGAAAAGTCGCCACCGCTGTCATGACCTCCGCTATTGCCGCTACTCGCGGCTCCAAGCCGCGGCAGCGGGGCGCAGAACTGCTCGTAGTGGACGAGCTGGCGACCCCAGGACCGAAGGAGCAGCATCCCTAGATCTTCTAGAAGGCGAGTGACTTGAGAGCTCTTGGCCGACTCCCGACCTGCCGCCGATTCCTTGGCCCAGTCCTTGAGCGCACGGATTGACCTGTGATGGACTGCGCCGAGTGCCTCGTAGACCAGATGCAGCATGTCCGCGTCCTTAATGTCGTGTGTACGCTTGTAGTGTTTTGATTTCTTCAAGTACACACCCTCTAGGAGGGACCCGTGCTTCTGGCCCACGCCCACACAGCCGGCGTGTTTCACGGTCGTATCGCTGATAACTGGAGCGCCGTCGGCTGCGACCCACGAGTCGTCACACTGAACACCGCCTCCAAGCGGCTCGCCATCGGCTCCCAGTTTCCGCCTGAAGCCGAGCGAGTCCATGTCGATGACACGTCTTCTCTTCTTGTCACTGTAGAACGAGACGGCTCCAAAGGGGTCTCGCAGCCCGGCGCGCCGTCGCGCATCGGTAGCCGCCTGCTGCAACTGAGAAGACAGCCTCGTGCGGTAGTCCTGGAACCGGGGGCACGAGAAGAGGTGGTGGCTGTTGCGAAACTCGGAGCCGTCTGGCTCGTCGGTAGGCTTGGAGCACTCGCGGCAGGTGCGATCGGGGTCGGAGGCGGGGACAAAGTGCGGGGAGCCCTCGTCACGCGCCCCTAGGAATAAAAGGGCGCGGACTGCCGCCACATAGTCTCCGTCCCAGATGCGACTGGCTGGGCGCACGGGGATCGCGCCCAGAGCGAAACGGAACAACCCGCCGGCCACGGCGATCATCTGCGCCTTCTGCGACGGCGTGACGCGCTTGAGTAGGGCGTCGTAGCGCTGCCTGGCTAGATCGACGCAGATGCGGCGCTGCAGCTGCGCCTCGGGCTTGGCCAGAAAGTCGAAGAAGTGGCGCCCAGCGAGGCAGCCCGCCACGCTGACCTCGTCCCAGGCCTCACGCAAGCCCGGGGCTACGTCCAGTGGCACTCGGCGACCCGAGTAGTTCTGAAACTCAGCCTCGCCGTCGCGACGGGAGTCAAGGTAGGAGCCGGGTAGTTCG
>CAIQKQ010000104.1 GCA_903872425.1 uncultured Opitutia bacterium | reverse complement strand
TCATAGACCGTGTTTTGATACTCCTTCCGGCTCAGCCGATAATGCGAAACCGCGGGACGCGCCGCCATCCGCGCCGCGCGGCCCTCCTTCAGCCGCGCATCAAGACTCGTGACAAACGCCGCGATCTCCTCCTGCGTCGGTCTCTTCTCCTTCTTCGGAGGCATCTCGCCACTGTTGACGTTTTCAATGGCCTCCGCCCAGTGATGGCTGTCCACACCCAGCTTGAAATCGCGCGAGAGCTGGTCAAAGCGCAAGTCCCCCTTCTCCTTCTCCGGGCCGTGGCAGCGGACGCAATGCTTCTCCAGAAAGGCTTCAAACGGTTCCGCACCACGGACGGCACCAGGCAAGGCAATGCTGGCGGCTAGGAGCAGCACAGCGGTGAAGGATGTGAGGAAGGGGAAGCGGGAAGTCATGGTGGTGTGAAAGTAATACGACATGGTGCCGCCTTCCTTAGCGTGTGGCTACCCCCGAAAACTCGGGGGTGTCACCGGAGCTGATTGGTGCCAAGATGCGCGCATCTTAGATGCAGATATGCGTGCGTTTTCTTCACTGGCCTGGATGGCGATGCTTCGCCGACTCTCCGTCGTTTTCATGATCGGAGCGATGCTGCCGCGCCCCTGCGCTGCGGCGGATGCGGGTGAAAGTGTGGTCCGCCTTCTCAGCCCGGAGATGCGTCGGCTCAATGCCGAGGAGCAGACCCTGCGCGACGAACTCCGGACCTTGCCACCCGCGCCGGAACGCGAGACCACCGCCAGGCTTGGCTATCACAGTGCCTATGCCAGGACGCAGGACACGGTGGAGTGGGTGGACTTGGATTTGAAACAAACTCACACGCTCGACGCCATCGTGCTCATCGCCACACCGTCGGATAGCGGCGGTGCCGCCGATGCCGGATATGGATTCCCGCTGCGTTTCCGGGTCGAGATAGCTGAGGAAGGAAACGATGCGGAGCGCGCCATCGTCGCCGATCAAACGCATGCTGATTTTCCAAATCCTGGCTCGTTGCCGGTTTATTTGCCAGTGCCGGGACTGCTTGCGCGGCACGTGCGCATCACCGCCACGCGACTGGCTCGCGAGGGTGGCCGTTTCCTTTTCTCGCTGGGCGAAGTGATGGTTCTGAGCGGAGGTCGCAATGTGGCTATCGGCCTGGATCGTGAGAATTTCGGCAACAGCCGCACGATGGGTGCGGTGCCGATGTGGGGACTGGCTAATCTCGTGGATGGTCACATCGCCTGCGGACCGCCTGTGGGCACGCAGCCGAGTCCAACGTTGGGCTATCAGAGCCGTATGGTGGACCGGCGCAAAGAGCGGGATCCCGCGCCGCGCTGGGTGCAAGTGGACCTGGGAGAGCCCCTGCTGATCGACGAGGTGCGGCTCTTTCCCGCGCGACCACCCGACTTCGCGCACCGAAAAGGCTTTGGTTATCCGCAGCAGGCGAAGCTGGAATTCTCCAGCACCGCCGACTTTTCCACTGCCACGGAAGTGCCCGGCCTACGCGATATGCCGCGCGACATGCCGCTGGCGAATCAGCCGCTCATTGTGAACCCCGGTGACAACGTGGTGACTTTCAACACCGCGGGCAAAAGCGCCCGCTATGTGCGCTTCACCGCCACGCAACTCTTCAATGCCAATGGTCAGTTTAACCTCGCCCTCGCCGAGATGCAGGTGTGGTCCGGTGGAAAGAATGTGGCTCTCGACAAAACTGTGAGCGCCTCGGATTCCACCGAGACCGGTGGCTGGTCAAAGGCCGCTCTCGTCGATGGCTTCACTAGCACCGCCAACATCCTCGACTGGCCCGAATGGCTCGCCGGTCTCTCGAAGCGACGCGAGGTCTTGCAGCAAGTCGGGGCTATCGAAGTGCGCCAACGGCAACTCGTCCAGCAGTGGCAGCGCTATGGCCTCGGAGCGCTCGGCGTGCTCATCGTGGCAGGCATCGCCGCCGCCATGGCTTGGTCCATGCTGCAACGGCGTGCGCGACTCCGCGAGATGGAAGCCTTGCGCCAGCGCATCGCGCAGGACTTGCACGATGAAATCGGCAGCAGCCTCGGCAGCATCGCGCTCATCACGCAGGACATCCTCGCCAGCAACGACGACCCCGCGCAGACGCGCGACGACCTCACCGAGATCAAACACATCGCCGACGAAACCGTCAGCGCCATGCGCGACATCACGCGCCTGATCCAGAGCGACCGCTACGGCTCCGACGACCTCGCCACGCTGCTGCGCGAAACCGCCTCACGACTGCTGCGCACCATCCCGCACACCTTGACCGTCGAAGCCGGGACAAGCAGCCGCAAACTACCCGTCGATCGCCAGCGCGACCTCATCCTCATGTTAAAAGAAGCGCTGCACAACATCACGCGCCACGCCGAGGCCACCGAGGTCGGCATCAAGCTAAAGCAAACAGCCGACAGCCTCGTCCTGACCATTCAAGACGATGGCAAGGGTTTTGATCCCGCCGCCGTGACCGGTGGCATGGGCCTCACCAATCTACGCCGCCGTGCCGAGAAACACCAAGGCCGCGTGGACATCGTTTCCACGTCCCGAGGCACCACTCTGACCCTTACCCTCCCGCTGCATGACTGAACCCATCCACGTCTGGCTCATCGAAGACCACAAAACCTACGGCGAACGTCTCGCGAAGGCTCTCAACCGCGTGGACGGCATCACGTGCCCACAGCGCTTCACCGCGTGCGAAGACGCCTTCGCCGCGCTCACTTCCGAAACACCACCTCACGTCCTCCTGCTCGATGTCGGCCTGCCCGGCATCAACGGCATCGACGCCCTCGCGCGACTGCGCCAGCTCGCGCCAAAGACGGCCATCGTCATCCTCACCGTCTTCGAGGAGGACGACAAAATCTTCCGCGCCATCTGCGCCGGAGCGAGCGGTTACCTTTTGAAGACCGCCAACACCGAGGACATCGCCGCCGCCATCCGCAGCGCCGCCACTGGAGGCTCGCCGATCAACCCCACCGTCGCCCGCCGCGTGCTGGACATGTTGGGCAAAGCCAGCACCAAAGCCCCGCAGAAGGACTACGGCCTCACCGCCCGCGAGAAGGACATCCTGCAAGTCCTCGTCCAGGGCCACAGCACCAAAGAAGCCGCCGCCCAGCTCCACATCAGCTACCACACCGCCGACGGCTACATCCGAGACATTTTGAGAAGCTGCAAGTCAACACCCGCAGCGGCGTCGTAGCCAAGGCGCTGAAGGAAGGTCTGGTATAGATGAAAGTCCCTCAGCGCCTCGTCCACCATTCCTGAATCGCTGGCTCCCCACGGTCAGGTAGATGAAGCCGCCTTTGATCCTGCCGATGGATTTGCGGCGGATGCCACTCTCACGAGCCAGGGTGAGGGTGGGGTTCATTGTGTGCATTTTCATTTCACGGATGCTCCTTGGGTTTTGGTAATCTTCGCCTCGCCACCTTGATGAACCGCCTTCATGTTGGCAGATAATGAGAGCTCGCGGAGGTCGAGCGCTTCGATGGTTCCTGCTTGATGATCGAGGACAGACTCCAAGCCTTCGGCTACAACATCCATTATTTGCAACCGTTGAATCCGCGGTTGCGAAGTCAGGTAGCCGAAACCCTCTGGCCAGCCACG
>CAIQKQ010000103.1 GCA_903872425.1 uncultured Opitutia bacterium | reverse complement strand
GGCGGTGGCGTTCTGCGAATGGCTTTCCATAAAGGACGGCAAGACTTATCGTCTACCCACGGAGGCGGAATGGGAGTATGCCTGCCGCGCCGGGACAGCAACGTTGTTCCACACCGGTGACGATCTGCCGGATAGTCATCAGAAATGGTTCGGTGAGGAAAACCTACGCGGCGTGTATTTCCCGCCGGGACCGATGCCGCGTGAATACGACTGGCGGAATGTTGGGGGGGCTGCTGCCAAGTTGAAACAAGGGCAAATCATTGGCCTGGATCATCCGGAGTCCGAGTCCAGAGTCGGCCTCGCGGGTGCTCTGCGGGTGGCCCAAAAGACGCCCAATGCTTGGGGTCTGCACGATATGCACGGCAACGTGGCCGAGTGGTGCAGCGATTGGTATGGGCCGTATGAGAGCGGAACACAGACGGACCCACTCGGTCGCTTCGATGGCGATTGCCGCGTGTTTCGGGGTGGGTTTCATTCCTCCATGATCCGCTTCCTGCGCTCGGCGAATCGCGGCTCGTGGGTGACGAACTCTGCGAGTGAGCGTATCGGCTTCCGCGTAGTATTGGGAGAGTTGCCGAAAGGGAAATATCTACCGGTGGCCCCGCCGCCGTTGAATGCACAGAACGTGAACCAGACAGTGCCAAACATCACACCGCAGGCAGATGACGTGTCGTTTTTCGAAGGTCCGAAGCCCTTCGTGCGCATTCCCGAAGGTGCAATGGGTCCGGTATTCATCAGCCAGAATCACAGCCCGTCCATCACCGAATGCCCGAATGGTGATTTGCTTGCCGTCTGGTTCTCCACGATGGGCGAGACCGACCTCACAACCTCCAATGCCGCCTCGCGACTACGTTTCGGTTCCGGGGAATGGGAACCCGCTTCGCCCTTCTGGGATGCGATGGACGTGAACGATCACGCGCCCAAAATCTGGTGGGACGGCGACCGTACCATTTTCCATATCGTCGAAGGCCGACAGCACGGCGACATCTTGATCCGCCGTTCCACTGACAACGGAGTGACTTGGTCGAAGGCCGAAGTGATGCGCGCACGAGGAGAGTCGGCCGGCAACCCCATCCGGACCAAACAAGGTGTCATCGCAATCCCGTTCGATTTTTCGGGGCTTTCGATTAGCCGCGATAACGGCAAGACATGGGGTGAAACGGGACGCGATCGGCGAGGAGCAGATGACATTCGACCCGGCGGCAAAGGCCCCTTTATCGCGGGCATCCATTCTCCCATTGTCAAACTCGCGGACGGACGTCTGATGGCCTATGCACGCCTCTCTCGGGAGGAGCCCGCACAACAAAGCTTTGGCCTCAAGATGCCTGTCAGTTACTCCAGCGACCTTGGCGAGACATGGCAATGGGACATGAGCGAGTTCCCCGTCGTGAGCAACACCCAGCGACCCGCGATGTTGCGGCTTAAAGAGGGCCCGATTCTCCTCTGCGCATTCACTGACGAGGCGCGTAAGCCAAAGAACGAACGAACCGGACTCACCTTCAAATGCAGTGGAGGCGACTACACCGGCATCGGCCTCTATGCCGCCGTGAGCTACGACGAAGGCAAGACCTGGCCCGACCGCCGCCTGATCGCGCCCGAAGGCAAAGCCATCGCCGATATCAACGGCTACCTCGCCATAACTCAGACGCGCGATGGGCGCATCCAACTCATTACGAGCAAAGATCATTACGCATTCAACCTCGCGTGGATCAAACAACTACCGCCTGCGCCGAAAAAGTGAGTCACCACACAGCCATGAAACTCTCGCTCAGCCTCCTCACCGCCCTCCTGCTCTCGCCGCTGGCTGCGCTTCACGCTGCGAGCGGGCCTGCTCTGAAGCCGCCAAATATCCTCTGGCTCATTGCCGAGGATGCGTGCCCTGACTTCGGTTGCTATGGCAACACGGCCGCGCGCACGCCGAACATCGACCGGTTGGCGCGCGAGTCGCGGCTTTACCGGAACGCGTTCTCGACGGCACCCGTGTGCTCGGCGTCGCGCTCGGCGTTCATGACCGGTGTGTTTCAGACACGCTTTGGCGCGTCGAACCACCGCAGCCATCGCACGGCGGCTCATCCGCGCCCGCCCGGAGTGCGGCTGCTCCCGGAGCGGTTGCGCGAGGCGGGCTACTTCACGGCCAACATTCGCGAGCTGCCGCCCGAGCTGGGCTTCAAGGGCACGGGCAAGACCGACTGGAATTTTTTCCAGACGGGAAAGGAGTTCGACTCCGCCAATTGGAGCGACCTGAAGGCGCGCGCGCCGTTCTACGCGCAGATCAACTTCACCGAGTCGCACCGCGTTTACCACCGGGCCGCCACCAATCCCACTGATCCCGCCGCAGTGAACTTGCCGCCCTACCTCGCGGACGATCCGGTGATTCGCGACGACTGGGCGGCGTATCTCGATTCGCTCGCCGCGCTCGACGCCAAGGTGGGTGCCGTGCTCGACCTGCTGCGGCGCGATGGCCTCGCGGAGAACACGGTCGTCTTCTTTTTCGCCGACCACGGACGCGAAGATTTCCGCGGCAAATACTACAGTTACGAACAGGGTTTTCGCGTTCCGCTGCTCGTGCGGTGGCCCGCGCTTCTCCCGCCGGACAGCGTGAGTGACGCGCTGGTCAGCCTGCTCGACGTGCACGCCACCACGCTCGCGCTCGCGGGCGCGCCTGCCGAGGGGCTCGACGGCGCGCCGATGTTCGGGCTTGGCGCGAAGCCCCGCGACTATGTGTTCGGCGCGCGCGACCGCATCGACGACACGCCGGATCGCGTGCGCACGGTGCGCGACGCGCGCTTCAAGCTCATCCGCAATTTCGAGCCCGAGCGGCCCTGCCTGCAGCGCATGGCCTACGCCGAGGTCAGCAACCCCACCTACAACCGCATGCGCCGCCTCTACGCCGAGGGGAAGCTCAACGCGGTCCAGCGGAAGTTCATGGCCGCGTCGCGTGCGCCGGAGGAACTCTACGATTTGCAGACTGATCCGTTCGAGCTGCGCAACCTCGCCGCCGACCCACGGCACCGCGCCACGCTTGATCGCCTCCGCGCCGTGCTCGCCGCGTGGCTTAAGGACACGCGCGACGAATCAGCCGCGCCCGAGGATCCCGTCGAGCTCGACGCACAGTTGAAAAACCTCGAGAAGATCGTGGCCGGCCACCGCCAGAATCTCGGGCCCACCGGACTGCTCGAATCCGTGTCGGGCGCGCCGGAGAAAAAGGACTGACGAATTTCCCCACCTCCATGAAACCCACCCTCACCCTCTTCACCGCCCTGCTGCTCTCGCCACTGGCTGCTTTCGCCCAAGCGAAGCCCGAAGTCGCCAATGCCACCAAGGCCGCGAAACGTGCCTGGGAATCTGCGCCTGCTGAAAAGAAGGCGCTTTGGCAGCAGCAGCGCGACGCATTGATCCACATCGACCTCTCCGAAGATACCAAGCGGCAGGTCGTCATCGCTCGCGGTTCACCCAAGCCTGACGAGTATCACGCGCATCCGACTACGGCCATACTCGCGGACAACAAGACGATGTTTTGCGTCTGGAACATCGGCCACGGCGGACACGCAGGGC
>CAIQKQ010000102.1 GCA_903872425.1 uncultured Opitutia bacterium | reverse complement strand
GGCAGTTGCATGAGTCTTTCGCTAGGCCAGTACCTTTCTTTGCAGGCGGAAGAAGGGCCTGCGGCTCCGGTGGCGCGGGCGACATCGGTGATTCACATTTTCCTGCCGGGAGCGCTCGGACAGCATGAGTCCTGGGATCCCAAGCCAGAAGCAGCGGCGGAGTATCGCGGGGAGTTTGGCGCGATTGGAACAAAGGTCCCCGGGATGCAGCTTTGTGAGCTGCTGAATAAGACGGCAGGCGTGGCGGACAAGCTGACTCTTCTGCGCGGGGTCTGGCACACGGAGTCGGCGCATGAACGCGGGCAGATGACGATGCTCACGGGCTGGAGGCCGAGTCCTGCCGTCATGTATCCGAGCATGGGCAGTATCGTTTCGCATGAGCTTGGTTCGCTGAAGGATCTACCGCCTTTTGTAACCATCCCGTCAACGCCAGCGCAGGCGGGCACGGGTTATTTGAGCCCGACGTTTGGCGCGTTCAGTGTCGGAGGCGACCCGAGTGCGCCCGGATTTACAGTGCAGGACCTTGCTTTACCGACGGGCGTGGATGCGGCGCGGTTCGACACGCGGCGCTCGCTGAAAAACGTCGTGGACGCGCACCATGCGCATCTCGCTCGCAGCGGGGCGGTGGAGCCGATGGGCAAGTTTTACCAGAATGCCTACTCGATGATTTCATCCCCAGCGGCGCGTGAGGCTTTCAACCTCGCTTCGGAGTCCGAGGGAATGCGCGAAACCTATGGCAAAAACCTAGCGGGTCAGGGCTTGCTGATGGCACGACGGTTGGTGGGCGCGGGCGTGCGTTTTGTGACGGTGTCGTACGGCTCTTGGGACCATCATCAAAATCTAAAGAAGGGCGTGAGCGATCAATTGCCGCAATTTGATCAAGCGTATGCAGCACTCATCTCGGACCTCGCGGCAAGCGGACTGCTCGATGAGACGTTAGTGGTGGTGTCCACGGACTTTGGCCGCACACCGAAAATGAACAGCGCCGGGGGACGCGACCACTGGGCGAAGTGCTTCAGCGTGGCCTTGGCCGGCGGCGGCGTGAAGCGTGGCCTCGTGCATGGCGTCTCAGATGCGACGGGCGCGGAGCCGATGGAAGGCGCGGTGGCTGCAGAAGACCTCGCGGCGACCATCTTCCACCTCATGGGTATCCCGCCAGAGAAAAGGCTGATGGCGATGGGCACGCGGCCGATTGCCATCAATGGCGGCAAGGTGGTGCAGGACATTCTAGCGTAACTCCCAACCTCCTCGCGTTTGCTTGAAGCGTTACCTCCTTCCAATTCTCACCCTCGTTGGGTTCAGGTTCGTCGCGTCCTCATTCGGGGCGGAGACGGGCTCTCCTATTTTACTCGGGATCGAGCCGCCATGTGCGCAGGCGGGCACGCGCCAAGATGTCGTGCTCCGCGGCGTGCGATTAAGCGACATCGAGGAAGTGATGTGCCGCGACGCTCGCGTGCGCGTCCTGCGCATTGGTGACAAAAAAGTTCTCCTCGGCAACGACAAGACGCCTGAAAAGGACGAAGTGCGCGTGGAGCTCGAGTTCGCGGCGGATTTGCCTGTGGGAAATGTAGCGCTGCACGTGCGCACTCGCACCGGCGTTTCCAATCCACGCACCCTGCATGTCAACCGGCTCCCGATTATTGCGGAGACCGCGGCGACAGCGAAGCGTGAAACGGCGCAACTCATTCCACTAGAGCAAACGGTGTGGGGTCACATTATCGGCGCGGAGACGGACTGGTATGCAGTGCATCTCGCGCAAGGGCAGCGGTGCAGTTTGGAGGTGTTAGCGTATCGCATCTCTCCCACGGACCTGGATGCTGTGCTCCAAGTATGGGCGCCGGATGGGAGTCTGTTGCACGAGAAGGACACTTCGCAGCTCTACTACCATGACCCGGCGCTCAGCTTCGTGGCACCTCAGCCTGGGCGTTACACGATCGCATTGCGCGATTCGCTCAACGGTTCCCACCAAAACGATGCGCGCTACGGCATGGGGAGCGAGTGCCTTTATGTAATGCACGTAGGCGATTTCCCTCAAGCAACGAGCGTCTTTCCGCTCGGCGGCACGACTGGGCAAACCATCGATTTGGAAATGCAGGGCGATGTGCGCGGTATCATCCGCCAAAGAGTGACGCTGCCCACGCTACCGACTTTTCAGTATGCGCCGATGAGCCGAATTTCTTATTCAGGCTGGATTTTCGACAAGCCGGACATCGTGCTGCCTGCCGATGGCAAGAGCCTCGG
>CAIQKQ010000101.1 GCA_903872425.1 uncultured Opitutia bacterium | reverse complement strand
GACGCCGACCGCCTCGGCGCCGAACTCTCTCGCATCGAGGCTGCCAAGTTCGCCAGTTCCGCTAAACTCGACGACGCGACGCTCTGGCAGATGAGCCGCAATCCTGTCATCGTCGCTGCTGGCCGCACGACCTTTAACACCAGTTGCGCCGCCTGTCATCTGCAAAGCCTGCGCGGCAAGGAGGAGAGTCCCATCGCCATTGGCCCCAACCTCACCGATCAAATCTGGATCCACGGCGGCCGCCCGATGGAACTTTATGACACGGTGATGAAAGGCGTCCTTGCCAAAGGAATGCCCATTTGGGGTCCGGTGCTCGGTGCGCGCCGCGCGGCTGAGTCCGTCGCCTACGTCCTCAGCTACCACCAAGAGGGCGAGCCAGTGATCCTTGCACCGGCGCCGGCCCCACCGACGAAGTGACGCCGCCGCGCGCACCAACTCCCGCGCGCCCGCCCACTCTGCTCATGCCCGCACTTCCGTCTCCCAGCCGTGATTCCGTCACAACCATCGGCACCGACGGCGGCCGCCGTTTTCTTTTTCCCGCTGATACCCACGGCCGGTTCACATATGCGCGCCGCGCAGTCGCCTGTGCGCTGATCACGTTTTATCTGTCGCTGCCGTGGATCAAAATTAACGGCTACCCTGCGGTCTTCCTCGACCTCGCCGCACGCCGTTTCCACCTCTTCGGGCTCACCCTCGCGGCGCAGGATTTATGGTTACTTTTTTTCTTATCACGGGCCTCGGTTTTTCGCTGTTTTTCATCACCGCACTGCTCGGGCGCGTTTGGTGCGGTTGGGCGTGTCCGCACACCGTGTTCCTCGACCATATCTTCCGCCGCATCGAACGCTGGGTGGATGGTGACGCCGTCGCCCGCCGCGCGCTTGACGCTGCGCCGTGGTCACCGGGCAAAATTATTCGGCGTGTCCTCAAGCACACCTTGTTTCTCACCGCGGCCGCCGCCATCACACACCTGTTTCTCGCGTATTTTGTCTCGCTCGCCGAGGTGTGGACGATGATGCGCGCCGCCCCAGCGGAGCACTGGGAGGCGTTTGCCTTTATCGCCGTCGCGACCGGCCTGCTCTATTTCAACTTTGCCTGGTTTCGCGAGCAACTCTGCATCGTGATCTGTCCTTACGGCCGCATCCAATCGGCCCTGATTGACGACCACTCGCTGGTCATTGGCTACGATACCAAACGCGGCGAGCCGCGCGGCAAGCTCCATCCGACTGCGCCCGCCTTGTCCACTCCGCCCGGCGACTGCGTGGACTGCCAGCGCTGTGTTCACGTCTGCCCGACCGGCATCGACATCCGCCAAGGCCTCCAGATGGAGTGTGTCGGGTGCACCGCGTGCATTGATGCCTGCGACGACGTGATGACCCGCCTACACCGACCACGCGGCCTCATTCGTTATGACTCGCAAAACCATTTCACCGGGCGCGCTACGCGCTGGTTCCGCCCGCGCACGATCCTCTATTTCGCTCTTCTGATTGTCGGCTCAACCGTGGCTACCTGGGCGCTTTCGACCGTCAAACCCGCGAACTTCCTCGTCATCCGCATGACTGGCGCGCCCTACATTGTGGACGACACGACAGTGCGAAACCAATTTCTCCTTCGCCTCGTGAACGAGCGCAACGCCCCCGCGCGCTTTATCGTGCGCCTTGGTCCTATGCCACCGGGACTATGGCAGACCGGCCTCACCGAGGCCGTCGAAGTTGCGCCCCTAGGTGAAATCGTTCAGCCGCTTATTCTTCAACAGCCACGCGCCGGTTACACCGGGCCCTTCCGTATTGAGGTGCGAGTCGCGGACGCCGCCGGCAGGTTCCAACTGCAACGCGAAATCGAGTTCCTCGGTCCCGAGGCCCGCCTGCTGCGTGAAGAGGAAGAAGAGCAAAAACATGAAACCACCAAATGACCCCACCCGCCTGCGACCCTCGCGCCTCTGGCTTTGGGTACTCGCGGCCTTCGCGCTCCAACTCACCGCCTGGACGGCCTGGTTCGTCATCGCCCAGCACCACCAAGTTGAGGAAGTGCCACTGTATTTTCTCGTCGCGCTCGCCGCCCTGTCAGGCTCCGCGCTGCGTGGACTGGAGTTCATGCTGGCCTTTGG
>CAIQKQ010000100.1 GCA_903872425.1 uncultured Opitutia bacterium | reverse complement strand
GATGATGACCGCGATGATAATGCCGGTCATGTTGGTGTATGTCTTCCCGCAGTGGGGACAAGTTCTCGCGTCACTGGATATTTCTTTCCCGCATGATTCGCAATTTTTAATGGCCATGTCTCAATCTTGCCTCTTATCCGCTCGGGTTCAAGGTGGAAAAGCGGGAGCACGTCCCCTTTGAAAATAATCCTGATTCATCCTTCGTCCTGATTGGCGGATTTCAGCGCTATTCCCCCTCTGCGAAAATCGCGCGTGCTGTGGTCGCGCATATGAAGAAAAACTGGAAGTTCTGGGTGATGGCCCTAATTGGACTCGCTGGGGCGGTGATCGAATTGCTCAGCCTCATTCGCGGTCAAAAACCATAAGTCTATTTTTCTGGGTAGTTTTCAAACCTTTGTCAAAGCGGTCGGTTTTGGCGGATTTCTTTCCAAATCAAGACGACGCGCTGATCTCTACGTAAGTGCTTGGTCTTCGGCCTCGTTCGGGCTGATTCGCCTTTATCGCGCTGATTTTCAAACCTCGTGGCAACCTTCAGCCGCCATAACGGAGAACGCGCGCACCCAACGCGAACGCACCCACCGCCCGCCCCGGCACCCATCGCGCCAGTGCTAGGCGAGGCGAAGGCGGGCGAGGCGAGCCGCGAGGGCGACGGCACTGCACAGGCCCCCGCCTCGGCCTGTGTCGTGTCCACGTCCCACGTCAGCTCGTCCCATTCGCCCGTCCCTCGTCCACGTCCGAGCCTGATCTTGCACGCTGGCTGCAAACGCTCCGCGCATAACAGGCGATTATATCCAATGGCGGCACAATCCCCTCGCCTTCCGTCCAAGTGTTCCGTCAGGCCGGGCCGCTCCCCTCTGCCGCCGTCCGAGCACGTCGGCTCCGGCATCTGGACATAATCGCGTATTATGCGCTCCGCTGTCGGCGCGGGCGGTGGGCGATGAGCCATCCAGCAGCGCGCAAACAACGGAAATTCCAGCACGGCTCCGCCACCAAGGTTTAGGTTATTTCACCGCGCTCCGCGCCCACCAACATAGCCCCGCCCCCGCCCGGGTCGCCGGTGAGTGAACGTTTTTCGTCGCCGCTCATCATGCGCGATAGGTGTCCATCGGTTGGCAACGTCGCCAGGCGCCCCTGTTCATTCGCTGCGCTCATTCACGGGAGTGCTTCCCCCCACCGCCCAGCGGCGCGGTGGCCCCGCGCAGCCTCGCCGCATCGCTTCGCTGGCGGCTTGGCGCGCATTGCGTGCCGCTGGCCCGCAGCAATGCCGTCCCTTGTCGCGCCATAGCTCGCGACGGCGGAAACGCCGGCTTGCGCCGGCGGGCGGCAGGGTTGCGCGCCCCGGTAGCACAAGTGCGCACTACATGCCCGCCATGCTGCGTTTCGTTGTCATCGAGCGTGCAACACCCGCTTCCCCCTTGCTCTCGCCAGTGTCGCCTCTACAAACACGCGTTTCCGCTCCCGCTTCCGGCACCCCTATGTTCGAACAAGCCTTCAAAAACATCGACGACGTCCTCTGGAAGGACGCCGGCTGCACCAGCGAACTCGACTACACCGAGCAAACCTCGTGGCTGCTGTTCCTGAAATACCTCGACGCCCTCGAACACGACAAGGCCACCGAGGCCGCGCTCGACGGCAAGAAATACTCCCACATCCTCGACGCGCCGTATCGCTGGGAAACCTGGGCCGCGCCCAAGGGCAAAGACGGTAAGATCGACCACAACACCGCCCTCACCGGCGACGACCTCATCACCTTCGTCAACGGCAAGCTCTTCCCCTACCTGCACGGCTTCAAGGCCAAGGCCACCGGCCCGAACACCATAG
>CAIQKQ010000099.1 GCA_903872425.1 uncultured Opitutia bacterium | reverse complement strand
TGGCTGCGCTGGCGACCATGCCGCAGTTGCTCGATGTCCCGGCGCAGTTCCGCCAAGGGCAGCGGCTTGCGATAGGATCCGGGGGTGAGTTAGCTACCCGCGTTTCTGCGCGATGAGCTGCTCCAGCTTCACGATGTCGGCAGAGAAGAGGCGGATGCCTTCGGCGGTCTTCTCGGTCGCCATCGCGTCCTCATTTTGCGCGAAGCGGAAGGATTTTTCGTCGAAGGACACTTTCTTTAGGTCGGCGACGGCGGCCTGCGCGGGGTCGAGTTTGCGGATGATCGGATCGCTCGACGCCGCCAGTTCGCCAAGGAGCGCGGGGGCGATAGTAAGAAGGTCGCAGCCCGCCAGCTCGATGATCTCGCCCTTATTGCGGAAACTCGCGCCCATGACCTCGGTCTGGTAACCAAACTTTTTGTAGTAGGTGTAGATCTGCGCGACGGATTTCACCCCGGGGTCCTCGGTCGGGGTGAAGTCACGGCCCGCGTTTTTCTTATGCCAGTCGAGGATGCGGCCGACGAAGGGCGAGATGAGCTGCACGCCGGCCTCGGCGCAGGCGACGGCCTGTGCAAACGAAAAGAGCAGGGTGAGATTGCAGCGGATGCCGTCCGCCTTGAGTTGTGCGGCGGCCTGAATACCCTCCCAAGAGGAGGCGATTTTAATGAGGACGCGCTCACGAGGGACGCCGGCCTTGGCGTAGAGGGCGATGATCTCGCGGGCCTTGGTGACGGTGGCGGCGGTGTCGAACGAAAGGCGCGCGTCTACCTCGCTGGAGACCCGGCCGGGGACAATTTTGAGAATCTCTAGACCAAACACAACGAGTAGGCGGTCAATCACCTGGTCGAGGCGGGCGCCGGAGCCGGCGTCACGGATGGCCTGATCCACGAGCGGGGCGTAAGCCGGCATGGTTGCAGCCTTAAGGATGAGCGAGGGGTTGGTCGTGGCGTCCTGTGGCGCGTAGGCCTTCATGGAGGCGAAGTCGCCGGTGTCGGCGACAACTTTAGTGTACTGCTTGAGCTGGTCGAGTTGGGTAGGCATGGAAGAGGGGCTGAGGGGATTAAGGATTTAGCTGCCGACCCGAGCGAGGGACTCGCTTAGGTCGGCGGGCATGAAAGGAAAGACGGGGAACCGGGTGTGAACCACGGAGGCACAAAGCGCACGGAGAAAATGATCTTAAAACTCAGTGAACTCGGTGCACCCGGTGGTGCAATATTTTGAAACGCGTTTTGTCAGGCGGAGGCGGCGGGGGGCAAATTCTTTCTCAACCATGCGAGGCCACCGGCTTCGTCGGCAAATACCCCGTCGAGCTGCGCCTCAAAGGCGGTGTCGAGCAGCGGCTTGAACGCCGGGCCGGGCGCAAGGCCGAGCGCGACCAGGTGGCGGCCTTGGAGGATCGGACGCGGGGCGGCGTGCTGCAAGGCGAGCGAGCGACTGCGCGCGCGCAGACGCTCGATGAGCGCAATGGTGTCGAAGGATTTCAGCGGCGGGCGACCGAAGCTATCGGAGATCATCACCGCGCAGAGGTCATCCACGGTGGCGGGAGCGAGCTTGCGCGCGAGTCGACGCACCTGCGACGCGCCGAACTCCGCCTTCGGACCGCTGTGGTGGACGAGATGG
>CAIQKQ010000098.1 GCA_903872425.1 uncultured Opitutia bacterium | reverse complement strand
GCTGACCTTTGCGCGGGTGTAGTCGGCCGACGGTGAGGACGACGCGCTTGCCGTCGGCGGGGAGGCGCACCGGCGCGGCGGCCGCAAAGCCGGACCGGAGCGCGCCCGGCGTGAGCACAGGTTTTGCGGCGGCCGTGGGGAATCGCGCGCAGAGGAGTTGTTGGGTGTAATGCGTGAGCGTGCTCACGCGTGTCGCATGGCCAATCAACCGACGTACGAGCAACCGCGTGACGGGGTTGGTGTGGAAACGCAATATTTCCGAGCCGTGAAATGTGAGTACGAGCCGGCGCGGGCGGAACGTGGGGAAAAATTGCAGCGACATCAGTGCGAGCATCGGCCCCGGCTCGGCGAGGCAGATGGTCGCGTCGCGCAGCGCGTGGCGGCCAGCGACCAAGGCGCGTGCCGTTGCCCACTGGCTGGCCGGACCATGGGTACCGCGCAAGCCGGGCAGCCGCCGCACGCGAAACGGCCAAAATGGCTCGGCTGCATTCGGTCGGAGCATCGGCGCCCAGACTTCAGTCTCATGGCCGAGGTCGACGGCGGCCCGTGCCATCTCCTCGGTAAACGTCGCGATGCCGCCCCGCTGCGGGTGGAACTCATGCGTGAGAAGATAGACCGGCGGCGTTTTGCCCATCGCAGGCAGAAAACCCCGCCACCACGATGGCGACAAGCCCGGAGTCCAGCAATAGGATTGGGCTGGAAGAAGGCTGACAAAGCCGGGGCAGCCATTAGCTTGCCCCAGAGCGACGGATTTTTCCGGCCTGAGACGGCTATATAAATATATTTATGCGCCTGCGCCTCGTCACCCTCAACATCGCTCATGGACGCGGCCTTTCTCCGCTGCCGGGATTGACCACGGCCCGTCGCATCCGGGCCACGCTCCTGAAAATCGCCGCGCTGCTGACCGAGCTGCGCGCCGACATTGTGGCGCTTCAAGAAATCGATGAGCGTTCACGGTGGGCGGGTAATTTCGACCAGCTCGCGTTTCTCCGTGAGGCCGCCGGCTTTCCCCACGCCGTCTTTGGCATCAACAGCCGCCGCGCTGGCTTGCTCAATTTTTGCTACGGCAACGCTCTGCTCTCGCGCCATCCCATTGTCGCGTCGGAGAGCGTCGGCTTCGGGCGGGGGCGTGTCGGGGACAAAGGTTTTCTGTTTGCCGAGCTGGACGTGCGTGGCCGTCGCCTGCCGCTCATCAACCTCCACCTGCACTATCGCTCGCGGGTCCACCGTTTCACGCAGGCAGGCCAGCTGATCGCCTGGCTACGGGACCGCCACGCTACGCACGGGGCCGACTGGGCGGTGCCGCCGGTGGTCTGTGGCGACTTTAACAACTCAGCGGCGCGGGCCGACGCCACGGCCGCGTTGCTGCGCGAACTCTCCGTATCTGGTGGCGACTACGCGGCGCATCCCGCCGATGGCGCACGCACTTTCCCTTCACCGCTGCCCGCGCGTGCGCTGGATTTTATTCTGCTGCCGCCCGGCTGCCGCCACGCGCACGGTCAGGTCGTCCGCGCGTTTGTTTCCGACCATCGC
The DNA here is from genome assembly GCA_903872425.1 of uncultured Opitutia bacterium. Taxonomy (GTDB): domain Bacteria; phylum Verrucomicrobiota; class Verrucomicrobiia; order Opitutales; family Opitutaceae; genus CAIYUN01. The sequence goes on along the minus strand of CAIQKQ010000098.1, from coordinate 3,120 downwards.
CCCGTGTTGGTGGAGTTCGAGCTGGTATAGGCGGGACCAAATCTGCCGACCGTTCCGCCTCGTTTATCGGCGGCCGAATCCTAGTTGACCGCGCCACCAAATCCGCCAGCCTGCGCTTAGTTTTCTTACTCCCATGAAATACACCCTTAATGTCAATGGCCGCACTGAAACGGTGGAAGCCGAACCCGACACCCCGATGCTCTGGGTGCTCCGCGACAAGCTCAACTACGTCGGCACAAAATTTGGCTGCGGCGTCGGCATGTGCGGCGCGTGCACCGTGCATGTGGACGGCGACGCCCAGCGCTCCTGCCAAATTTCGGTCTCCGAGGCGGGCAGTAAGAAATTTGTCACCATTGAGGGTCTGTCCGAGCACGGCGATCATCCGGTGCAAAAAGCGTGGTGCGAACACGATGTCGCGCAGTGCGGCTATTGCCAGGCCGGCCAGATTATGAGCGCAGCCGCGCTGTTGCGGAGTAAACCGAAACCCACCGATGCAGACATCGACAACGCGATGGACGGCAATCTCTGCCGCTGCGGCACTTACCTGCGGATCCGCGCCGCCATTCACACTGCGGCGGGCAACAAGTAACACGGAGAACCCCACCATGAAACACACCATTCTTTCTGCTGCGCCGTCGCAGTCACTCGACCGCCGCTCCTTTCTTCGCCTTACCGTGCTCGCCGGCGGCGGCTTCGCACTGGGTTACTCCTCGCTGAAAGCTGCCGGTGCTGCAGTCACGGTGGCCGATGCGGCCACGGTCGCGGCCGAGTTTGCTCCCAACGGCTTCATCCGCATCGCGACCAACGGAACTGTCACCCTTTTCTCCAACCGCCCTGAAATCGGGCAGGGTATCAAGACTGCGTTGCCGCTCATCCTCGCTGAGGAGCTGGATGTAGAATGGAAAGATGTCACCGTTGTTTCCGAGCCGCTGGACTCCACCGGCAGTTTGCAGGGTGCGAGCGGGAGCACGTCGGTGCCGACGGATTACGCGAGGCTGCGCCAGCTCGGCGCAACGGCGCGCGCGATGCTCGTCGAGGCTGCCGCGCAGACCTGGGGTGTTCCGGCATCGGAATGCTCGACCGTTCCCGGCGCCGTGGTGCACGCCGGCTCGGGCAAAAAACTCTCCTACGGTGCGCTGGCAAGCAAGGCCGCCACGCTCCAGCCGCCGACCGACGTGTCGCTCAAGGATCCGAAAAAATTCCGCATCCTAGGTACACGTGTTCCCGGCGCGGACAACGCTGCGATTGTGACGGGCAAACCGTTGTTCGGCGTTGACACGAAAATTCCGGGGATGCTCCACGCCGTTTACCAAAAGTGTCCCGTCTTTGGCGGCACTCCTCTGAGTGCAAACCTCGACGAAGTGAAAAAACTGCCTGGAGTGAAGGACGCGTTCATCATCGCGGCCGGCAACGGACCGACGGCTGGCGTCGCGATTGTGGCCGACACGACTTGGGCGGCGTTTAGCGCGCGGGACAAGCTCAAGGTCGTATGGGACGAGGGAGCTCGCGCCAACGACAGTTGGGCCGACATGAGCCGGCAGGCCAAGGAGCTTGGCGCTCAGGCTGTTGCCAATGATGCCCCGGCTTTCACCAGCGCGGCCAAGGTCATTGAGGCTAATTACTCTTTCCCCTACATCTCGCACGCGACGATGGAGCCGCAGAACTGCACCGTCCGGGTGGATGGCGATCGCGCCGAAGTTTGGGTGCCGACACAGCAGCCGGGTCAGGTTCGCTCCTCGGCGGCGCAGGCGCTGGGGATCAATCAAAACCAGGTCACCGTCCACGTCACGCGTGCGGGCGGCGGCTTCGGCCGACGTTTGCAAACTGACTACGCCAGCGAGGCGGCCGCCATCGCGAAACGCGTCAACGCGCCAGTGAAGCTCACCTGGACGCGTGAGGACGATCTGACGCATGATTATTTCCGACCCGCCGGCTTCAACTTCCTGCGCGGCGCGCTCGACGCTGCCGGCAAGCTTATCGCTTGGCGCAACTTTACAGTCGGATTTGCGGCTGGTGGTGGCGGTCGCGGCCGTGGCGGCCCCGGTGGCGCGCAAGCCTTGCCTGTCGGCGGAGGCAACACAGTCTTTGGTCAGGTCGCGCCACCTCCCGCAGGCGCGGCGGCCCCCGCTTTTGTTCCCGGCGGCCGGGGCGGCGCGCCGGGTGGTGCCCGAGGGGGTGGGGGACGCGGCGGTTTCCCCGGCTCCTTCGTTGCGACCGTGGCGAATTCCAACGGCAACGTCATCAGTGCAGTACCGACCGGCGCGTGGCGCGCCCCCGGCGACTGTACCTCGGCTTGGGTGGATCAAAGTTTTCTCGACGAGCTCGCGCAGGCCTCAGGCCGCGACCCGCTCGACTTCAAGCTCGACCTCCTCAATGCCGGCCAAGCTGGCGCATTCAAGGATCGCACTCTCGGCGTCGTGAAGCTCGCGGCCGAAAAGGCCGGCTGGGGTAAAAAGCTGCCCAAAGGCCAAGGTATGGGCCTAGCCTTTCACTCCTGCCACGCTGGCTATGTCGCGCATGTTGCGGAGGTCACGGTGGCCAAGACCGGTGAATACAAGGTCACACGCGTCGTCGCTGCCGTCGACGTGGGCTCGCAGATTCTCAACCTCAGCAGCGCAGAGAACCAGGTTGAGGGCGCCATCGTTGATGGACTCAGCGCCGCCGGCTTCCAATCGCTCAATTTGGAGAAAGGGCGCATCGTGGAGAAAAATTTTGACGAATATCCCATGCTCCGGATGGCCGCATCGCCGGTCAAAATCGAGGTGCATTTCCTCCTGAGCAGCAACTCGCCGACCGGTCTCGGCGAACCCGCGCTGCCGCCACTCGCTCCAGCCGTATGCAACGCCATCTTCGCCGCGATCGGCACGCGCATCCGTTCCCTCCCATTTAGCGCGACCAGCCTGAAGGGGTCGTGAGTTAATGGGGCGCTGGTACCGCCGGTCGCCGTAAAGCCAAAGCCCCGCGCCGTTAAGCGCGGGGCTTTTTCAGATTGCGTCGGCCGCGATTCATCTCGCGGGCCCGGTTGGCGCGCACCGACCGTTCAATTCTCAAATTCAGCGTGCGAAAGTTCCGATGCTGCGTAGTGCGCCCCAAGTTGGATTGGTTGCGCTGCGACCTTGG
>CAIQKQ010000097.1 GCA_903872425.1 uncultured Opitutia bacterium | reverse complement strand
GACGCATCAAATGCGTTTCTGTCGGCGCAGATGGCAGAGTTGCTATCGCAATTAAAGGACGTAAAAGTCACGTTGTCTGCAATGTCGGACCGCGTGACGGCGCTGGAGCGCACAAATGTGGACGCGCGCATGCTGGCGGCGGCTGCACTTACGGACGCGTTGCCTGAAATGCAGGAGCGCGTACGCACGGAACTGGAGAAACAGGCGGCAGCTCTAGCGGGTACTAAGGCAAAGGAACTGGTGCAGCTGGAGGAGGTGGCGGCGGAGGCAAAGACGACGTCGGCAGCGACGGCGGCGGCCTTGGCCACGTTGACGGCCGACCTGGCGTCGCATGAGGTGAAGCAAGGCGAAAAAGTCGCTGAGTTGCGCAACACCGTGGTAACTGCGCAGACGAAAGTACATGCCGCCAATGCTGCGGCAGTTGCTGAGTCGCGGGAAATCTCGGCCGGGGTAGTCAAGGCGTTGGCGATCACGGATGCGACGGTTGCGGCCAATGGTGCCGCCGTGGCGCTTCTGACGAAATCGATGGAAAAAATGGAAAAAAAATCTGAGGACGCGGCGTGCAGTATCAAAAAGGGGCTGGAGGAGATAGTCTCGCGGTTTGAGCCGGTGGAGCAAATCGTGGATATGTGGCATCGCGGAACCGAATTTATGACGGCGCAGGCTGCACACCCGGGTGTTGCGGCAGGGCGCGGGGATGAAGAACTGGCGGCCGCCGTCTCGGCCGTCCAGACCATCCACAATAAAAAGCCACAAGAGGTAACTCTGGAGTTGTCGCAATCAAATCGCTCGGGTCAAATATCGACGCCGTCGGCGACGCTGCGAGACACCAGTGTTGACGCCGAGTTATTGGCGAGTCTGCGGGAGGACGTCAAGCAGCTCAAGCTGCAGCTCGGGACTAAGAAGGCGCCGCCGACGCCTGGGGTAGCGACGGTCGACTCTCTGCTGGAGGGGTTTGCGGGGCCGCTCGCTAAAAATAAAATAAAAGACCTTGAGGCGTGGGTGAACGAAACTAGTTGCGTCCACTTAAAATGCTGGATGGGCGAAAGGTGCCGGCGATGGGGGTAGTCGACTTAACCGTCACGGTGCAGTTACTAATCGATGCGGAGGAGGCTGGTCTTGTTCACTGGGATAGGCAGTTTGTCTTACGCGATGTGTGGGTACTCGATCTCGGGACCGAGTCGCCACGTGATCTGTATGTGTCTTGGTGTGATTATGCGTACAGTCTAACGGATGCGCCGCCGGCGCGACCTCTGGGACATCTGGCGTATATGGTGGCGTCGGGTGCAAAAATAATCAATGCGCGGAGAGTTCTCCCGGGAGGCTCGTCTGACGCGATGGCAGTGTCTGTTGAGAAGCGCGATCCTCTTACACTGGCGTCTGTAATGCGCGCTAACGGCTCCCAATGGAATGGTGCGGGTAAAATTAGTGCAACTGGAACTGGACCGGGCGTGGCCGTTGGAGGAGGGATTCAAGTTCCTGCGCCAACGGCTTCTTCAAGTTCAAAAGCGGTTTCGGGTTTGGCGGTTTCAAAGCCGCCGCCGGCGGACGCGTCGGCGGCGACGGAGCCGTCATTAAGAGAGCGTCTGGAGGGACGCGTGTCTGCTGAACATCGAGGCTCGGCGGTAGCTAAGAAGTTGGTGGACGCCATGTTGACCGTGTCTGAAGTGTTTGACGCGCTCGATGTGTCGAAATGTACGGAAGTAATCGAGTTTAAGCTCACTGGAGTCCCTAAGGAGGTGTCTTTTCGGGTCGGGGCAAACCGCAAATGCGGCCTCGGCGAGTATAAGGAGCGGCTGGACATCTGGGAGTCACGCGGCATCAACGAAAGAGTGCCGTGGGACACGCCTTCGTACGGTCACTTCTCTCTAGAAAACAAAAAAAAATTATCCAGCTTCAAGTTGAAACGAGGAAGAGAGTCTCACGAGGAACATGTCTACAAATCGTGCAAATGGACTTGTTCGCCGTCCCGGCGGGTGGATGGGTGTCTCTGGCTGTTTGGAGTTTCGCGTGGTTCTTTTTGTGCATGATCGCTCTGCACGTGGCCCAACGCGCTGTGGCCGACCTCACTTTCTTGACTTCCGACCGACACACCATCGGCCCTTCGGCGCTGTCTCCGCTTCTACGAGCGACGG
>CAIQKQ010000096.1 GCA_903872425.1 uncultured Opitutia bacterium | reverse complement strand
GGTGCTATCCCACAACTTTTAGACTCATGCGAATCACCCACCGCCTCCTTGCACTGACCGCGATGTTTGCCGCCAGCCTTGCCGTCTTCGCCGACACCCTTGGTACGGTCAATTTTATTGTGCTCAGCAAAGAGCACGACTTCATCCAAACTGGCCCCAGCACCGTCACCGAGGACGCGACGCGGCCGTTCCGTTTCAAGGTCGAAGTTGATGCCACAAACGCCTCAAGCACTTTCCCAACACCGCCAAACCAGATCATTTCGAGCCTGCCGGTTAGAGGTTACTGGCACTCTTAGCCTGACCCCGCCCGACGAGTTCAATAACCAGTGGCAGTTTCGCTCCGCCACCTACTCAACGGCCACCGACTTGAATGCTGATTTTGGTAGCGGTACCTACTCGATGAACATTGGTGGCCAGACTTTCACTCTTAATATGCTCACCGGCACTACCAGCAACAATTTCTTGTTTCCCGATATGCCAGTGATCACTGCCACCAATGCCACTTGGCTGTCCAACGGAACACTTTTGTATGATGTGCGCACCGGGCTGCTTACGCTCGCCTCGAATGATTTCGCCACGAATGCCGGCACGATCACTGATCTGGGCATCAGCATCAGCCCGACCACCGGTCAACCGAGCAATTTCAGCGATTTCAATCTTCAAATGTTTGGTTCAGGTACCGGTAGCATCAGCCAGACTTACTTTACACCCGGAGAATTTGTTATCGGCACCACGTATCAGGTTGAGCTGGAATTCGACAACCTTGTGAACGGCAACAGCGCACTCTCAGGCCAGTTGGCCGGTGCTCAGGCTGTGGCGACCTACACCACGCGGACCGAGTTTAACTTGCTCGTCATCCCCGAGCCCTCCACCACTGCGGCCCTCGCCGGAACTGGTGTGCTAGCCTTCGCCGCGGTTTGGCATCGCCGCCGCGCGCGAGTTGGGGTTTGAAGCTGAAGTTGGATATCCTCTATTCGCCGCCGACTAATCAGTCGGGGATGCGCGTGCGGAGTGACGGAGTTCAACGACTTGGGGCCGCCTTTGCTAATCCAGATGAAGACGAAAAGTCTTAGCGATTGGTTGGTAGTATTGGCGATGCCATGGGGTCGATGTTTTTGAATGGGTGCCTCTTTGCCATTCAGGAACTAGGTGCCACTGACTTCAATGAGTTGTTGCAATATCTGATTAGCGTGGACGTACGATGGGCCAGACTAAGACGCGTGGTTATTCCAATTTAAACGCAATCGTGCCGAGTGGACCGAAGTTGGCGGTGTAACCGCCTTTTTCACCGGGCTTAGCCCCGCCCAATGCGCCCGAGATGATAATGTCGCCGCGATGGAGGACATGACCTTGGGCGATGATTTGGTTGATGAGCACCATCAGCATTTCGGCCTGTCCGCCCTGTGCCTCGTTGCCCTTTGCCTCATGGAGAGTCTGGCCGTCGCGTTGAAGCGAGACGGTGAGTGCATCGAGATTGGCGATTGCTTCGGGTGCGACCGCCGTGCCGACGATAAATTGGTTCGAGCCGAGATTGGCGGCCACGCCGTCGGCGGCCACGATGGTACCACCCATGAGCGGGGGCAGGTTGACGGGCAACTCAATCACCGGCACGAGTGCCTCGACGGCCGTCATTGCCTGGCGCGGCACTCGGACTTTGGTGCCGATGTCGGTGGCGATGACGTAGCCGATTTCAGTCTCAACATAGACCCCACGTCCTGGTTTGAGCGAGATGGTGGGGGCGGGTAAGGCCTCGATCCGACCCGCCTTGAACAGCACGCCGTGCGCGGGCTGCTTCACGCCGATGTTCGTTTGCGCAGCGACCGAGGTGTAAGCCCCCTTATAGCCAGCGATCGCGCCGCCGGCGGCAAGCGCTCGGGCGACGATGCGGCGCTGCGACGCGTAGGCTGATGCGAGCTCAGCGGTGTGGGTGTCGACACTGTAGCGTGGCAAAGTGGCGGCTCCGCCATCGCGCGCATTGACCAAATTCTTCGCGTAGGTGCGCACCTCGGGTCGGTCGAGGAAGCCGAGCTGTCCGAGCCAGCGCAGGCATAACTCTGGCCACTCGGCGATGGTCAGGCCCGATTCGCGGATACCAAAGCCATGCGCGCCGGCAGCAAAGATGTGCAGCTCAGAGGGAATGTTGGCCCTTTTGAGTGCGCCCATGAGGATGACGGAACTCAGGGCCGCGTCGTCGAAGGCATGGGCGATGAACATTGGTGGCGTGGTGGTGTTGATGCGCGAGCCGACATCCTCATTCATCCCGTTGTTGTTGGTGTAGCCGCCGCCATACATAGCGATGTTGAAATCGGGCCGTGATGAGAGATCGTCGGCGGCATCCACGCGCGGATACTGCCGCGGCTCGGCATGGAGGACGGACAGGCGGACGTTAATTTCTGCCCCCGCCGAAAAGCCGATGGCTCCGATGGCGTCAGGATCAACTTTCCACTCGGCGGCGTGCGCACGGATGAGGCCCATCGCGCGTTGCGCGTCTTGCACCCCGACGCGCCAGCCAGGGCCTGGCGTGCGGCGCGGCACACGGTATTTCAGCATGAAAGCGGTGATGCCGTGCTCGTTCAGCCACTGCGCAACCTCGTAGCCCTCAGTCTCGATGGCGAGCCGGTCGAGGCCGCCGCCGGGGATGACGAGCACCCCGGTGCCGGTGCGTTTGTCCGCTGGCGGGTGAAAGATTGCGAGGGTCGGCACGCTGACGTTGTCAATCTGATCGAACGGCCGTGGACGGTTCGGCAGGATGCGCTCGGGGCCGATGTTGCCAGTTTCGCCGGGCGCAATGCTTGGCCAGAGGTTGATCGTCTCGGAGGGCTGGTACGTGACGTTGGGCAACGTCGCAACCTGCGCCGTGAGGGCGGGAGCTGCAGCGATGAGGAGGGCAAGCGCGGCCAGAGCGAGTACCAAGCGGGGAGGGGATTTCATTGGGGAAACGAAAGGGGGCGAGACCCTTTCAGCGAAACCTTTTGGCCGAATTTGTCGAGCATGGTGGTTAGCCAGACCGACGGAGGCGCATCGGCATACGCACGGGCAGGAGGGAAAATTTCCCGTTGCGCGCCACGCCCGCGCCACTCTCCATTTACAGCCATGCGTTTTTTTCACCTCAAAAAACAAATCGCCCGATTGGTCGTAGTCGCGCCGCTTTGCGTCCTCATGATTTTCTGCGCGCCCCCCTTTGCCCGTGCCGCCGAGACCGCTACGCCAGCTGCCGCTGAGCCACCGGCCTACGGACTCACCGGCGACTGGGGCGGTCTCCGCACCAAGGCCGAGCAGGCGGGACTGACCTTTACTGGCACGCACACGCTCGACTGGTCAGACCCGTGGCGCGGCGCGTTGACCGACCGCAATGTCGCGCGCGGACTTCTCATTTTGCAGGCGAGTCTCGCGCTGGCCGAGACCGGGACAACCTTTACCGCGGAGTATCTGGACTTTCATGGGCGCGACGCCAGTGCGGACATCGGCGCCCTCATGGCTTATTCGAATATTGATGACACCCCCTTTGCCCATTGGGGCGAGCTGTCGGTGGCGCAGGTTTTTTTCTCCGGCCGGTTGCGCCTTAAGCTCGGCCAGCTCGACGCCAACACCGAATTTGACTGCGTCCACGATGCCGCCGAGTTTCTCAATGCGTCAGCCGGCTATAGTCCCCCGATCGTTGGTTTCCGCACCTACCCCGACCCAGCGCTCAGTGCCAACGTGTTCGTGCAGGCGACCGAGCAGATATCGATTGGCCTCGGCGTTTATGGCAACACCATCCGCTCGTCGAATACCGGCTTCGAGCGGCCATTTGTGATCGGCGAAGTCGGCTTTAACAGTGATGCCCTCGGCCGATTCGCCGTCGGCTTTACCCAGGAGAATGCCACTCTGACGCGGTTCGACAGCACGGCCCAGAATGGCACCCATGCTTTTTACGCGCTGGCGGAGCGACGTATCTGGCAAAAAAATGCCACCGCGAAAGACGACCTACGAGGCCTCACGTTGTTCGCACAATTTTGCGCCGCATCTGAGGCCGTCAGTCAGATGTCCCGGCACTTTGCCCTCGGCCTAAGCGGTACCGGCCTTGTGCCGGGCCGCGATGAGGACATCTGCGGACTACTGGGCTCCGTCGTCGTCGCCAGCCGTGCTGATCCGACGCTCACCGCGCCAACTGAAGCTGCCTTTGAGTGCTTCTACGGCCTGCGGATCGCGTCCTTTCTGACGCTGAAGGCCGACATGCAGCTCATTCGCCATCCCGGTGGTCAAGCCGCGCGGAGCGACGTTCTCGTTGGCACATTGCGCCTCGAGACGACATTTTGATGGGTTAATGTCCGGCCGCCGGTTTATAGCCGAATGCGGCGCGAGCGTCAGACTCGTCGAGCAACCGGCTAAGGTGGAGTTTATGTACTATCTCGCTCGAGCATACCATCAGCACATCGGCTCCAGCGGCCCCTACTGACGTTGACAGCTTGCGCGTGCTGCTTCAGGTTGCGGCATGTTGCCCACACCGTCGCGCTCCCCCGCGTTTCCCGCTTTGCCCCTTCAGGAATTTGCCGTGACCGATATTGACGGCCGTGTCGGCACACTCGCGCCGTACTCTGGCCGCGTGTTAGTAATTGTTAACGTCGCCTCAGCGTGCGGTTACACACCGCAATATGCGGGTCTACAGGCACTGTGGCAGCAGCACAGTGCACGCGGTCTCACAGTGCTCGGTTTCCCGTGTAATCAGTTCAAAGGGCAGGAGCCGGGCACGGCTGAGGAGATCAAAGAATTTTGTACGACAAAATTTCACATTACCTTCCCCCTCTTCGCGAAGATCGAGGTCAACGGCCCCGGCCGTCATCCGCTCTACACTGCACTCGCGGGTGAAAGCTCGCCGTTTCCCGGCGACATCGCCTGGAATTTTACGAAGTTCCTCGTCGGCCGGGACGGGCAAATCCTACAACGCTACGGCTCCAAGATCGCGCCGGATTCGCCCGAAATGGCCATCGCCATCGCGGCCGCGCTGGCGGCGTAAGGCGCAAAACGTCCACGGGTGACGACAAGATCCACGGCCTAGTCCTTAGGTGCTTGCCACATGGGGCGCCGAAACGAGGGAAAGTTGAAAATAGCTTAGAGAAAAACGGGCGTTGACAACCACCGTCCGGCTCATGTCGTTGCGGGTTCCTGCACAGTGTGAACTGTGCAGTCATCATTGCCTGGTAGCTCAGTGGCAGAGCAGGTGACTGTTAATCACTTGGTCGTTGGTTCGATCCCAACCCGGGCAGCCATGATGGATAGGGAGTTAGGTGATTTTAGGTTTTCTTAAAAAAAGTGTCTGTCCGGTTACTGTCCGGTTTTTTCGGACCTGAAATGGGCGTTTGGAGCTGGGTGTGCCCGAGATCCCATCCACGGAAACGACCTCGCACACCTCATTCTCACGACCTGCGGACGGTCAGGTAGCGGGGTTTTGTTGGCCCAATATCGATTCGAGCAGGCTAGGGTGGTTTCGCGGTGCGAGGTGGGGACGAGTTGAAAGGTGAACTTCATTTGGCGGGGCGTGTGGAGAGGTTCGGTCTATTTCTTACGGCTTTGAACAAGGCATGGATCCCGAGGGATATCGCCATGACGCCACCTACCAAGTGGAGGATTTTGTTTGGGAGCTTCTGACCCATCACAAGCATGACGGCCCCGAACAGAATCATGAGCAGGCTGGCGGTGATCTGCTGCCAGCGAGCGGGTGGTGGTTTTGCCACCGGTGGTCGAGCTGGCTTTAGCCAGTGTGGAGGAATGTGCGACTCGAACATCAGCTCGCGGATGCGCTCCCAGCTCCAGCCGTAGGACCAGTGGAGGGTGACCGCCATCAGCACAAAACTGAGCAGGTGGCAGACAAGGACCGACATACTAAAGCCGAAGAAAAAGAGAACGGCCCACAGCAGGCCGTGGGGCTGGTCCCGAAGCGGGCCGTCACCCAACTGCAGCAGGGCCGCCAGCCAAGAGCCAATATAACCCCCTATGCCGGCTCCGAGAACAATACAGAGCAGGTTGAGACCGCCTAGGCGACAGTGGTACCGCCAGCGCAGCTGGACGGTGGGGTCGGTGTTGAAGGGTAAAAATTTCATGGCTCAGGCCACCGCCTTCAATTTGCCGGCGTCGCCACCAAGTGGTAGGCGGGTTTCGATGCGCTTCATTTTTTTACGTAGTGCAAGGATAGGGTGGGGCTTTCCGACAAGACTCGGACATATTGGCTCTTTGGCCGCAATAGCGGTGTAGTTCAGTCCTCTCCCCCGATTTGTTTCTCAAGTTGCTCAACCTTGTCTTCAAGCGCCCAGATCTTGAAATATTTCGGCACTAGCGGCGTGATGAGGATTAGGACTGCGAATCCGTGAACGTCCCCGTTGTTTCGCGCAAACGGCCAAACAAAAACTGCGGTACCTAAGACGAGGTAAGCAATAAGCTCCGCGATGCGGCTTCTCCACTTGCTTCGGTTTTGAGCCTTAGCCTCGTTCTTGCGCGATTCTACCTCATCATAAATTTGGTGAGGTGGTTTTGCGATCTTGGGGATCATGCCGAAACGGCATCACTTTCTCCTAGTTGAGTCGAGCCAATCACAAACTGTACCACCAGGAGTCAGGAGGGAGGATAGT
>CAIQKQ010000095.1 GCA_903872425.1 uncultured Opitutia bacterium | reverse complement strand
TGCCCCTCCGCATCCGCGCCCGCCCCGCGTTTCCCTTGGTTTGACTCTCTAGGGGGTATCTTACCCCATTTTTTTTAACTCGACAGGGGAGGCCCCCAGACCGTTTTTGGGTGCTGATTCGAGCTCGGCGTATTAGTTTTACCCGGCACAGGTAGGCGGTTCGCCGCGGGAATGTCCGTAGCCGAGTTCGACGACGACGGCTACGGCGAGTACGGGGACGAGTGGGGAGACGACGAGGACGAGTGGGGAGACGACGGGAGTTATAGCGGAAGCGACCACGACAGCGACGCGGCTAGCGGCAGCAGTGACGAGGAGACGGGGCTGGCTCGTGCGTTTGCCGACAACACCGCAGTCAGCGTCACCGGCGCTGTAGGGCGCCGCCACGGGGAAAAACGACGCGGCGGCGTGCGCCGCGACGAGTGGGAGCCGCCGATCGGCCTAGACGTTCATCGGAACTGGGGAATGCTGCAGTACCTGTACTCTCCGATTGGGGCGCAGGCGGCGACCCCCTTCCTCGTCCGGCTTTGGCGCGCTGTCGACTTTGCGCTAGCCATGGGCCCGGATGTTGCCGAGCTCGTGCTCGACTTAGCGAGCTTCCGCGACCACCTCGTTGACATAGTCGGTGGGGAGGAGGAGGAACGCACTCCTGACGAGGAGTTTGCGTGTGCCTTCGCCCTTCGCCACGGTCATGGCCTGTGGGGCGCTCGTGACATGGTCGACGGTCTGGCGGGACCGCCCCGCAGCAGTGGCGAGCCTGCGGTGTACTTGTGGGTAGATGGCGAGATGGCAGCAACCAGCCCGTGGCGGGAAGCTGTCGCGCTTGAGCTCACTTCAAGAGCGGCCATCGCGGGGTTCGAGGTGTGCGTGGAGGGCGAGGCGTTCCCGGCGGCGGCGCCTTGCAGTGTTCGGCGGGCTGCCCGAGCCTGGTGGGGCGCCGCTTCCGGCCAACCCGCCGTTCCTGGCAGGCAGTACTCAACACCTTCATCCGGTGCCGCGGCGGCGGCAACGTCGTTGTGGGATGGTGAAAACCCGAGGGTGTCTGCGGCAGCGTGCCTTAGCACGCTGCTCGAAGACGCCCCTGTGGCAGAAGCCCCCACTCCGACGGCGCTTCGGCGCAAGATTGTGACGTGGCAGACCGCTGCGATAACGGCAGCGGGAAACCCCCTAGAGAAGAGTCATCGCGCGACTCGGCCGGCCTCACCTTTTGTGTGCAGCGTCCCATCCAGTCAACTTTTTTTCAAATCTGATTGCGACTTCTCTACGGGCGGCCTCTGTTCTCGTCATCAACTCTTGGCGAAGCACGGTGAGGTGGGATTCAGCCGGCCCGGATCGGCCGCGGCGGCGGTCACGGTGGCGGCGAGGCAGCAGGCGGACGGGTGCCAGTGCGGCCCGGGGTTTAGCGGAGGCACGGGTGGTTCGAGTCTTGGGGTCAACGTTGGAGGCTGTGGTGGCAGTTCTCCGCCCTACTAGTTCTGTGTCAAACCCGGGCTTGCCCAGCTAGTTCTCTTGAAACACATTCCAATTAAAGAATACAAGAATAGATACCCCGCATCTGGTGGGGGTCCTGGTTCTCGTCAAGGAGGGCCTCCCGACTAATTCTGACCTTTGCTTTGGGCTCGCCGTAGCCGATTTAGGGGGGGTACATACGCGGTTCGACCAGCTTTGCTAGGTTTGCTGTTTCGCCATTTTGCGGCTGTCGGCGGTTGTCGACTTAGCCTCTGCGGCAGAGTTATTGCTTCAGCGGCCCTTGCTCGCGCCGGCGCGCGCGCGGCGTGCTTCACGAGGTTGCTCAGCCGAGGCAGAGGGCGCCT
>CAIQKQ010000094.1 GCA_903872425.1 uncultured Opitutia bacterium | reverse complement strand
GACGAACAACCACCGGCGGAGCCGCCCGTCAGGCCGATGCGTGTCTTGTCGAGGTTCCATTCCCTCGCCTTACTCCGGATGAACTGAATCGCGCGCGCCGCATCGCCGAGCGGCCAACGCACGGGTGGTGCGATGCCCGCTTTGATTGCCGGCGTGATGAGCCGGTAATCGATGGTCGCGACCGAAATCCCTGCCTCGAGAAAAGCGCGCAGGCCATGCTTCTGCACCATAGCACGATCACCGCCCTCCCAGCCACCGCCGTGGATATACACGACCACGGGGGTGGGTTTATCGGACTTCGCCAGCCAAACATCCATCACCAGCGAAGGATGCTCGCCGTAGCTTACGCGAGCCTGGGTGGGTAGCAGAGCTGGTGCGTTCTGGCTCCGCAGTTCAGTCGAAGATGCGGTGGCAGCGTGGAGGAGGGCCGACGATGCGGCCAGAAGGGCGAAGAGAATGGCAGCGGCGTGATTCCTCATGGCGAGTTCTGGTTCAGGCTGATCCGATGCATTCAGTCATGGCAGCTTTCCGGTCACTCGGGTCAGCGTATCGCCGCGCGCGATCAGCTGGCCGTCGGCGAAGACCTGCAGGCCCGCGCCTTTGCCATAGCGGGTGCCGGCTTTATCCCAGAGCACGGTGATCAAGCGGCCGCGATAAGGCACGTCCTCCAGACAGAACCAGTCCCATTTTCCCTCGGGCACCAACGGACTCACGACCAAATCATCGGTGTCCGACGGCCGGATGCCAACCAAGCCGCTGATAACCAAATCACAAAAAGTGGAATGGTTGTAGTCTTTGCCGCGATCGCTCGTGCCGCCCTTGCGCTTGAAGATCTCCGGCTTGGTCCGCTCGAACTCGAGGATTCTCGTCCGCGCGATCCAGTCGCCCGTGAACGGATTCATGTTTTCGTCGATCCAAGGCACGACCCGTCCGTCGGACAGCGTCAATTGGTGCGAACGCGCATAGGTCTGCAGCGCCGCGAAGTAGTCGGAGCGATGGACGACGCCCTGCTGGTAATCATTCAGCACGTTGGCGAGTGCGGTCAGTGTCTGGCTCGTGGCAAAGGGCCAGACCGGGCCGTTCCACAGGCACTCGTGCCCGTCGTAGCGAATCTTGAAGTCCGGGTGCCGCTGCTCCGCGGTCGTGAGACCCCACGGTGCGGAAAATCCCGCCTTGTCCGTCAACTGACTCCACGCGCCGGAAAACTGCGCGTCGGGCAGGTTGAAATACCACGGCACGTAGCCGAGGAGTTCGCGCACATTGCGCAACGGCAGTGCCTCGCGCGTGAAACCGAAAAGTCGAAGATCCAACTGCACGGCATCGGCGGTGCACGGCGTAAACTGGATCCGGTTCCACCGGTTGATTTGATCCACGGTTCCCGTGGCACAAGCGACATCGTGCCACTGTCCCCCGCTTCGATAGCGGACCCGCACCGATTCCGGCGGGGCAAAACGGTGGCCGGTCATGAGGTAGAGCCCGACGCTGGAGAGGGTGACGGGCTCGGGGAACTCATACCGCAGCCACTCGGCCGTCCCGACGCGCCCCTCGAAAACGAACCGGCCGCCATTGGGCTCCCAGGAGTTCTTCGGTTCGCCGCCGTCATTCAATCCCGCCACCGAACCCGGGGCGGAAGTCGATGCCACTGCGCGCCCGGTGAGGGCCGCGTCGTCGTTCACCCTCCACTCCGCCACGGCGAGCGAGGCCGGCCCTTTTCGGACTTCGAAAAACGCGTGCTCGGGGTGCCACAGACGCTCCTGCACCAGCGCCTTGAGCCGGGCCGCTTTCTCCAGATAGGTCCGCTCGAGCTCGTTGTTTCCCGCTTTCCGCGCGAGTCGCGCGATCGCCAGGGCGTCGCCATACATGTAACTGTTGATCGTGGGGCGAAAACCATCACCGCCAATGGGTCCTTCCATGCCATCGGCATCCGCGATCTGCCAGAACAGACCTGACACCGGGTCCAGTCGTTCTTTTTCCCACGCCGCATAATTAGCCACGAGCCGGGGGAGCAGTTCCAGGGCGGTCGCGTAGGATCCGGTCACGTCACTCCAGGTGAGCAGCGAGTCGGCGATCCAAAAACTATAGTTGCGGACCGGCGCGTCCTTGGTG
>CAIQKQ010000093.1 GCA_903872425.1 uncultured Opitutia bacterium | reverse complement strand
CCCCTGTAAAATGCCACGGCCACACGGCCGTCCGGCATGATGGCGAGGCCGTCCACCGAGAGGCTGGCGGGTGGCAACTCGATGGTCTCGACGTCGTAATATTTCGAAAAATTACTGGGCGCGTCGCTGGCAACGAGCCGCTGGAGGTTGTTGCTGGCGGCGCGGGCGGGTCCGGCGGCCAGCACGCCAAGGACGAGTGCGACTATAAACGGGTGAAAAAGGCGTGGGGTCACAAAGGAATGGATGGTCGGGGCTCAGGGCGCGGAGGTGGCGGGAACCGGCATGGAGATGGTAAATTCCTTTGCCGATGCGCCGGCGAACTTGAAAAAATTCCCTTCACGTACACCGCTGCTTGCCACGATGACTGGGCCGTCAGCCGAGACGGCAAACCACAGCGTCGTCTCGCCGCTCGTGCGGAATCGGCGCACCAGTTTGCCGTCCTTCACCTCCGCGCGCTCCTTCACCGTTACGCCGTCCACAACGGTCTCAAACTCCGGGATGCGTTGTGCGTCGAGCGTATAACCCTTGAAATCGATTTGCTTCGGTTCAGCCCCAGGCGCGTTGCCGAGGCGCAGCGGGTAGGCTGGTTCGGTGTAGAACACTACGCCTTGGATGCGGGCTAGTCCGCGCTCGGCGGCGGTCGGCCGTGTCATGTAGCCGCCTGACCAAGTGTAGCGGAAACGCCCAGCGCCTGCGTCCCAGCAATACGACACGCCGCCGGGTAGTTGCACGGCGATGGACGCCGGGCCGGAGTTGGGCATGAAGGTGCGCTCTACCTGCGCAGGTGCCACCGCTTCGGGCATAGTCATACCGGCGTGATTCATATTGGCCATCGCGCTTGGGCTGCTCGTAGGTGCCGCACCGGACACAGCCGGTTTGGGCGAGGTGGCGGAGTTCATCACCGGCGGCTGAGGGTTGTCAGTCACCAACATCGTGCCGAACATCAACAGGCCGTGGCCGGGAAACGTGCACACATACGGATAATCGCCGGTCGCGGTCGGCGCGGTGAACTTCAGGCTGAACGACTGGCCCTGTGATACGACTTTCGACGACCACAGCACGTCGGGCGAGTCGGGTACAAAATTTCTCTCCGCTGCGCCTGCGCCGAGCACAATCGCTGCCTTGACCACCGCGTCACGTGTGCCGGGTTTTACGACCACGATGTTGTGCAGCATCTCGTCGTTGTTGGTGTAAACAATCTCGACCTCCGAGCCTGGCCGCACGGAAAATGCGGCCGTGTCGAATCGTAGTCCTGGCAGCGTGCCGATGCGGATGACCGTCGGTGCGTTGGCGGCGGCCGTGGCCGGCTGCGCGGCGAGCGTCGTGAATAATAACGCGGCCAATAGGGGGCGAAGGCTCACGCGGAGACGATTGGGCGAACGGGCGGGGCCGAAAACGACGGGGTGCATCGCCCCAATGTGCGAAAAATGCCGCGCCGGGAGAAGCGCAAACTGCCGCTAAGGACTACTTCCCCAACGCCTCCAGGACGAGTCCCGGCGTGAGCACCTCGGGCAGCGGCTTCCCCTCCGCTGCGCCGGGCAGATAGACGAGGTCAAACGGCACAGCTGCTCGGCCCCAGCGCGCCAGTTCCTCGGCGATCTTAGCGTCCTTGTTCGTCCAGTCGGCGCGGAGCGTGGCGATTTTTTTCTCCTTAAATACGCGCCGCACTTCGGCAGAGCCGAAGACGATTTTTTTGTTTGTCTGGCACGTCGCGCACCAGCGGGCGGTGAAATCCACGTAGATCGTCCGTCCCTCGGCGCGCAGGGCCGCCACCCGCTCCGCGCTCCACGGCTCCCAGGTGAGCTCGTCCCCAGCAGCCGCCTGAGGCCAGCCGAGCCACCCGCCAAAGGCCAACAACGCCACTGCGCCCACGACGCCGAGTCGCGCCCGCGTCACCCGTGCCCCTGTCGGGCCCGCTTGGGCGAATCGCCCGTAGCACCACGCCGCCATAGCTACGGCGGTGAGGCCGAAGATCGCGTTGCGTTGCGCCACATCGCCGACCTGCCCGACCAGCACCCACACGAGTGCACCGACGGTCGCGTAAAGCGGAAATGCCATGAACTGCTTAAACGTCTCCATCCACGCGCCTGGTCTTGGCAGCCATTTCACCGCGCTTGGAAATATCGAGAGCAACAGATACGGCGCGCTCAGCCCGACGCCGATGGCAGTGAACACCAGAAACGACTGGCCCGTCGGCAACGCGAGTGCCGCACCAAGCGCGGGCGCGAGAAATGGCGCGCTGCACGGCGTCGCCACGACCGTGGCCAATACACCAGTAAAAAATGAACCAGCGTAACCCGTCTTGGTCTGCAGGCTACCGCCCACCCCCGTCGCGCCGAGGCCGAACTCAAACACGCCGCTCAGGTTAAGCGCAAACACCAGCATCACCGCCGCGAGTGTAAACACGAAGCCCGGCGACTGGAGCTGAAATCCCCAGCCTAACTGCTCGCCACCCGCCCGCAACGCCGCCAACACGCCTGCTAGCGACCAGAACGACAGCAGCACGCCGGCGGTGAAGACAAACCCGTGCTGCACAACCTTGCGTCGGTCGGCCCCTGACTGGTGGACGAAGCCGAGAATTTTTATGCCGAGCACAGGAAAAACGCACGGCATGAGATTGAGGATCAACCCGCCGAGTAACGCGAGCCCGAGTGTCCCGAGCAAACTGGTGAGGTTCGCGCTCTCAGCCGGCAGCGTCGCGGCAAGGATGAGTGGCAGGTCGATGACCCACCCCGTTAACGCTGGTTTGCCGGTCGCAGCCCAACTGCTTTCGGTGTATAGCACCCCCGTCAGCCGCTTCACGCCCGTCTCGGCCGCGGCCGAAAGTGCGAGTTTAAAGATATAAACCCCCGGCTGTTCCTCGTGAAATTCTTGCGGCGCGTCATAGGCCACGAAATCCTGGTCGCCAAAAAACCACGGCGCGCGAGGTGCGGGCGCGCCGGCCGGGGCCGTAAGGCGCAGCGAGAGGATTTTACCCGTCTGCGTCACCTCCGCCCGCCAACCATCGGCGGCTCGTGGCAGTGCTGCGCTTGCGGTGGCCACGGCCATGCCGTTTGCGTCCGGATCGGCCACTGGTTTTTCTGCGCTCACCGGCAGCGTCAGCTCCACCTTCGCTGAGCCGGGGACGCACTCTTTGTTACACATCAGCCAGTCGGCGGTCGCCTTAAGGGTGACGGATTCGCCCGGCTTGAGACCGACAGGCGGTGTGAGTGTAACGGGCAGATAGACGATGCCGGTGTAGCCGTTGCCGGTGATGGTACCCTTGTCGTCGATGATTTTGGCCGGCGTCGGCCACTGGATGTCGCCCGCCGTCCAACCGGGTGGCAGTTCCCACTTGAGCGAGGTCGGTAGGCCGGTGCCGGGGTACTTCCAATAGGTGTGCCAGCCCGGCTGGTGCTCCAGCTTCAGCGCGACCGTGAAAGCTCGCCCTGGTTGCACCGACGACTCAATGGCGACGAGCGTCGCCTTCACGTTGGTCGGCTTGTCTTCCGTAAAGAACGCGGCGTGCGTTGCGCTTGGCACAAACAGCGCAACAAAAATGCAGAGAACAACGGCAAGGCGAGAAAGCATGGAGTGATGGGTGATTGGACAGCAGGCACCGGGAAAGTGCCACTTTAGTTTTTGTTTGGCGAGGGCGATTCGTCCCCGGGAGTCGGCTCAACGGGTGCGACGCCGTCGCGAGCACAATATATTTTTTGCCAAACGCGAAACCTTCACTCGCTTCGCGAGCCACGCTTCAACCCATCATGAAAACCAAACCTTCCTTATCACTGGCGGCACCATGGGCATCAGCCTGGCCACCGCGCAACTCCTGAGCGCCGACGGCGCGAAGGTCATCGTCACGGGCCGCAAATTCCGCCACGCTCGCTGCCGCGAAATCGGCGCTGCCCGCAAGCGCGGTCATCCTCGCGTCCGACTCCGGTTTGCTCGCCGATGCGCAGGAGCTTGGGCCCATGGTGAAAAAACACGTCGCGCGTCTCGACGGCGTTTTCCTCAACGCTGGTATCCGTCAGTTCGGCCCGATAGAGGGGATGACGCCGAAAAATTTCGAGGACATGTTTGGCGTCAACGTTCGCGGCCCCTATTTCCAGCTTCAATCGTTGCTCTCGCTGCTCGCCAACCCCAGCGCCGTCGTGCTCAACGCCTCCGTTGTCGCCGAGCTCGGCATGGCAACGACCTCGATTTACTCGGCGACGAAGGCTGCCGTCGTCTCGCTCGGCAAATCACTCGCTGTGGAACTCGCGCCGCGTGGCATCCGCGTCAATACCCTCAGCCCCGGGCCGATTACGACACCGATTTACCAAAAACTCGGCCTGCCGGTTGACGCTCAGAAAGGCTTCGAGGACCACATGGCCGCGCAGTCTCTCTTCAAGCGCTTTGGTACAGCGGCGGAGGTCGCCAAGCTGGCGCGCTTTCTCCTGACGGCTGAGTCGAGCTACATCGTCGGCGAAAACATCCTCATTGACGGCGGGGTACGGTTGACGTGACGGCGGGCGCAACTCGGTGCGGCTGACTTTGGTTATCCGCGCCCGGTTTCGGTTCGTTCCAATTCTCAAACCACGCTGTGTGTCCAGCAGTGATTGGCACGGTACTCATGAGGCCGGTCTCCACTGCATGCCGGAGCAGCGGCTGCAACGCCAGTTCACGCCGCGCCAGCGCCTCGTCCACCCATGCCGCCAGCTCGCGTGGATAGATCGCCGCGAGGGGCTCAAATTTCTCACCGCCGGTACCTGTCGGATGGACGCCTGCCGCGCCACAGCCCGGCGCACACGCGCGTTGCAGTTCTGCCCACCATTCGATCGGCAGCGCCGGCAGGTCCACCGCGAGGACAAGCAGGTGCGTGCCGCCGCAACGCGCCAGCGCCGCGGCGATGCCCGCGAGCGGCCCGGCGTTTGCCACTGTGTCCTCCACGCGCGAGACGTTCGCGGGCACCCAGGACTGTTCGGCGCGTGCTGACACGAACAGTTCACTCGCGCTCGCCTGAGCGAGCAAGTCGAGTTGTCGCCGCCATAGCGGACGGCCATCAGCGGCGGGTAGCATGGCTTTGTCGCGGCCCATCCGGCGCGAAGCACCGGCGGCCAGCAACAGCCCACACCATTTTATCCCGCTCATGTCAGCAGCGTGGGCCGGGCGGTGCGACGGGCCAAGGTCAAATCCGGGCTTGCCAAGCGCGGGACCGGCGCGTGTCGTAACGCTCCCGATTTGCCCGGGTGGTGGAATTGGTAGACACGCAGGTCTCAGAAGCCTGTGCCAAAAGCATCGCGGTTCGAGTCCGCGCCCGGGCACCACTTTCGGAAGCCATTTGTAGCTTCGCTCAATACTTGTGCTCTTTCAGAAAGGGCCGAAAAACCCCGAATTACCCCGAATAAGCCCGACCGCCAGCGACTTACGTGAGCAAAATACGTCGTAGAATGGCAGGCCAAAAAGGCACCTTTACTGAATACTTGTGCTCTTTTTTGTGCTCTTTCGCGCGGAGATGAAATCGCGTAAGTGCCTAGCCCATCGAAAAGTCGGCCCTCAAAAGAGCACAAGTATTCAGTAAAGGTGGTCCGGGCGAGTAAAAGTCCAAAACGCGATAATTTTGCTCTAAGCCGTGGATCAAGCGTCGAGCCTGCAATGGGCGTGCACGGCCCATGCAGGGG
>CAIQKQ010000092.1 GCA_903872425.1 uncultured Opitutia bacterium | reverse complement strand
TCACAACCGGCCCGATGAACCCAAAAATAAATCACTCCAGAGGACGATCGTGCTGATCAGCTGAAGCAAGGTTCATCATTTTAAGGGATTACGTAAAATGCTAAAACCACCTTCTCGAGGCAAGCCAGCTAAGCGAAACGCCAAAATGCCCTCAAAGCCCCATCACGCTCAACGCACCCGCGACCCCACACGCCAGCACAACCCAGCCGAGGCCGACGCGGCCCCATTGCAACGCCACCCCTGCCGCTGCCCCAACGCCCAAGACCCAGAGATCAACGCCCCCGCTTCCGCCCCGCGGCCACAGTGCGTGCCACGCAAACCAACCCGCCAGCTGCGCGATCACGCCAACGACGGCCGCCGTAACCGCCGCCAAGGCCCCGCGCCACGGAGCCCAACCGCGCCAACGCTCCACATATGGCGCGCCTACGAGGATAAATAAAAACGTCGGTACGAAAGTCACCCACGTCGCCATCGCCGCGCCCCATGTCGCCGCGGCCAAGGGTGATAACTCGCCAGGTTGCGCCCAGCCCGCGAGGAACCCAACGTATTGCAGCACCAAAATTAACGGCCCCGGCGTCGTCTCCGAGAGTGCCAGTCCGTCCACCATCTGAGGCGCAGTGACCCACTCATAATGCTCCACCGCCTGTTGACCCACATAGGGCAACACCGCGTAAGCCCCGCCAAATGTCACCACCGCCGCCTTGCTGAAAAACCAACCAAGCTGCGTGTAAAGTCCGCCCCAGCCGTGTAGCCACGCCGCGACCAAGACCGGCACGAACCACAACGACAAGCCGATGCCGGCGATCGACGCCGTCTCCCAGCCTGTGCGAGTCTGCGCCAAATCGTTTTTCACCGTCGCCTCGTCCGTGCTCGTGGCTGCTCCTGACCCAAACGCATTCGGCCAACGTCGCATCCCAAAAAATCCCACGGCCAGCGCGAGCACGACGACCACCGGAAACGACGCCACACGCAAAGCGAGCACAGCGCCCGACGTCACCGCGAGCGCCCAGGATGCGGACGTTTTCAGAGATCTACGCCCGACTCGCACGACGGCCACCGCGAGAATTGCCAACACCGCAGCCTTCAGCCCGTGCAGCACCCCAGCCACAGCCGGCATCGCACCGAAGCTCACGTAAATCCAACTCAAGCCCCACAACGCCAACGCGCCTGGCATCACAAACAGTAAGCCCGCCGCTAAGCCCCCGCGCACGCCATGCAAGAGCCATCCGCAATACGTCGCCAACTGCGTAGCCTCAGGTCCAGGCAGCAACATACAAAAATTTAACGCGTGCAAAAATCGCGCTTCCTCGATCCATTTTTTATGCTCCACGAGTTCCCGATGCATCAGCGCGATTTGGCCAGCTGGCCCGCCAAAGCTGAGTAGTCCCAGTTTGAGCCAAAACTTTACTGCCATGCGAAACGTGGGCCGCTCTGCCATGACTCCACCACACGTCACCCAGGCCCGCGCGCAAAGTCAAAAACACTGCTTCGGGTTAAATTCACTTCACTGTCACACCGCTAGACTCAAACCATCGATCCCGCATTGCCCCGCCTCAATCTGGCCCACACGGTGCTAGCTTTCCCCCATGCGCCTCGCTCAACGTCTCCTTCTCTGCCTGGTCGTACTGCTCATCTCGTTGCCACTTTGCGCCGAGACCTACGACCTCATCATCCGCCACGCCTCGCTCATTGATGGCACCGGCGCTCCCGCCCGACCCGGCGATCTCGCGATCCGCGCCGGTCGTATCGCGGCCATCGGACAACTCCCCGCCGGCTCCACCGCACCCACAGAAATCGACGCCGTCGGCCACGTCGTGGCACCCGGCTTCATCGACGTCCACACGCACTCCGAAGACGTCAACGATCTACCCACAGCGGAAAATTTCCTGCGCATGGGCGTCACCACCATCGTCACGGGTAACTGCGGCGGCTCGAAGCTAGAGATCGGCGCCTTCTTTGACCAGCTCACGCGCACCGGTGTGTCGCTCAACGTCGCCACGCTCATAGGGCACAACACGGTGCGGTTCCAAGTCATGGGCGGCAGCTTCATGCGCCCGCCTACACCCGCCGAGTTGGAAAAAATGTGTGCCCTAGTCGAACAAGCGATGACGGATGGCGCCGTTGGCCTGAGCACGGGACTGATCTACTTGCCCGGCTCTTTTGCCAAGACCGATGAAATCATCGCTCTCGCCAAAGTCGCCGCCGCACACGGCGGCATCTACGCGAGCCACATGCGCTACGAAAACTCCCGCATTCTAGAAGCCCTCGACGAACTCATCACTGTTGCCCGCGAGGCAAAAATCCCCGCCGAAGTTTCCCATATCAAACTCTCCAGCCCCAACGCATGGGGCCGAGCCGACGAAATCCTAGCCTACCTCGACCGCGCTCGCGCCGCGGGTTTGAAAATTACGCAGGACCAATATGCCTACACCGCCTCAAGCACCGGCATCTCGGCGCTCATCGCTGCCGAGTTCCGCGAAGGCGGCGCGGCGCGCTACAAAGAGCGCCTAGCCGATCCGGCGATCAAAGCCCAAATGGTTGCCGAGATGAAAGACTCCATCGCCAAGGGCAAACGTGGCGATTTTACCTACGCCGTCGTCGCCAACTTCAAACTCGATCCACGTTTTAACGGCAAAACAATACCCCAATGCGCACAACTCCTCCGCGGCGCGGCGGCGCTCGACGACCAGATCGAGACGATCCTCGACATTGAAGCGCGCGGCGGCGCGCAAGGCGTCTTCCACGGCATGAGCGAGGCCGACCTCAAAAAATTCCTCGCTCAACCGCTCACCATGATTGCCTCCGATTCCGGCATCCGGAAATTTGGCGAAGCCGTCCCCCACCCTCGCGGCTATGGTAACAACGCCCGAATTCTCGGCCGCTATGTGCGCGACCAAAAGGTGATTCCGCTCGAAGACGCCGTACGCAAAATGACCTCGCTGCCCGCGCGCACGTTTCGTCTCGGCGAGCGCGGCGAGCTTCACCCAGGCGATATTGCTGACGTCATAATTTTTGACCCCGCAACGGTCAACGATCCCTCGACTTACGACGACCCACACCATTACGCGACGGGCTTCAGTGACGTGATCGTGAACGGTATACCCGTGATCCGCGCCGGCCAACTTACCCCCGCCCGCCCCGGCCAAGCGGTACGCTTGAAATAAATCGCCACCCTAAACATCCATCGGGCGCCCCACCCCCGCTAATGTTAGCGCTTTAATTTCAACAACCGTTCACCCGCAGCGTGGAGCGTTGCAGGCTTCTTGGCAAAATTAAGCCGCACGTAGCGATTTTCACCGTTCG
>CAIQKQ010000091.1 GCA_903872425.1 uncultured Opitutia bacterium | reverse complement strand
CGCCGCCCGCGCCGCCGCCGAGCCGGTAGCGCCGCCAAGCACCGCGTCGGCAAAAGTCTGTTGTTTGGGGGTCAGTTTCATGGCATGAAATTTAGGCCTTTTTAGGCCTCCTCAGCCCCCGGCAAATCACGCAGCACACGGGCTGCAATGGGCGCTTCGTCATCGAGCAGCGTGGCGAAGTCCGCCAAGTCCGCCACCGGGCGTCCATCGCGCCGCCTCATCCCGGCAAAGTTGAACCCGTCCACGCTTTTTGCCCCCGCCCCGTATAGCTGTTTCTGCCAGCGATCCGCCGCCGCGTGTCCCTCGGCATCGTCATGGATGAAAATGCGGACGTGCTTGCCGGCGAACAGTGGCAGCGCGCCCTCAGGAATGGAATGGCCCGCGCCGGTCATGCAGACGGGGGCCACGCGGCCAACGTGCAGCCCTTCCCACCATGCGACGAGCAGCGCCGCGCAGAAATCCGGCTGCCCCTCGCACAGCAGCACCACCGGGCGGTCGCCAATCTCTTTCGCGCCGATGGGCCACGAGGCTTCCACGCCGGGCAGGCTCTTGGCTTTCTTGTCGCCGATGCCCGACCACGGCTGGCCGTCTATCCGCCGCGCTTGAGCGTTGCGGCGGGAGGCGTCGGACACGATCCATGCAGGCCAGCCGCGCCCGTCATCCCAAACCAAGCCGTGCCACACCAGCCCGCGCCGCGTGAGCAATTCCAGCCCGGCAAACGAGGCCCAGCCCCGTTGCCGTGCGACGTCGGCCATTTCCGTGACGTTTAACGGGCGCAGCGGCGGGATTCGGGGCGAAGGCCGCGCCAGCGGGCGAGGGGGTGGAATTGGCCGCAAGGCGGGCCGTTGGCCGGGCTGCGCCCGCGCGCCGGCCAGTTCAAAGATGCGTTTGCTATGCGGCCCTCCCTTACCGTCGGCATCGGCAATGCAGTGATACGGGCCGCGCCCCTCGTTTAAGACGGACAGGTGCTCCCCCGCCTTGTCCGCGCCCAGCTCGGCGCACGCCGGGCAGCGGGCGATGAGCTTGCCGCCGCGCAGCCGCCCCTTTTCCAGCCGGTCGAGGTCAAGCATAGCGGGCAGGGCGTGGAAACGACCGCACCCAAAAACGGGGCGGTTGGTTTCCATCGCGGAGTTGGGTTCGTTTCCTTTCCTCGGCGTTTTTACCACTGAGGGCGGACGTGGAAACTGTTTCGTTTCCCGATTCGTTTCCCTTCGTTTCCGGTTTCCTGCCATAGGCGTTGCGCGGGAAACGAGGCCGGTCTTGGGTGCGATGTACGTGGGCGGTCACGAGCGATCCAGCAGCTTGTAATGCCGCCCCTCCATTTTTAGCCAACCGTCGCGCTCCCCGCGTTTCGCCAGCTTGGAAACCGCGCCCTTGGTCAGGCCCATTTCTTCCGCAATGTCGGTGCAGCTCTCCAAACCGTCTCTCAGCCATTCCTTGAAAACTTCCAAGGTCGGCAGCGCCTTGTAGGTCACGCGCACGCGCTTCCCATCCGGCTCATAGGCCCATTGCAACGGCTCGGTTTCCGCGCGTGTCCCCTGTCGCGCCTTGGTGAAGCGGGAGATAAAGCGCGCGCCCTCGCCCTCTTTGGCCGGGTCGGGCACGCTGTCCAGGCGCAGCACCCAAAACGCCGCGTCCTCGCGCCGTGAGGTGCCCCGCATATTTTGGCCGGCGCGGTTGGCGTGATGCACGATGATGACGGCGATTTTCCGGCGACGCAGTTCCAGCAGCCAGCGCAAGACCTGCTCCCACGCGTCGGCGTCGTTTTCCGCCACGCCGCTGAACAGGCAGGAAAGATTGTCGAGGATGATGACCTCAAAATTTTTTGCCTCACACATGGCCGTCAAGGCGGCCTGTGTGTTCCGCTCCGCGAGGTTGAGCACCATACCCGCTGTTTGGAACAGCCACTCATGATTGAGCACGTCCAGCGTTCCGTCCTGCTGGCGCAATGCCTCATCCCGGTCACGGATGCCGTCGAGTGGCATTTCCCCGTCAACGTAAAGCACGCGGCGGGCTTTTGTCACCGGCCATGGCCCCACGGCGCGACCTTCGGACAGACTGCGCGCCAGATCGAGGGCAAGCCAGGTCTTGCCGAGGCCACGCTCGCCGAAGAGGAAGCCGAGGTCGCCCTCGCGGAACCAAGTGCCGCAAAGGTATTCGCGAGGCTTGATTTCGACCGTTGCGAGCGCATCCGCCCTCAGCAACGCCCCCGTGAGAATCTCGCAGGTCATGGGCTGTGCGGCCGGCGGCTGGCCGTCAGCACCCGGCGGTTGAAAATTAATCACCCGCCCGTTGTTTTGGGATTCTTGGTTTTTCATGGTGTGGCCCCCAAGAATTCATCCACCCAGGAGCGGCGGATGACGATT
>CAIQKQ010000090.1 GCA_903872425.1 uncultured Opitutia bacterium | reverse complement strand
TCACGCGCGCGCTGCGCATCGTGAATGCGGCGCTCGGCATTTTTTGGCGTCGTCTGCAAGGCGCGCAGGGTGATGCGCCTCGTCAGCGCCAGCGGCCAGACGAACCATGCACGGTAGCCCCGCGGGCCCCGCACGAATTGCTTGACAAGCTCCTCGAAGTCAGGGGCACCATGCCCGAGTCCTCTCGCGGCTGCCGCCATGACAGCGCGCTGGGCGCGCGTATTGCCTGCCTGGGCGCCGCCCAGGGCCGCCGTCTTCCTGGCGGGGCGATTCGCCTTTTTGCCGGCAGACGCCGAGACGAGGAGGGAGTCGCCGCCATCCACCACGCCGCCCTCCACCACGCCGCCCTCCACCATGGCGTCGGCAACGATAACGCCGCTTACGCTTGCGGCCGCTGGTTGCTCTGCGAGGCGGTGGACGGCGGGCTCGGCAGTAGGGACGAGGCCGCCGCCCGCGACCGTGTCGAGGCCATCGCCACTCGAAGCTGCGGCCATCACCTGCTCCGAGGGCAGCGTGCTCGAGTTGGACTCGGCAGCCGCCTTGGTTGCGCCGAGCACCGGTCGACCGCAGCACGCGCTCGCCGAGGCGCTTGCAGCGCCTCCCTCCTCTTCCTCGCGCGTCGCGTTATCTTTGGAGCGCGCTGCTGGGACGGGGGCCCTGAAGGCAACGAAAAGGGCAGCTGCGGCCGCGACCGCGGCGACGCCGACGCTGTCGCCGACGGCAACCTTGATCAACTGCGTCGAGAGCAAGATGGGGATGGGGCGCGTAGGAGGCGGTGATAGAGGGCGCATGGCCAACGCCCATGCGGATGTGGCTTGCTCGTCTCAGCGCCCGTGTAACGTCAGCCGTCGTCGATTTGGGGTGGAGAAGCTGGCCGCGAAACGGACGCGCCGCCGTCTCGAGCGACGCGGCGACGCTCAATTTCGTCCTCTTGCGCGCAGGCCGGCTTACCTTGCTGCTCATTTGGGCGCGCCTGCCTGGCAACGGTGCCTTGCCTCAGGTCAGACGAAATCGCCTGTGCGGACAAGGAAAGCGGCAGGTGGGAGGTGGGCGAGACGGCGATTCAAACTAGGGCGACCGCGGAAAGGCGGAGGGTGTGGCGCAGTGAGGACGGGAGGCGATTCGCTTTCGAAATGGTTCTTACATCCTCTGTACAAGGGAGCACGATTGCAAAGGTCGAGCCGAGCTCGCCAGGAAAAAAATAGAGACAAACCTTCTAGGCGACGCGCAACCACAAGCGACGTGAAGGGGGCTGTTCACAAAAACGCTTTCTTTTTTGGGGGGGGGGTCCACAGGACTTATATTAAGATTTATAGTCTGAATGAGAATGAATTTTCGAACAATTTTCTCAAACGGTGTTGACACCCCTGCCCCCCGCCCTGGCCTGCCCCCCCCCCCCCGCCCTGGTCGGTGGATGTGAGCGTTACGAATAAGGGCTCGTCTGTGGCTGCTCCCTTCAATGGAGGGCGGCGACGCCCGGCGGTGTTGATGGAGGTGGTAGTCCTGGGCAGCTCACCGCTGATCTAGGATATCTTGATCAACATACCACCTCCATCAAACATTTTTAGTCACAAGGGCCAACGAAGTGCCCACGAGCCGCCATTAAACAGACACTCGTACTAGGCGCGGGAAAGAGCTACTCATCTCCAGGAAAAGGGGTGGAAGTCTCCCCTGAAGGCCATGTTTGGACCACGGCGGTGGATGTTATGGAGGTAG
>CAIQKQ010000089.1 GCA_903872425.1 uncultured Opitutia bacterium | reverse complement strand
GTTTCCACAGGCAGAGGAGTCAGGAGGCAGAAACAGAAATGACTGGCGCACGGAGTGGCGATTTGGGAATTGCGCCGCCGGGCGCGAGTAGATTACGTGGCCGCGAACAAAGACGCACGGCGAACCAGCCGCCGCTAGCGGTATTGCTCATTATTCATGGCCACGACGCTTTTCACGCAGAACACCATCGCGCTCATCTGGGATTTCGACAAGACCTTAATCCCAGACTATATGCAGTCGCCGCTGTTCCGTCGCTATGGGCTCGACGAGGCGGTGTTCTGGCAAGAGACGAATGCCCTCGCGGCACGCTATCACGAGCGCGGCTACCACCTCTCGTCGGAAATCGCCTACCTCAATCACCTGCTCACCCACGTCCAAGCTGGGCCGCTCGCGGGATTGAACAACCAGATCCTCCAGGCGTGCGGCGCAGAGATAACGTTTTACCCTGGCCTGCCGGAGTTTTTCCGCCTCGCACGCGGCTACGTCGGCGAACGACCGAAATATGCATCGCACGGCATTACGCTTGAGCACTACATCGTGAGCACCGGCCTCGCGCCGATGATCCGTGGCAGCGCCATCGCGCCGCACGTGGACGGCGTGTGGGCGTGCGAATTCATCGAGAACCCGCTCCAGCCCGGCTTCCTCCGCCAGCGCGACCTTTCGCTCGACCCACCCGCCGCTGAAATCGCCCAGATTGGCCTCGTAATAGACAACACCACTAAGACACGCGCGATCTTCGAGATCAACAAGGGGACGAACAAAAATCCCGCTATCGACGTAAACGCCAAGATGGCCGCCGAGGATCGCCGCATCCCGCTGCAAAACATGATCTATATTGCCGACGGTCCTAGCGATGTGCCGAGCTTCGCCGTGGTCGAGGGTGGCGGCGGCCGGGCCTATGCGGTCTACAACCCGGCTCGGCCCGACGAGTTTGCGCAGAACGATAAGCTGCTCCAGACGAGCCGCATTTCCGGCTACGGTCCGGCGGACTACACCCCCGGCAGCAGCACCGCGCAATGGTTGCGGATGCACATCCACCAGATCTGCGATCGCATCGTGGCCGACCGCGAGGCCGCCGTCGCGCAAAAGACAACCAAACCGCCGCGCCACCTCAACACCTTGCCCGAGGACGAAACCTCCCTCCGTGCGCAGGCCGCACGGAAGCCGAAACAGACCTCGTTTCTTGACGGGGAGAAATAACGCCGACGGCGGATCTGCCGCATGAAAGTTGGTCGGTTCCGATCAAGCTTTAGCCCAGGGGCGAGCAAAGACTGAGCTAAGATCAACCAAGGCAATATCCTGTGCCCCGAAGTGGGCACGAGGTCTCCCGCGATAAGACGGGGTGGCTCTCCTGAAGATAAACGAAAAAAACCGGCGTCCCTTGAGAGGACGCCGGTTGAGATAAAATCGTAGATCACCCAGCAGAAAACTGGGCGCGCCGCGGATATTACACGCCGCCTGGCGTAACGGTGGTGTTTTCCTGATTGTTATTGTTCGTCGGCGGCGTTGTGGGAGGAGTGGGGCCGGTGCTGGTATCCACCGTTGGCGTCGTCGAACCTTGACCGTTCGAGATGGCAGTCGGAGCAGGCGGAGCAACTGTCGTATTGGCCGCAGCATCTCCCTTGAGGGCATCAGCGGTGCGGCCGGTGTTCGTGGCGATTTCACTGATAGCAGCGTCCTTGGTGGCTTGGGAAACAGGGGCATTCTGCACGCCCGTCGTAATATTGGTCGTTTGCGTGGGAACGGCGGTTTGAACCGCATCAACCAGCGCAGCCGATGTACCAGCCGGAGCCGCCGCGACAGCCGCGGAAACCGCAGCAGAGATAGCATTGCTGACGGCTGCAGCAGAAGAGCCAGACGAATTAGTGTTGAGCGTTTGCACGGTCTGCACGGCGATATCCTGAGCTTGCGCAGGAGCAGCGGTGGTGGCAGCGGCCACCACGCTGGCGACGAGATTGCTCACCTGTTGGGTTGAGGCACCAGAGGAAGAGGAAGATGCAATTGCGGTAACGACCTGCGAGGTGATGGCGGCAGCTTGGGTGGGCAAAGCAGCTGAGGCCACGGCGACAACCTTGGAAGTCAAGTTTTCAAGTGCGCCGGCGCTGAGCCCACCAAGGTTGCCCGCGATCACGCTGGCCATCGCCGTCACGCCAGCTTTTACGGCCGCCGCTACAGATGGGACATTGGCCGCTTGAGAAATCGGCACGGTGATAGCCACGTTCGAACCAACTGGTGTGTAGGTCACTTGTCCCTGCTGGATGGTCACAGTCAGGCCGGTACTGTCTGTAAATACCACGCTGTCGGCATTAGCTGTAACGGTCACATTGCCGGTTTCGTTAATAACGGTGAGGCTGGTGCCGCGCGCGGCAGCGACGCCCTTCGGGGTGCTCACGCCATAGTCGTTAATGTCCCGGTTTTTGGGATCAATGGTCGAGACGACGTTGC
>CAIQKQ010000088.1 GCA_903872425.1 uncultured Opitutia bacterium | reverse complement strand
TCAGACTACTACACCCCACCCACCCGCTCTTGGGGCTTTGACCAAATTTTTGCCAACGGCAATTTCCCGCCTATCTGTCCGCAAGTGATCTCCTACCGACGCGTGGACTTCACCTACCTCTCCAACTCCACCTCCTATAGCACCGCCGTCAGCGGGCTTTAGGCCTGCCATTAGTGGTGCGTAAGCCGCCCTCATCAGCGTTGCCTCACTGTCTGCACCGCATCCACGACGCCAGTGCCGACCACGCCCGTGCGCGATGGCTCAGAAGATTTTTCTCCGCCGCGCTCATCTCAGC
The DNA here is from genome assembly GCA_903872425.1 of uncultured Opitutia bacterium. Taxonomy (GTDB): domain Bacteria; phylum Verrucomicrobiota; class Verrucomicrobiia; order Opitutales; family Opitutaceae; genus CAIYUN01. The sequence goes on along the minus strand of CAIQKQ010000088.1, from coordinate 7,892 downwards.
AAAACTCCGCGTGTGACCCTCCGGCATGAACAGCGGATCATAACCAAACCCCTCCGTGCCGCGCGGCTCGCGTAACAAGTGCCCCGCGCAGCGGCCCTCGCAAACTTGCTCCTCGCCGCCCGGACCAGCGAGTAGTAGCACGCAACAGAACTGCGCCCCGCGTTTTGCCTCTGGCACGTTGCGCATCGCCGCCACGAGTTTTGTCAGGTTCGCGGCGTCGCCCGCGCCGAGCCCCGCGTAATTCGCCGATTCCACGCCCGGCGCGCCACCGAGTGCGTCCACGCATAGGCCGCTGTCGTCCGCCAGCGCCCAGGCACCGGTCGTGGCCGCGTCGGCGGCCAGACGCAGCTGCAACGCGCGCGCCTTTTTTCGCGCGTTGCCTATAAATGTTCCTGCATCCTCCACAACTGGCGGCATTCCGCCGACTGCCCGCGCCGAAATGATCTCGACCGAAAGTCCGTCGCGTGCCGCGAGCGCGGCCAGCTCGGCCGCCTTGTGCGCGTTATTTGAGGCTAAAAACAGTTTCATCGAGTAACAGCTTGCTGGGATACACCACCCGTCCGCGCATGAGCGCATCATCGCCAAAAGTCTCATGCCGCACGTCCGCCAGCCGCACGCCCTGGTCGGGCCGCTCCGGCCGCAGTCCGCTGAAGACACTCTTTGCCTTGTCGTCCGCCAGCAGCACCGGCGCGCGATAGGCAAAAAGGTAGTCCAACTCACGTGCCCGCACCAGCTCGCTCACGAGCTGGGCCCCGCCCTCGAAATACACGCCGGTGATTTTTTCCTCGGCGCATTTTTGGCGGAACGCCGCGAATGGCACCCGCTGCGACGCCGATTCGAAACACCACACGGTAATGCCCTGCTCGCGCAGCTTACGCACATAGCCCAGTCCGCCATGTGGTGTCGTCACGACGATCGTACGTGCACGAAACTCATCACTGAATACACGTGCCTGATTTTTGTCCACGACCGTGCGCAGCAGCCCGTCAAATATGAAACGCCACGGACACCAATCCGACTCGCCGGCCACACGCGCCGTCAGTCGCGGGTTATCCTTCAAGATTGTGCGCGCACCGACCGCGATACCGGGATACAGCCGCCGCCAGTGGTGTACGTCCGCGCGTGCCGCTTCGCCCGTAATCCATTGTGACTCGCCCGTACGGCACGCAATTTTACCATCGAGCGTGACGGCCGACTTCGCCGCAAACAACGGTGCACCCCGCGTTATCCAGTGATTGAAGATCAAATTGAGATCAACGCACTCCCGCTCGCACACGCCAGCTGTCACCTCGACACCCCCCGTGCGTAAAACCTCCAGCCCGCGCCCGGCATGTGCCGGGTTCGGGTCAGTGGCGCCCACGACTACCTGCCGCACGCCAGCAGCGAGAATCGTTGCCGTGCAAGCCCCCGTGCGCCCCGCCGTTGAGCACGGCTCCAACGTGACGTAAAGCGTCGCCCCGGCCTTGGGCGTACGCCCGAGCGCCGCAAACGCGGCCTTCTCCGCATGTGCCCCTCCGTCTTGCTCGTGCCATCCTTCGGCTACGATCACACCGGCCTCGACGATGAGCGCGCCTACCATCGGGTTGGGATGGGTATTACCCCAGCCGCGTCTCGCCAGCTCCAGCGCACGACGCATGAAAAATTCGTGCGGCTCAGTTGTGGACATAAGGATTGTCAGTTTTCTCGGCCCCCACGGTAGTGGCCGGCCCGTGGCCTGGATAAACGGTAGTGTCGTTCGGCAGCGTGTAAATTTGCTCGCGGATGGATTTCTCGAGCAGGGCAAAACTCCCGCCCGGCAAATCCGTTCGCCCCACACTGCGTTGAAATATCGCGTCGCCGACAAACGCGCCCTTCATCGCCGCAAAATAAAACATCACGCTCCCCGGACAATGCCCCGGCACGTGCCGCACTTCCGCCACCGTGCCCAGTGCCGCCAGCTGATCGCCTTGCGTGACCCAACGGTCCACTTTCACTGCCTCCAGTCCTAGGTCCTCACCCATAAATTTTTTCATCACTTCCGGCGTCTCGATCAGCACCCGGTCATCAGCGTGCGCACTTACCCGGGCGACTGTAGCGCGCACGATCTCGGCCCCACCTTGCATATGGTCCCAATGCCCGTGTGTGAACCACAACTCGGTGAGCCGGCATTTTTCGGTGTGCAAAATTTCAGCCACCTCCACCCACACACCCTGCGGTGCGTCAATCAGCACCGCCTCACCGCGCTCCGGTGCGGTGAGCAGGTAAGCGTTGGTCTGGATCGGCCCGGCGGGCAAGACATGCAAGTTCACCGCGCCAATCCAAGCGCTTTCCCGAGGTGCGCAACGGGAAAACTTCAGAGAATTTGATAGCAATCTCCTATTCAGATATGAATAGCCTCGCCCAGCGATGCGGCGGCGGCCTCCATTACAGCCTCGCTCAGAGTTGGGTGCGCGTGGATGGTCTGGTGAATTTCTTCGACGCCGGCCTCCAGCTCGATCGCTAGGCCGTATTCGGCAATCAGCTCCGTCGCTTCGCTACCGATGATGTGCGCGCCATAAATCTCGCCAGTCTTCGCGTCGGCGATCACCTTCACGAAGCCCTCGCTCTCGGCCGACGCCACAGCCTTGCCGGAGGCGGTGAACGGAAACTTACCCACCTTGTAGTCGAGTTTTTTCTCCTTCGCCGCCTTCTCCGTCAGGCCCGTGCTCGCGACCTGCGGCTGGCAGTAGGTGCAGCCGGGAAAATTCTTTACGCGCTTTGGCGTGCCGTGGCCGAACATCCCGTTGACGGCGTTGATCGCCTCGAACGTCGCCACGTGTGCAAGCCACGGCGGCCCGATGATGTCGCCCGCGCCATAGATGCCGCGCAGGCTCGTCTGGTAGTCATCGCCCACTTTCAAGTAGTTGCGGTCCAGCTCGGGCTTGAGGTTTGAGGCCAGTACACCCTCCAAATTCGCCACGACTCCAATGGCTGACAGCAGCAGCTCGGCCTCGACCTCGGTTTTTGTTTCGCCCGCGATAAGGTCAACCTTCACCGAGTCTTTCCCGACGCGGAAATTTTCGCACTTTGTACCGAGGTGGACAGCGATGCCCTGCTTCTCAAAGGCGCGCTGGAGCGTCTTGGACACCTCCTCGTCCTCGACCGGCAAGACCTGAGGCAGCATCTCAACCAGTGTGACTTTCGCGCCAAAAGCGTTGTAAAAATATGCGAACTCCACGCCGATGGCACCCGCGCCGACGATAATGACTGACTTCGGTAGAGTCGTCGCTGCCAACGCCTCCCGTGACGTCATGACGCGCACACCGTCCACATCGACGCCGGGGATGCGGCGCATCTTGCAGCCGGTGGCGATGAGGATGTTTTTCGTCTTAAGAAATTTTCCTTTGTGCTCGCCACTCGTGATCGTGACCATGCCCGTGCCAGCCACCTGTCCCGAGCCGACGAAGTAGTCCACTTTGTTTTTCTTGAACAGAAACTCGATACCCTTGGCCATCTGGCCGGCCACCGTGCGCGAGCGCGCCATAACCTTGGCAAAGTCAAACGTTACGCCGGTCGCGCTGAGACCATAGGTCTCGGCTTTTTTAAACTTCTGGTAAAGTTCGGCGCTCTTGAGCAGGGCTTTAGTGGGGATACAGCCCCAGTTAAGGCAGGTGCCACCCGCGCGCTCGAGTTCGATACACGCGACTTTTTTGCCGAGCTGCCCGGCGCGAATCGCGCCGGCATAGCCCGCCGGACCGCCGCCAATGACAATGAGATCGTATTCTGTAGTTTCAGCCATGACGCCAGCGTCCGCGTCCGACGGCCTTCGTCAAATTAAATGTCAATCACGTCGCCGCCCTTGCCGCCCGCCGCCGGAGGCTGAGCTGGCGGCCCCCGCCCGGGCGGTTGCGGCCGACGAACCATCGCGCTGACGACCATGTTGGTCACGCTCACGATCAGCGCGCCCCATAGCGCCGGCCAGAAGCCCGCGACGTGAAACCCCTTCACCAGATGCCCGACCCAGAGAAACAACAGGGCATTGATCACGAGCACGCCCAGCCCTAGCGTCAACAGAATGAAGGGTAGCGTGAACAGCAGTAACAACGGCTTCAGCACCGCGTTGAACAAGCTCAGCAGCATCACGACCACGACCAGCGTCTCGCCGTCATCGCAGGTGATACCGTCCACGAGCCGTGTGGCGAGCGTCACGCCCAGCGCGAGCACCGCCCAACGCACGAGCAGCCCGCTGAGTGAAATACTTTTTTGAAACGCAAACTTCATAGTTTCCTCAACTGCCACATTCCTTCCCACTCCCGCGTGCGGCAATGAAAATCCTCGTCCTCCAAGACCACCTTCGCAACGGCGGCACCGAGCGTCAATCTGTGCTGCTCGCGCACGCCTTCGCCGCTGCCGGCCACGCCACGACACTTCTTACCTTCCGTCCCGGCGGAACGCTGGCCCCCCACCCTGAGCCTGATGCAACGTCATCCGCCAACGCGCCGCAAGCGGCAGTCAACATTCACACGCTCCAACCCTTTGACACCCGCCTCGACTGGTTCGCGCCGGGCCTCCTTCGCTTCGCCTCCCGACTTGTGCCCGATGTAATTCTTTGCATGGGCCGCATGGCCAACTGCTACGCTGGCGGACTGCAAAAACATTTTCCGCACGCCGTCATCCTCGCCACGATGCGGACTGGGAAAAAACTTCCGTGGCTCTACCGCCGCTCGCTCCGCCTTGCCCGCCATATCGTGGCCAACAGTCACGAGGCCGCCCGTATCATCACCACCGACCACGGTATTCCCCACGAGAGAATCACTGTCATCCACAACGCCCTCGTGTTTTCTTCAGGAGCTGGTAAGGTGCCCCTCTCATCGCTTTCCGAAACGTCCCGCGCGACGCTCCGTGCTCAGAACACCCTCACGCCCGCGACCACTGTTCTCCTCTGCGTTGCGATGTTTCGTCCCGAGAAAAACCAGCGCGCCCTCATCTCACTCGCCGCCCGTCTACCGCGCGATGCCAACTGGCAACTTTGGCTCGCCGGCGAAGGCGAGACTCGCCCGGCTTGTACCGCGCTCGCGTCACAGCTTGGCCTGGCCGATCGCGTGAAATTTCTCGGCTACCAAGCAGACCCCGCCCCACTCTACCGTGCGGCCGACATCGCCGTGCTCACCTCACAGTCCGAATCACTCTCGAATTTCCTCATTGAGGCTCAAGCCCATGGCCTGCCCGTTGTCGCCGACGATGTCGGCGGCGTCCGTGAATGTTTTCTCCCTGGTGAAACCGGCTGGGCAATTCCACCCGGCAACGCCGACACCTTTCTCGCCGCGCTCACCCCGCTGCTCACCAACTCCGCCCAACGCGCCACCATCGCCCCCATCGCTCGTACTTTCGCTTGTGACTCATTTTCTCCCGCCGGTCAAATCCAGCGCTATCTCGACCTCATCGCCCGCCTGACCAGCAGAAGTCCAGCTTAACTGCAAAGTCGCCACGCCGCTACATCCGTAGGAATCAGTCGCAACTCAAAGCGTCCGAGCATTTGCCCTGATTAGCCTTCGCGTTTGATCCGAGCGCACGACCGTCGGTCTAGTTTGTATCCTTGTTTCAGATACGGTGAAACGACCGGATTTGTCTTAAATTTTCGCACTCGTTCTTGTCCCCTGATGGATAAGCCTCTCCTTGGACCAGTAAAACCACCTGAGCGGCGGTCGCCTGAACAATCTCAGGAGCCTAAATCACACTCAGCCGACCGGCTTAAGTGTGGGCGCAGCCGAACGACTAGGAGGAATGACATTGTTTGTGCGCGGCGCGTTGGCGAAAAATTCGACGAGGTGCGAAACCCCGGAGTAACCCTGCGTCTTGAGCTTGCTCTCGACCTTGGCCATCACAGCGGTGATCTCGGCGGCGAGCGCAGGCTCGATCTGCTCAGCCACGTTTCCCTCGCGTGTGACAACGTGATAAACCGGGTCACCCTCCAGACTCAATTGGTAGAGGCTAGTACCATTCTCAAAATAGCAGCGCCGTACGAGACCGAGCTCCTGAAATGCGGCGAGACAGCGGTAGACAGTGACAAGGTCGCACGACACGTTGGCCAGATCCTCATGAAGTTGCTCAATCGATGCGGGCTTGCCACGTTTCGTGAGCGCCTGCAGGATAGAAATGCGTGGCTGGGTGATTCTCAGACCGGCCTCACGCAAACGTGCACAAGCCCGCTCGACCAAACCGCCCGTTTTGGCAGCAGTTATGGACGTTTCCGCGATGGGATGATTAGTCTGCGTCGAGGCGATCATTCGATTTATTCACCTTACTTTCGGAACAATGATATTAGGTTTAAAGCAAAATGGAATCTTTATATTTGTTATCTAGTTGCATATAGAAACGACCGCGGTGTGGCTTCCCTACTCGGTGCCAGAGGGGTTTGGGTATTGCGCGCCGCTTAGCCACCTGCTAGATTCATCCCTCGCTATGTCAGGAACCGACAAATTTGACGCCACAGTAGAACTCATTCGCAAGGATGATGCACGGTACGACCGCAAGGCCTATGCCTTCGTGCGTGACGGGCTGGATCACACGGTGATGGAGATGAAGAAAAAACAAGCCGATCGGCTCCACAAATCCCGCCATGTGACCGGTCCTGAATTGCTACAAGGCCTTAGGGCTCACGCGCTAGACCAGTTCGGTCCGCTCGCACAGACGGTGCTCAACGACTGGGGTGTGCGTCGCTGTACAGACTTTGGCGAGATCGTATTTAACCTGATTGAGTATGGCGTGTTCAGTAAAACTGACACTGACAAGCGTGAGGATTTCAGCGATATCTATGATTTTAGCGAAGCGTTCGTGAAACCGTTTCTACCCAGCCCACGGCCCTCTTCCTCGTCTTCGCCCAGCAAGCGTGCCACGCCGCCCTCTCCCTCAGCCTCAGCCTCGTCCGCCACTGCGGAGCCGGCATGAGTGCGCGCGCCGACCTGCGACTGCTGGAGACGTTCTGGCGACAGCCCGTCGAGCGCACCGTGCTGCCCAACGGCCTTACGCTCCTCGTCCAGTCGTCTCGAGCCGCACCCGTCGCCGCCGTACAGGTCTGGGTAAAAACTGGCAGCATTCACGAGGGTGCCCAGCTTGGGGCCGGCCTCTCGCATTTTTTGGAGCACATGCTGTTCAAAGGCACCGCCCGCCGTGCGGGCCGCGAGATTTCTGCGACCGTCCAAGCGCACGGCGGCCACATCAACGCCTACACGACCTTCGACCGCACGGTCTATCACATCGACCTACCCGCGGCCCACACCGGCCTTGCGCTCGATGTGCTCGCCGACATCACGCTCAATTCCACGCTGCCTGCCGCTGAGTTCGTCAAAGAGCGCGACGTCATCCTTCGTGAAATCGCCATGACGCGCGACGATCCCGACAACCGCCTCGCGGAGGCGCTCTTCGCTACCGCATTCCGCGAGCATCCCTACCGCCATCCAATCATCGGCCACCGGGAAATCTTTTCCGCGCTCACACCCGCTGACCTGTTGGCCTACTACCGCGCTCGCTACGTTCCCGACAACATGGTCGTCATTGTCGCGGGTGACGTGGACGCCGCCAACGTGCGCACAGAGGTGGAAAAATATTTTGGCCCCGCGCCACGCGCCCGGCTCGCGCCTGTATTTCTTCCCGCAGAACCGGAGCAACTGGCGACACGCGCGCTACACCAGTTCGAGGACGTCGAGGTCACGCGCGCCGGCCTTGCCTGGCCTGCGCCCGGCCTCGCGCACGCCGACGCACCGGCACTAGATGTGCTCGCCGCCATCCTCGGCCATGGCGACAGCTCCGTGCTGTGGCAGGCAATCCGCGAAAAGGCCCGGATCGTCCACACGATTGACGCGCACAGCTGGACCCCCGGTGGTCAGGGCCTTTTTTATCTCTCGTTCACCTGTGATCCGCCGAACCGCGTCGCC